>NZ_BTHK01000021.1:0-57047 GCF_033242365.1 Lachnoanaerobaculum sanguinis
AGGCAGCTTCGTTCGACTTGCATGTGTTAAGCACGCCGCCAGCGTTCATCCTGAGCCAGGATCAAACTCTCATATAAAAGTTTAATCTAGCCTTCTCGCTAGCTTGCATCTGTTTTCACAGATCTACTGTTTTTTAAAGGTTTTAAATTCTGTTCGAATCTAAACGTTGTTTTTTCTGAAATCTCATCAATTATTTTTTAAAATAATTAAGTTATTTTCAGGGTTGTGTGTACTGTTTAATCTTAAATTATCAAGGTTCGTTTGCTTCGCTGTTTGAAACAGCCTAGCTATTATATCAAGCTCATTTTATCTTGTCAACAACTTTTTTAAATTTGTTTAAAGTTTTTTTGAACTTTTTCTGCTCGTTTTGAGCAGCTTTGATATAATACCAAACTTTTAAATTCATGTCAACACTATTTTAACGACTTTTTTATATCCTTTTTTACGTATATCCTTATATTTTTCAAGACTTTTTACTGGTGGCTTTTTTCTATTCATGTTATAATCATCCTCATGAAAGTATTAAATAATGATTTGAAAACTTCCACATTCAAAGGCATTTATGTACTATCAGGTGATGATGAATTTTTAAAAAACAGCTATAAAAAAAGATTGAAAACGGCTATGGTAGGTGATGACCAAATGAACTATGCCTATTTTGAAGGAAAGGGGATAGATGTAGACGCTATTATTGACTTTGCCAATACGCTTCCGTTCTTTTCAGAATACAGATGTATTCTTATAGAAGAAAGTCAATGGTTTAAATCCGGAAACGATAAGTTTTTAAACTATATTTCAGATAAACCAGATAGTACAAAAATCATTTTTGTAGAAAAAGAAATCGATAAGCGTTCAAAACTCTACAAAAAGGTCAAGGATATCGGATATATCGCAGAACTCAATCATCCTACAGATGACGAGCTGAAAAATTGGGCAGGAAATATCATAAACAAAGCCGGCAAAAAAATTACTGTTTCCAACATGGATTTTTTTATTGCCAGAGTTGGAAATGATATGGAAAGAATAAAGAGCGAATTGGATAAATTACTCTCCTTTACTCTTGACAAAGATATTATAGAAGAGGAAGATATAATAGCGATAACAAGCATCAGTCTGACCAACAGAATCTTTGAGCTGGTAAAAATGATTACCAACAATAAAATCAAAGAAGCTTTGGATATATATGAGGACCTGGTAGCTTTAAAAGAGCCGTCACTAAAAATAATGATTCTTATCACAAGACAGTTTAACCAGCTGTTGCAAATCAAAGAATTGATGTCTGCAGGTTTTAACGAAAAGGATATAGCATCAAATCTGAAGCTTAATCCCTATGTAGTTAAAAATCTTATGCGTCAAGCCCGTGGTTTTGACATGGCATTGCTTTTATCCTATGTCAAAAACGCAATCGAGTTGGAAGAAGCTATAAAAAAAGGTAATATTAATGAGAAATTAGCACTTGAGTTGCTAATGCTTACACGTTAGTGCAAGTAGTTGTTGTGTATTTTCAAAAAGAGAGAGGATTTTCATGAAGTTATTAGAAGAGCGTATCAAAAAAGATGGAGTAATCAAAGAAGGTAATGTAGTAAAAGTTGATTCCTTTTTAAACCACCAAATGGATGTGGAACTCTTTTTAGAAATGGCTAAAGAGTTTAAGTCAAAGTTTGCTTCACACAATATAAACAAGATTTTGACAATAGAATCCTCAGGTATAGGTATTGCCGCAATAGCAGGACTTGAATTCGGAGTTCCTGTAGTATTTGCAAAAAAATCAAAATCAATCAATATAGACGGTGATATGTATACCGCAGAAGTTGAAAGCTTTACACATAAATGCAAAAACCAAGTAATAGTATCAAAGAAATTTTTAAGTGCTGATGACAGAGTTCTTATTATTGACGATTTTCTGGCAAACGGATGTGCACTGCAGGGACTTATCTCTATAGTAAATGAGTCGGGCGGAACAGTTGAGGGCATAGGTATTGCAATAGAAAAAGGATTCCAAAGCGGTGGACGTACTATAAGAAATCTCGGTTTCCATTTGGAGTCACTTGCAATAATTGATTCTATGGATGCCGCTACACAGAACGTAGAATTCAGACAACAGGAGGACTAGGTCTTAGACCTTTTATTTATGAAATATTTTTTTGCATCCGATATACACGGCTCGGCTTTCTATACAAAAAAAATAATAGAAAAGTATAGAGAAAGCAATGCCGACAAACTTATACTGCTCGGTGACCTCTTATATCACGGTCCAAGAAACGATCTGCCAAAGGACTACTGTCCTAAGGAAGTCTTTGCAATGCTTAATGAACTTAAAGATGACATTATTGCGGTAAGAGGAAATTGTGATTCCGAGGTCGATCAGATGGTACTTGAATTCCCAATGCAATCCGATTATTGCATCGGGAATTTTAATGACATTTACTTTTTTATAACTCACGGACATGTTTATGGAGAGGAGCATCTGCCGAAACTGCCAAAGGCGGGTGCATTCATATACGGGCATGTACATCTTCCTATAGCAAAAAAAGTCGGAGATGTTTATATATTAAATCCCGGATCGGCATCACTTCCAAAGGAACAAAATCCAAACTCCTATGCAATACTTGATAATGACCTTTTTTCTATATATGATTTTGACGGCAATGTATTAAAGGAGATAAAACTTGAGAAAAATATTTGAACTGTACGCACCATGCCACTTCGGTCTTGAGGCTATTCTAAAAAGAGAAATCATAGATATAGGCTATGATATTACAAGAGTAGAGGATGGAAGGGTGTATTTTGAAGGTGACGATGAAGCTATTGCCAGAGCCAATATGTGGCTTCGCACTACAGAAAGAGTACTGATTAAAGTTGCGGAATTTAAAGCCACAACCTTTAGTGAACTTTTTGATTCCGTTGCCGCAATACCTTGGGAAGATTATATCCCTGCCGACGGTAGGTTCTGGGTGAGTAAGGCTACTTCTATAAAAAGCAAACTCTTCTCTCCTTCCGATATCCAGTCCATAGTCAAAAAGGCTATGGTTGAGAGAATGAAAAAAATTTATAAAAAGGAATGGTTTGAAGAAACAGGCGCCGATTATCCGCTTAGAGTTTCTTTAAATAAAGATATTGTTACCATAGGACTTGATACCACCGGAGTATCTCTTCATAAAAGAGGCTACAGAACTATGACCGCCAAGGCTCCTATTACAGAAACTTTGGCTGCCGCCCTTATTATGCTTACACCATGGAAAAAAGACAGAATACTCGTCGATCCTTTCTGCGGTAGCGGTACTTTTGTAATAGAGGCCGCTATGCTGGCTGCAAATATTGCTCCCGGACTTAAAAGAGGTTTCTTAAGCGGCAAATGGTCAAATCTTATAGACAAACAAGTTTGGGATGATGCTTATGAAGAAGCAAGAGAAATGGTAAGTATCGATACAAATGTAGATATACAGGGATATGATATCGATAAATCCGTTATAGAAGCTGCCAGAAGCAATGCAACAAGAGCCGGTGTTATGGATATGTTACATTTACAATGCAGAGATGTGGCATCACTTTCTCACCCGAAGAAATATGGATTTATTATTACAAATCCGCCATATGGTGAAAGATTGGAGGAAAAAGAAAATCTTCCGGCTATTTATAAGAGTCTTGGTGACAGATATGCGGCTCTTGATTCCTGGTCACTATATCTTATCACATCGTATGAGGATGCCCAAAAATACATCGGAAAAGAAGCCGATAAAAATCGAAAGATATACAACGGTATGATGCAGACAAGGTTCTATCAGTATATGGGGCCAAAGCCACCTAAGAGAACCGGACGGGAATAACAATGAAAAAAATCATTTTTGCAACCGGGAATAAAAACAAACTTAAGGAAATCAAAGAAATTTTGCCGGGTTTTGATATCATATCCGCAAAGGATGCCGGCATATCTATTGATGTGGAGGAGACCGGAACAACATTTAAAGAAAACGCCTATATAAAGGCAAAAGCCATTTGGGATATCACCGGAGGTATTGTTCTCTCTGACGATTCCGGTTTAGAGGTGGATTACATAGGGGGAGAGCCGGGAGTATATTCTTCCAGATATATGGGAGAAGACACTTCATACAATATAAAAAATCAAAACATTATATCCAGACTGCAAAATGCGCAGGGTAATGAAAGAAGTGCAAGATTTAGAGCATGCATCTGTGCTATACTTGATGACGGTACAACTGTATTTACAGAGGGAAGTATGGAGGGACTTATAGCTCATACCATATCGGGTGAGAACGGATTCGGATATGATCCGATACTTTTTCTGCCCGAATATAATAAAACAAGTGCCGAAATAAGTCCTGAAGAAAAAAACAAGATAAGTCATAGAGGAAAAGCACTTATGGCAATGAAGAAAAAGCTAGAGGAATTTTATGAAGATACTGATTGTTAGTGACACCCATAGAATGGATGATATACTGAAAAAGGTAATAAGTAAAGAAAAGCCTTTTGATATGTTAATCCATCTTGGTGATATAGAAAGCAGCGAAACAAAAATAAGTTATATGATTGAACCTGACTGTGCCTGCCATATGGTACAGGGTAATAATGACTTCTTTTCACAACTTCCAAGAGAAAAGGAAGTAAATATAAAAAATCACAAGGCCCTTTTGGTTCACGGACACCAGTACGGCGTAAGTATGGGTGTAGATATTCTGAAAGATGAAGCTCTTTCAAGAGGATGTGATTTTGCAATGTACGGTCATACACATAGACCGTTTTACAAAACTATTGACGGGGTCACCATATTAAATCCGGGCTCTCTCGGATATCCACGACAGGCCGGACATACTCCTACTTACATGATAATGGAAGTAGCCGACAACGGTGAGTTCAATGTAGAAACAAAAGAAATATTCGGAGCATAAAACAGACCTGTGCATTTTGCACAGGCCTTTACTTTTATTCTTATTCAAGAGTTACACTTGTGATAACCTTATTGTTTACTTTAATCTTGTAGTCTTCTCCGTCTCTCTTTGTACCGCTCTTTACAATAGTTCCCGAGTTACCGAGTAATTTCACCTGATAATTTGAGTTAGGAGTTGTGATCTTCCATGTAGTCTTATTATCCTTTTCTTCTACAGAAGCCACATAACCTGTCATTGTAAGAAGCTCTCCTACAGTTCCCTTGTATACCAACTGATTATCATTGCTCTTATCAACTACAACAACCTCATATTTGTCATACTGATCAGCTTTTATATTGAGTCCTGCGATATAGAGTCTTTCATCCTTTATACCGTTGAATCCGCTTCCCTTATTTGATCCGCCTTCCTTGAAATAGAAAGTTCTGTCTTCACCGTCAAGCTTAACAGTCTGCTTTCCGTACTTCTGAGCACCGTCCTTGCCGTCTCCAAAATACATCATGCGATACTTTCCTGAAAGGAAGTCACTGTAATGAACCTTTCCTATAGCATCCACAAACTTTTCCTGAGTAGAATAAGGAACCGCTTTGTTTCCTGCACCGAGTTTATCTACAAACTCTGTAGTAGAATACTTTCCGTTATCAAGAAGCTTCATCTCAAACAATCCAAGTCCTGATATCATACCGCCCTTATCATCAAAAGCATACTTCTTTCCGTTAATGCTCTTTATCTCATTTGCACTGATATGACCTTTTCCGTCAGCATAGTACCAAGCTGTTCCGTCCTCTTCCCATTTACCTTTGTTGAGGAAGTATCCCGGAACCACCTTGAACCATCCCTTGGTAGACTTTGCTCCGTCCTCAGGTGTAGCAAAGTACATAAAACTCTCTGTATAGTCAGCTCTTGCCGATCTTGAAACTGCTGTAGAAGGTGTGGCTTCTGTATACCAGCTTGCAATCATTCTGCCGTACTCATCAAAACCGTACTTCTTTCCATTGATTGTCTTACCGAGATTACCGGTTTCCTTCTTGCCTGATTCCTTAAAGTAGAACCATCTTACCTGATCTGTATCCCAGTAATCTATATTAGGCTGCTCTTCCATTGTTCTCGCATTATCATCATGAACAAGTATCTCTCTCCAGCCTGTAGTCATAGCTCCGTCATTCTCATCACCGAAATAGTACTTTGCATTCTGCCATGCATCCTGATCTGTCAATCTTTCACCCTGTGAAACCCATCCGTAAAGCATTCTGCCTTCAAGATCAAAAGCATATTTCTTTCCGTTGATAGTTTTTAATGTAACATCACTTGTTGTGGAATCACTTCTCTTAAACGCCTTACCGTTTTCTCCAAAGTAGTACCACCACTGATCAGGTTCGTTTTCATCGTAGTCATTGGTATTCGGTATAGCCACCCATCTGTTCTTTACCATTGCACCGTTGATATCTACATAGTATGTAGCATTTCCGTCATCGATAAGAGCATCTGTTGCCATATCTCCCATATCATCAAGGTAATACCAATACTCCCCTGACTGCTGCCACTTCTGGGATACTTTTTCTTCATTCTTATCATAGTATACCCATGTACCGTTTTCCTGCTGCCAACCTGTTGCGGCAAAAGATGTCATTGCACCTGCAATACTCATAGCGCCCACAAGTATCGCCAGCTTTGTCCTCTTCCTCATTTATTTCTCCCTCATAATCTATTGATATAAGTTCATATGCCAATGTACACATTCGCTTAATCTGTTTTTATTTTATCAGATGAAAAAGAAATTTTAAAGCTTTTTTGTAAAATTTATATATATTTTTACGTATTTTATTAATTTTATACAAGCACTCGTGTTTGAAATTTATTTCTTCAAGTTGTATACAGATTTTATGTCTTTTAATCTGTATTTATTTGCTAAAATATATATATTTTTTATATAGCAGGCAACTTTCAATCCTCTTAAGTTAGTAAAACCTAACTAAATTAAGAAAATCTATACACTCGTTTACTTTAAATCCCTACATTTACACAAAGAAGAAGAGAGCACTAACCTTTCACATTAATGCTCTCTTCAAAATATTCCTGGTTCCATCGATTAATCCTCGCTTTCATAAAGAACCTTTTTTCTATATTTCTGATGTCCTATCACGATTTTACCGGACATTCTATAGATGTTCCTATTCAGTTTTTAAGTTTTATCCCTCCTATAAGCTTTCTTTCACATCTAATACATGGTTGTTATCAATCTATCTACACGGTCCATCTCTCATTCAAATTCTACTTTCTCGTCATAAAACTTGTATGAGTACTATCCTAACCGATTTTTCAGATAGTAACTTTTAGAGTCTTCAATAATATATTATCTCATCAATCTTCTTATAGGTTCCGGATTAGATCAAAGTCTAATCATTACTTAAGTTTTCTTTGGACTGTACCTCTCTTTCTTAAATTTCCACTTTTAAAGTCTTTCTACTTTTTCCCTGTGGATATGCATTCATCAAACTTTTAAGAATATATTCTCTCTTTGTTTATGTCTACAGTATATCAGATATTTTATTTATGTCAATACTATTTTCTTATATTTTTGATATTTTTATTATTTTATTTTATTATTTACTTTAAATAAGTATTTAAATCTGTGTTAATTATGTATATTGTTTTAATTATCTGAATATTATATATAATTTAAATAACTCTTTAAAGCAAAAAGAGCCTCAGAAAACTTAATTTCCAAGACTCTCTTTTTCTAAAAATCTTCCCTTATTATCTCCCACACAGCTTCTATACTATGCTTATTCTTTACATAGTCATCTGCTGCCTTGCTCATATTTTTAAGAGCTTCTTTGTCGTTATAAAGTGTAACGCATTTGTTCACAAAATCACCCGGCTCATCTGCGACAAGCATTTGATTATATGAGTTGTCTATACCCTCTGCTCCCACACCTGTGGTTATTACAGGGTCATTGTAGTATAGAGCCTCTATTACCTTGCCCTTTACTCCTGCTCCGTATCTTAGAGGTACCACAACAAGTCTTACCTTCTCATACAGTTCTTTCAGCTCTTCTTCACTGACAAAGCCTTTAAATATAATTCCTTTAGCTTCATTGTGAAGAGCCTTTATCTCGTCCGTAGCATTGGAACCGACTATATAAAAAGGTGCTTTTATCTGTGCATAGATTTCATCCCACATATTATCAAGGAAATACTTCAATGCATCTGCATTTGGCGGATGTGAAAATCCTCCCACAAACAGTACACCTTCTCTGATATCGGGATTGTAGTCAATATTGCCAAACTTTTCAAAAACATAGGCTGTAATTGCTTTGGCATTTATCTTCTTGTCAAAGGTATGTATATAGTCCACCTCAACATTTGAAGGATAATAGCTTATGCTTGCCTTTCTCATCAGGTCAAGCTCCATACTCTTCCAATATGCACTGGCATTTTTTCTTTCCACATCACCTGTAAGCTCATACTCTCTTCTTTCACGCAGGAAGTGTAAGTCATGACCATAGTATATTACCTTGATATCTGTTTTTTCTTTGATAAAGTCAATATACTTTGTGGCTATATGCGGTCTGTTAAGATATGCAATATCAATATTTGACCGGTTGTTTTCGATCCATTCAAATATATTTGTTCTCATCTCATTGCCGTATAGCACCTCTACGCCCATTTGTTCAAGTATGGAAGTATATGGCTCGGACTTGGCAAAGTTATCAGGCAAAAACTTGACCACATAACCTCTTTCTATAAACATCTTTATATACTGGAAGGTGGTCTTTGAACCTGCGTCCTTATCAAAGGTCGGAACATAGTGATCCACAAAGAGAATCACCTTTTTACCTCTGCTTCTTTCTCTGGCTCTGAATGCATTCGGTACACCCACATTGTCGTACTGGTTTTTGAACTCCTCACTCCATTTTTCCTGAAGTTTTTTATTGTTCTCTACCTGATATCTCTTAAGACCTGTACCGTTGACATCCGTACCGTTTGATACTCCCTCAAAGTGAGTTACCACACTGAGCGGCTGATATACCACTCTTAAACCTCTTTTTCTCACTTCAAAGGCAAGGTCGGAATCCTCGCAATATGCAGGTGCATATCTCTCATCAAATCCTCCGATTTCTTCCCAGAGTTTTCTGCTAAGCATTATTGCGGCACCGGATATATAATCCACATCTCTTACATAATTGTACTCAGGTTTATTCGGATCATCACATCTTCCATAGTTCCAGCCGCTTCCGTCACTCCATATGATTCCGCCGGCCTCCTGCAGTCTGCCGTCAGGATATATAAGTTTTGAACCTACCATCCCTATACTCTCATCAGACTCAAGCAGTCTTATCAGAGGTGGCAACCAATCCTTTTGTACGGTTGTATCATTGTTTAAGAAGAATATATACTCGCCTCTTGCCTTTTTTGCGGCATTATTGCAATTCTTTAAAAATCCCTGATTGCTTTCATTTCTTGCAATTACAAGCCCGCTTACGAATTTGTCAATTTCCTTTGTCGCATCTGTGGATACATCATCAGCAATAATTATCTCATAGTCAAAGCTTTCGGTATTTTCAAGAATTGACACCAGACAGGCATATGTATAATGTATTTGATTGTATACCGGTATAATAATACTTACCTTAGGATTTTCCACATATGGGAAGTTTATCTTACCCTTTTCCCTGTATAGATCACCTATCTTAAATTCACCCTCTATAAGGTTTCTTCCCTGTTCCGAATGGGTCAGCTTAAAATACTTTATAGGGTGGAAAATACACATAAGTCTGTAGTTTAACTTCTTTCTTTCCACGCTTCCTTTAGGATATTTCTTATTATAAACAGTACTTAGCTTCCTTCTGATCCTGAACGGAATAGAAAGATTGTTATTATAAACATTTAAAGTCTTTGCAAGCTCTTCATTCTCATGCCTTAAATTATCTATTATGATGCCCAGATTGTTTACATGATTATCTGTAAGTGTCTTAAGCCTGTTCATCTCTTTTATGGCAAGCTCTCTGTCTTTATTGATTTCAGTAAGCTCATTTATCTTATTTTTTGCATGCGGCAATTCGGCAAGTGCTACCAATCCCTCGTTTAGAGTTTCATGGCTTACAGTCTCTACAAAGTAATTATCCAGATAAACCTCCTGGTAATCTCCATGTATATAATCCTGAAATCTTCTTTCGATAAAGTCCATTCCGTCAATATCATCTATACAAAAACTTGCCATAAAATCAGTTTCAGTCAAACTGAATTTATCCCGAATCTTATTTGAATTGTTTTGATAGAAGCTGTGTAATGCACGGTATTTTATAAAGAGTTCTCTATCCTTTATAAAATCCATTGACTCGTCAAATATCCACTCGCAGTCTATTGCGGTAAGCTTATCTCCGTCCAATATAAAATTATCAAATATTGCATCCAGATTAAGAGCATCCTCATCCACTATCTTTTTAAGATAATCTTTAACGCCTTCTATAAATCCGTCAATATCTTTTTTTATGCAGTCCTCACAAAGCCTGCTTAAAGACTTTCCCTTTACAAAAGGAAAGTTTATCTCTCCGGCATTTTTAAAAGTTCCTTCAAGAACTGTTACGCTGTCATTTTTAATTCGCTTTGCGCCGTCATACATACCCAATATATGTGGAATACCCTCTTTTTTCAAAGCGGACTTTACGACATACTTTTTACCTTCTCTAAGTCTGATTTCCGTCTTTATCTGATATTTTGGGAGTCTGGTTCTGTTGTATTTGATATAGATATTCTCCTCATTTCCACCGGCAACTATAATATATGAGTTTGCAAAGCTGTCGAAATCTCCTGTTTTTGCAGCCTGTGAAAATCTTTCTCCGATATCTTTCAGTGCAAATCTTGGATAATCATACGCCTTTATCTGTGAAAGCTCCCCTGCTCCCTGCATCTCCTTGTCTGAGAAAAGCTTATACACATATCTATAGTTCGGATATGGATAGTATGTGGAATGCTCGCCGATCCACTCTCTTACAGCTTTTACACTTAAAGCTTCTTTATCTCCAAAATCCTCTTCAAAGTAGTTCATTCCGTATTTATTATCAAATATCAAAACCAGCTTCGTGTTCGGCTTTTGTTTTGTCATTAACTTTGATACCATATCGCTGCCATAGGCAATAACTGTATCAAAATCATTAAAATT
Source organism: Lachnoanaerobaculum sanguinis (assembly GCF_033242365.1). Taxonomy (NCBI): domain Bacteria; kingdom Bacillati; phylum Bacillota; class Clostridia; order Lachnospirales; family Lachnospiraceae; genus Lachnoanaerobaculum; species Lachnoanaerobaculum sanguinis. The sequence goes on from NZ_BTHK01000021.1 coordinate 11,071, forward strand.
TATGCTCTCAAAATCAGCTATATATTCTATATCAATACCGAAAACAGCCTGTACACTTCCAAGCCTTTCCAACTCATCTTCATAAATATACACCTTTGATTTTTTACATAAATCATCCAATATAGCTATTTGACTTCCTAAAAATAATGTCTTACCCTTTATATCTATCCATTCCGTGTTTCCAAGGGATAGGGATGAAAAGAAAGACAAATTTTCCAAACCGGGATTTTCTTTCAAAAGACTATATTCATCTTTTCCATACTTTTTTGAAAGTTCTAAAAGACTCATTTTCTCTCCCTTTTAATTACTCTTTTGAGTAAGATTTACTTTTGATTCCATATCATAAACACCCACAGTATTCTTGTTTGAAATAACTGTTATGAATGTAACATCATAGAGTCTGTGATATACAACATGTGTACCGTTTTCAAATCCGGTACAGCTCATACTTAGAAGATACTCTCCACCCTGTAGAGTCATTTTCTGCTTGAATTCCACAACCGCTTCATCACCCGGCTTTACAGGTTTTACTTCCACTCCTTCAAACATGGTATTTGTACCGCTAAGTTCCGTTCCTTTTTTATCTTTAATGGTGAATGTAAATATAGGAGATTCGATATTTGCATTAAACCTTATCTTTTCTCTGATGGTAAACTCTTCTCCCTTAAGCAAAAGATTTGTAAGCTCTCCCTTGGAATCTAAAAGTCCCAAATCGTATATCTCGGCCCTACCGTCACCATACTCTGTTTTATTCGGATTGATGGAGATTTTTTCTTTCATAAGACCGTGATATTCTTTTGCATGTGTCTTATTGATATCATTGTTTAATTCCATCATATCTGAGAAATTACTGTCAAGTCTCTTTGCAAGATCTGATTCCAAATCATCCATTCTTCCTGCCAGGATCTTCTTATACAGATCCACCATTTCTCCTGCAGGACCTTCCGCCAAAAACTCTCCTTTATTTAAAAGTATAACCTTATCACAGTACTTTATTACGCTTCCCATATCATGGGTTACCATCAATATTGTAGTACCGGTCTTTCTTATCTCTTCCATTCTTCTGTAGCATTTGGCCTGGAAGAAAACGTCTCCTACTGAAAGTGCCTCATCAACTATCAAAATCTCAGGCTCTACATTTATTGCAAGTGCAAATGCAAGCCTTACAAACATACCTGATGAATATGTCTTTACCGGCTGATACACAAAGTCACCTATATCGGCAAACTCTAAGATCTCAGGAAGCTTTGCCTCCATCTGCTCTCTGCTAAAGCCCATCATAGTTCCGTTCATATATATATTTTCAATACCGGTATAGTCCATATTAAAGCCCGCACCAAGCTCTAAAAGTGCGGAAATATTTCCGTCAACTTCCACACTTCCTGTAGTCGGATTTAATACTCCGGTTATGATTTTTAATATAGTTGACTTTCCCGATCCGTTTGTTCCTATAATTCCCACTGTAGAACCCTTTTCTACAGAGAATGATATTTTATCCAAGGCAAAGAATTCCTTGTGATATTTTTTGTGTGTAAGGGAAATACTCTCCTTTAACCTGTCTATAGGCTTATCATACAGTCTGTAGATTTTGGTAACATCACAGACATTTATCGCTAAATTGCTCTGCATACTTCTCCTTATAATACATCTGAAAAATGTGGTCGTAACTTATTAAACATTCTAAGTCCTATAAATAACAGTATTACGGTAACCACCCAAAAATATACTGTAAGCCCCGGTCTCTCAAAGAAAAAGTTTCCTCTGAGTATGCTGTCTCTGTATCCGACCACAATATAATATACCGGATTTAATTTCATTATCTTTTCAACCTTTGCAGGGAAATATGCGAACATTGTCGGATCCCACATTATAGGTGTCATCCACATTCCAAACTGTAATGCAATTCCCACTATCTGTGACATATCCTTAAAGAATACATTTATTGCACAGGTTATATATATTATTGCAAGTGCAAATATTGACAAGCAGAAACTGTAATACACTATTCCTATCCAACTTACCATAGGTAATCTGCCGAATGCCAAAGTCATTGTTATCATTATCACAACAAAGATTCCATGTACTATAAGGCATGAAATCACCTTGATAACGGGCAGTATGGATACATTAAACACTACTTTCTTTACAAGATAATTGTATTCTGAAAGCACCGAGGTTCCGAGGTTTAGAGTCTCCGCAAAGAAAAACCATGGCACAATGCCCGGAACCAGCCAAACCACATATGGAACTCCGGGTACAGGAGGTGTACTCTTAAATCCCATCTGGAAGATCAAAAAGTATATAAGTACGGTAACTACAGGCTGAACAAACATCCATGCAATGCCAAAATAGGACCCGACAAAGCGTTTCTTAAAATCAGCCTTTGCCAAATCCCATATGATTGCTCTTGATTTTAATATTTCTCGTATAAGCGATATTATATTCATATCTTTTTCCATTCATTATTTTTTACAAAGTTTTATTAATAAATATATCAGGATTCCCGTGAACTCACAGGATTCCATTATTAAAATCAATCAAACTTAAATGTTTCTTTAAGGCCTTTCCACTTTGTATCCTTATCAGACATTATCAGCTCAATTCCGTCTACAGGCCAGTCAATTCCTATATCCGGATCATTGTATATAAGACCGCCCTCATCATTTGGATGATAGAAGTCTGTACATTTGTATGCAAACACCGCCTCATCTGAGAGTACCACAAAACCGTGTGCAAAACCCTCAGGTATATAGAACTGCTTCTTATTTTCATCTGAAAGACGTACTCCGAAGTACTTTCCGAATGTCTTTGAATTCTTTCTAAGATCCACAGCAACATCATAAACTTCACCGCTTAAAACTCTTACAAGTTTGCCCTGTGGATGCTCCTTTTGGAAATGAAGTCCGCGAAGCACTCCCTTTGATGACTTTGACTGATTGTCCTGTACAAAGACCATATCAAGTCCCGCTTCTTTGAAGTCGTTCTGATTATATGTTTCTACAAAATATCCTCTGTCATCTTTAAATACTGTAGGAGTGATTACACATAACCCCTCTATTTCACATCTCTCTACTGTGATTTTTCCCATATTAATACACCTCGTTGTTTTAGCTTTATTACTGTTCTAAATTATACTTCACAGTAGTATTTCAGTCAAATACGAACGTAAAAAAAGCCACCAAATAGTGGCTTTCTCTTATATTTTATTTATTCATTGCCGCATCAAAGGCTTCCAGTGCTTCCTTTTGTTCCTTTGTAAGCTTTGTAGGTACCGATACCACCAAGGTTATGTAGTGGTCACCTCTGTTATTTTTATTTCTAAGGAAAGGTACTCCCTTGCCTTTTAATCTTACTCTTGTATCTGTCTGAGTTCCGGCTTTTACCGCCACTTCCACTTCACCGTCTACAGTCTTTACTCTGATACTGCCGCCAAGTGCAGCCTTTGCAAAGCTTATAGGCACTGTTGAGAAAATATTGGTATCCTGGCGCTTAAAGATAGGATGAGGACTTACGACCGCCTCTACAAGCAAATCTCCTCTCGGACCGCCGTTTATTCCCGGTTCTCCGCCTCCTGCCATTCTTATAGACATACCGTTATCTATACCTGCAGGTATATCCACCTCAAAGCTCTTCTTCTTTTGAATATATGCCTTACCGTTACAATCAGGACATTTGTCCTTAATAATTTTTCCTGTACCGTTACATTCAGGACATGTCTTTACATTCTGCATAGTGCCAAACAATGTCTGCTGTGAATATATCACCTGACCTTTTCCGTTACACTTCGGACAGGTTGTAGGCGATGTACCCGGCTTTGCTCCCGAACCGTGACATGTAGCACATTCTTCCTTGAAGTTTACCTTAATTTCCTTCTTACATCCGAAAACACCCTCTTCAAAGGTAAGTCTTACAGACGCTCTTACATTTGCTCCCTTCATCGGACCTGTTCTTGTGGCTCTGCTTCCGCCGCCGCCAAACATACCTCCAAAGAGATCTCCGAAAATATCATCACCGCCAAAATCAAATCCGGAGAAGCCTCCGAATCCGCCGGCTCCGGCACCTGCTCCACCATCAAAGGCAGCATGACCGAATTGGTCATACTGTCTTCTCTTATCAGGATCGCTTAGCACTGAATAGGCTTCACTGGCCTCCTTGAACTTCTTTTCAGCCTCAGGATTATCAGGATTTGAATCCGGATGATATTTTTTTGCCAGCGCTCTATATGCCTTTTTTATTGCAGAGTCATCAGCGTTCTTATCCACGCCAAGTACTTCATAGTAATCTCTTTTACTCTCTGCCATCAGTTGCTCTCCTTATTATACCTCTTTAAAATCACCGTCTATAACATCGTCATTTGAAGATGTACCTGCATCCTGTGCTCCTGTTGTATCAGCTGTTGCACCTGCATTCTGTGCCGCACCGGCCTGCTCATATACCTTTGCAAAAAGCTTCTGAGCACTTTCCATAAGCTTCTCTTTGCCTGCCTTGATATCATTTATCTGATCATCTGTCATAGCATCGATAGGTGCTCTGTTGATAGCCTCTTTCAATGCAGTAAGATCAGCCTCAACTGCAGCCTTGTCATTTGCATCAAGATTGTCACCAACCTCTTTTAGAGCATTCTCTGTCTGGAATACTATAGAGTCGGCTTCATTTCTTGCATCAATGCCTTCTTTTCTCTTCTTATCCTGTGCCTCAAACTCTGCAGCTTCTTTTACAGCCTTGTCGATATCACTATCTGACATATTTGAACCTGCTGTAATTGTGATATGCTGCTCCTTACCTGTTCCAAGGTCTTTTGCAGATACATTAACGATACCGTTTGCATCAATATCAAATGTAACCTCTATCTGTGGAACACCTCTTCTTGCAGGTAAAATACCGTCAAGTCTGAACTGTCCTAAAGTCTTGTTATCTCTTGCAAACTGTCTCTCACCCTGTACTACATGGATGTCAACAGCTTCCTGATTGTCTGCAGCTGTAGAGAATATCTGGCTCTTCTTTGTAGGTATTGTAGTATTTCTCTCGATAAGTCTTGTAGCTACACCACCCATTGTCTCGATTGAAAGTGAAAGCGGAGTAACGTCAAGAAGCAATACATCTCCTGAGCCTGCTTCTCCGGAAAGCTTACCGCCCTGAATACCTGCACCGATTGCAACACCTTCATCAGGGTTGATGCTCTTTGAAGGCTCCATACCTGTAAGGGCTTTTACCTTCTCCTGTGCATTGATCATTCTTGTAGATCCACCTACAAGCAATACCTTTCCAAGATCGCTTGCTGTGATACCTGCATCCTTAAGAGCATTCTGTACAGGTACAGCTGTTCTTTCAATAAGGTCAAGTGTAAGCTCGTCAAACTTAGCTCTTGTAAGAGTAATATCAAGGTGCTTCGGTCCCTCTGCTGTTGCAGTGATAAACGGAAGGTTGATATTTGTTGTTGTTGCTGTTGAAAGCTCTTTTTTAGCCTTCTCTGCAGCTTCTCTAAGTCTTTGAAGTGCCATCTTATCTGTTGAAAGATCCACACCCTCTGCCTTCTTAAACTCACTTACAAGCCAATCTGTAATCTTATTATCAAAGTCGTCACCACCAAGATGTGTATCACCGTTTGTAGCCAAAACTTCTATAACTCCGTCACCGATCTCAATAATTGAAACATCGAATGTACCGCCACCAAGGTCATATACCATAATCTTTTGCTCAGCATCATTGTCAAGACCGTAAGCAAGAGCTGCAGCTGTAGGCTCGTTGATAATTCTCTTTACATCAAGACCTGCAATCTTACCTGCATCCTTTGTAGCCTGACGCTGTGCATCGTTGAAATATGCAGGAACAGTGATAACAGCCTCTGTAACCTTCTCACCTAAATAGCTCTCGGCATCAGCCTTAAGCTTCTGAAGAATCATTGCTGAAATCTCCTGTGGTGTGTATGACTTACCGTCTATAGTTACCTTATAATCTGTACCCATATGTCTCTTAATTGAAGAGATTGTTCTGTCTGCATTTGTAACTGCCTGACGCTTTGCAGGCTCACCTATAAGTCTCTCACCTGTCTTTGTAAATGCTACAACTGAAGGTGTTGTTCTTGAACCTTCAGAGTTTGGAATAACTACAGGCTTTCCACCCTCCATAACTGCTACACAGCTGTTTGTTGTACCTAAATCTATACCAATAATCTTACCCATTATCTTATCCTCCTAATAAATCAAAATTTATATTTTCTAAATTTATATAAAATATTTCACTCTGCTTAAGCAAAGCAAAATATAGTCTCAAAAATTAATTTGCAACCTTTACCATGCTATGTCTAAGAACACTGTCCTTGTACATATATCCCTTTAAAAGTTCCTCAGCAACCACATTTTCACCTAAGCTTTCGTCTTCTATATGCATTACCGCATTATGTAAGTTAGGATCAAATTCTTTGCCCACACAATCAATCGGCTTAACTCCCAAATCCTCAAGAGTCTTTGTCATTTGATTGTATATCATTGCTATTCCGTCGGCAAAGGCTTTGCCTTCACCCTCTGAAGGTGTTGCAAGCATTGCTCTTTCAAAGTTGTCAACTACCGGCAAAAGTTTTTCCGCCACACTTCTTGCTCCCATATCAAACATAGTAGCTTTTTCTTTTTCACTTCTTTTTCTGAAATTATCAAACTCCGCCATGCTTCTTTTAAGTCTGTCTGTCAAATCCGCAATGGCAAGGTCTTTTTTATCAGGCTTTCCTTCAAGATTTTCATCACTGAAAGCTTCCTCCACCTCAGCCTCCATAGCTGCAGCCTTTGCCGCCGCCTCCTCAGGTGTCTCTTCGGCTTCCTCAACAAATTCCCCTGTCTCTTCGCCTTCTAAAACCTCTTTGTTCTCTTCCTGTTCTCTTTTTAAATCTTTTTCTTTCACAGCCCTCTCCTCTATTCATCATTTTTAAACTGCTCATCAAGCGATGCCATTACAGTTTTTATAGTTTTTAATACTTTCTCATAGTCCATTCTCTTCGGTCCTACTATACCTATAGAGCCTCTGAGTCCTTCGCCTATTTCATAATTTGCTGTAACTACGGAAAGATCTCTCATATCTGAAATCGGCACTTCATTTCCGATATATACTCTGATACCGTCACTATCATCATCATTTACCCCTGCAAGTATTTCCTTAAGCTTATCCTTTTCTTCAAAAGCATTTACAAGCTGACTTGCCTTCTCTCTGTTGGAGATCTCAGGGTACTTGAAAATATTTGTGGTACCGCTTGTATATATCTCAAGGTTGTCGGTAGCACTTTTAAACACTGCCGCTACTTCTCGTAAAACCTTATCCACTATATCTCCATAAACTCCCGCATCCGTTCGTAACTTATTCATAATGCTTAAGTTTATCTCTTCCACGGTAAGTCCGTTTAATGAAGTGTTTATAAGCAGATTCAAGTTTAAGATTTCGCTCTCCGATATTTCGCTGTCGATATCTATTATCTTATTATTGATAATATTACCTTCCGCAACCGTCACCAAAAGGAGCTTGAACTTATCTATCTTTGAGAGTTGCAAAAACTTTACTTTATTGGAGTGTATACTCGGCCCTGATATCATCGCGGCATAATTGGTGTCTCTTGCAATGATCTTTGCCAATTGTTTTAAGACATTTTCCAATCTGTCCACTTTTTTAAACATCAGATCCTTAAATGCTTCAGTCTCTATCTCCTTTTCTCTCAAGATCTCATCTACATAGAATCTGTATCCCTTATCTGAAGGTATACGTCCTGCAGAAGTATGGGGCTGTAAGATATAACCCATATCTTCCAAATCGCTCATTTCATTTCTTATAGTAGCAGAGCTCAAATTTAACTCAGGGAGCTTTGAAATAGTTCTTGAACCTACCGGCTCCCCGGTTTCCATATAATTCTTTATAATAGCTTTTAAAATAATCGCTTTCCTGTCCTCCGAATCCATTCGCTCCTCCCTTCTTTATTTGTTAGCACTCATTTATCTAGAGTGCTAACTCTATTAGCTACTATATTCCATATGGGAATATTTGTCAATAACTTTTTTAAATTTTTTATACCGATAAAATACAAAATAAAAAACTCCCAAACAAATGTCTGAGAGTTTATATTTTTTATTATAGCCTTATCAACCTATTCCTCCATAGAATGCACCTGCTATAAGTGCAAGCAATGCAAGACCTGTATATACATACTTACCTAAGAAGAACCAGATTTCTCCTTTCGGTTTCTTTGCACCTGCATTTACAGCTTCCATGGTATACTTCTTTCCGAATACGAAGAACAACATCACAGATGCCAGTACCGCACCTATCGGGCAAATATAGATAGATACCGCATCCATCCAGCTTCCTACAATTCCCTGTATAAGAACTGCAACAACCACACCGATTACTCCGATAATTCCTACAGACTGTACTCTGCTGAGTTTAAACTGCTGCTGCAATGTAGCTACAGGCGCCTCGTAAAGGTTTACAAGTGAACTGAGTCCTGCAAATGTAACACATACAAAGAATATAATTCCTACAATCATACCGCCGGGCATCTGATTCATTATATTTACAAGGTAGATGAACATAAGTCCCGGACCGCCTTCACTCAGCTCCGCTCCCGATGTAGCCATAGCAGGTATAATAACGAGCGCTGCAAGAAGTGCCGCACAGGTATCAAAGATAGCTATGTTCATTGCAGAGAAAGGTACATCCTCTTTCTTACTGAGATAGGAGCCGTAAACAACGGTACCGTTACCTGCAATAGAAAGTGAGAAAAATGCCTGTCCGAATGCAAATATCCAAAGTCTTATATCCTTTAATCCTTCAGGATTTACAGTAAAGATATACTTGTATCCGTTTACTGCACCCGGCTGTATTCCTATATAAACAGCAAGTCCGATCATCATTACAAAAAGCAGAGGCATCATAAACTTATTTGCTTTCTCTATACCGTCAGCAACTCCTAATGCCATAATAGCAAAGTTTACAATGAGTGCTATTATTATCCATGTATTGTTTCCAAATGCTGTAGCTGTAGATCCGAAAGTTCCACCAATGACATCCATGTTTGTTCCCATTCCAAAGAGCTTTCCTGTAAATGCCATTACTACATATTTAAATATCCAACCTACTACACATGAATAACCTATTGCAAGAGCTAAAGAACCTATTGTAGGTATAATTCCTATGCTCTCACCTACTTTTCTGCTCTTTCCGGCATGAGCCATAGCAGCACCGAATGCTCCTATAGGACCTTTTCCTGTGCTCCTTCCAAGTGCGATTTCTTCCACTACTCCTGTACTGCCTATCAATATAACGAATATAAAGTAGGGAATCAAAAAAGTCATTCCCCCCCAGGCTGACACAAGCACCGGAAATCTCCACAGGTTTCCCATACCTACAGCTGAACCTACACATGCTATAATAAAACCTATTTGTGAGTTAAAACCATCCTGCTTTACAGGCGTACTATCTGAACCCATAAACTTCCTCCATCTTGCCAAAAATGCAAGTCCCCCTTAAAGCAGTCCGGTCTTTAAAAAGACCGGCTGCCAATATGTGTTATTTATTCTCCCAGTATCCGTAATTTCCTTCATCACACATTTCTTCTTTGCTTGGAGCATATGGCTCTGCCCATGCATGGAAATGTCTCATAGGTAATGTATGACCGAATGTAATCTTTAAATTAGGAACCGTATCTCTGTCTTTATAAAGTTGTGTCAATGCTGCAATAATATAATCCATATGCTGTTTACTGAACTGACTTCTGTTGATAGCCAAACGAACAACATTACATACTTCCTTTTGCTGCTCAGGAGTCTTTAAATCATATTCCATAGAGAAATCACCAAGCTCTGAACAACGAATACCGTAACGATGGATCATCTCTAAAGAAAGTGCCTGTCCTGCAAAGCTCTCATGACCTCTCTTATAGTTAAAGAATTTATCAACATCAATATAAATTCCGTGTCCGCCTGCAGGCTGTACTACAGGAACACCGTTTGCTGTAAGTCCGTCTGCCAGATACTGACACTGTCTTACTCTCTCATCCTGATAATCAAATCTTGCCTCTTCATACATACCCTGGCAAAGAGCCATGATATCATGTCCCGACATTCCACCGTAAGAATCATTACCGTAAGCTGATATCTGACGAACCTTTAAAAGATGTCCGATATCTGTCTTTACGCTGCCGTCCTCATTAAACTCCGAGAACTTCTGCCAGAAAAGACCCTTGTCACGGAAAGCCAAAACTCCACCCATATTTGCATGTCCGTTTTTCTTAAGTGATGCTGAAACTACATCAAAGTAAGAGAACATCTCTTTAGCTATTTCACAGATTGACTTGTCGGCATAGCCCTCTTCATTCATCTTTATGAAGTAGCAGTTCTCTGCCCATCTTGCACCGTCCATAACAAAAGGAATATTGTACTTATGTGCAATCTTTGAAACTTCTCTGATATTCTTCATAGAAACAGCCTGTCCGCATACAGAGTTGTTTGTTACTGTAGAATAAATAAGCGGAACATTCTCAACACCTACCGCTTCAATAAGCTGATTGAGTTTATCTATGTCCATATCTCCCTTGAAAGGATTCTTCTCATACTTTCCGCTCTCAGGTACCTCAAATAAAATCTCCTTATGGAAAAGGTTTCTAGGTACATTACCCATCTGCTTGATATTACCTTCTGTAGTATCAAAGTGAGCATTTGACGGAATAGTAAATACTTTACCCGGCCATCTCTTTGCAAATAACGGCTTTAATACATCAAATAAAAGTGCCTCCGCACAACGTCCCTGTGGAACGATAAATGTGTTAGGTCTTGAAAGCTGATACTTACCGCCATTGATAAATCCACCTTCATAGTCAACCAGATACACCTCATTCATCATCTTCTCTACATCATCCTTGTCTACGCCCTCTTTGATGTAGTTGATAAGTCTCTTCTGATCGTCTCCTCTTTCCCATACATCTCTGAATGCATCCAAAAGAACATAATATCCTTTATTTCTTCCGTAAGACTCGTCTGCAAGGAACATAGCCGACCATTGTGTGTCTGTCATTGATGTAGTACCCGAGTCTGAAAGGCAGTCGATATATAAAAGACCTGCAGGGAAAGCAAACTCATTATAATGAGTCATCTCAAGAGCTTTCTTTCTTTGCTCCTGTGTAACTGTAGGAACTTCTCTCACTACATGTGTCCATGACTTCGGTGCCTCTACACCTAACATCTTCTCATACTCCATTTTAATACCTCCAAATACAAAAATATATTTTGATACCCCGGTCATCGTAAGTAACGACTGGCGGACGGTATTACAATCCCTTTAAGCAATAAATATATCTCATCTGATTATCGAGACTATATGCATTTAATCTCTAAAAGTTTTATATATAAGTGAAATATTATCTAAATATTGCTATGAGAATAATTTATCACCTTTTTAGAACATTGTCAATATTGTTTAATAAAAAGCTTGTTATGGTTTATTTTTAGTATATTTATGTGCATTTTGCATTAAATTTTTATTTTAAGATAATTCTTTGAAAATAAAGAAATTGCTATTTGATAAATTTATCGGGATTTTTCTTAACTTCGTCTTTAAGCAGATATACAGATATATAGTTAAAAGCCCTTTATTTTCATATATATTTTTAAATCAAATAATATCTGAGAATTTTCGTGAGAATTTTTTCTCATTTTCTTTATATCAACTTCTTTTTAATCAATTTATCATTTTCGTGATTTTGCTTAAAACTTAAATTTTATATCATAATATTTTAAGTTTTGGTATAATAATAACAGATATTTCTTCAAGCTTTAATATGACGGTACAATACAAATATGATTTGGAGTATTTATGAATGAATTTGAGATAAAGCGATATATTGATTTTTCCGATTTTTTGAGCACTCTGCTGGGTCCCGACTATGAAATTATACTATATGATCTAAAACATATAATATATATAATAAACGGAGATATAAGCGGCAGACAAACAGGTGATGTGCTCAGTACAACGATGAAAACCCTATTACAGAATAAAGAATCCGCTGATAAGAAATGGATATCAAACTATAGAGCTCTTTCAGCCAACGGCAAGATTCTAAGATGTTCTACATTTTATATAAAAGATGAAAAAGGCAAACCTGTAGGAGCACTCAATATAAACTTTGACGACAACAGGTACAGAGAACTTTCAAACCTTGTATTTTCTCTATGTCATCCGGATAATTATGTATCCAAAAATATTTCTATTGAAATAAAGGGAAACGATGACCAGGCAGTTTTTTCCGAAAACATTTCAAATACGATAGATGAAGTATTAAAAAGGATTGATAAGTCTCTTCCCTTCAGCAAGCTTAGCCATTCAGAGAAGCTTGATATAATACGTCAGCTCTATCAAAAAGGTATTTTTTCTATGAAAGGTGCCATAAAGACAGTAGGTCTCAAACTGTCATGCTCTCCTGCAAGTATGTACAGATATCTGGAGACAGTAAAAAATGAGTGATAATAAACTTTTACATGTGTTTAAAAAAGTATATATTATCTTTAATTAAAAGTAATATTAACTACTCAATTTATGTGCTACAATAGTATGAAAGATATGTCTCTTTAAAAAGAGACGTGAAAAAAATCCGGTATAAAAGAAAGGAATTTTATGAAAAAACTGATTTTAATTTTATCACTGCTTTTTTCACTCTTTATGAGTATGTCGGTATTTGCTGCCGACTATAGTATAGGTAGTGCGTCATGGGATGTAGGAAGCAAGGCATTGGCGACTTGGGATGAGACCGAGGACAAGACAAAGTACAAAGTACAGTTGTACAAGGGTAACAAAAAAGTCGGCTCAAACAATGCTGCAAGCTCCGAGAAATATGATTTTACAAAACTTATCATAGACAATGGTGCAGGAAACTACTCATTCAGAGTTTATCCGTTAAAAGGCGGTCCATCAATGACAGTATCATCTGAGATTGAGTATTTTGATTATGATACAATCGCTGAATTTAAGAAGAGTCGTGGCGGTTCAACTCCAAACTCTACTTCTACAAGTACAAGCACAACAAATACAGGAACAACTACAGGTTGGTATCAAACAAACGGTATTTGGCATTACAGAAAGGCTGACGGTACACATGCCACTAACTGGTTTATGGTAAACAACCTTTGGTATTTCTTTGATGCTAACGGAAATATGCTTACAGGATGGATTGAGAATAACGGTAACAAATACTATCTCAATCAGCCAAACGGTGATATGCCTGTAGGTTGGGCACTTATCAATGATAAGTGGTACTATTTTGAGGAATCAGGTCTTTATAAGAAGGGCTGGATAGAGTACAACGGACATTGGTATTACCTTGATACCAACGGACAGATGGTTACAAATACAACTATCGACGGATATAATATAAATCAAGACGGTATTTGGGTTCAATAATAAAGGGGATTTTAATATGCTGAAAAAACATCAATTTTGGGCAATTGTAGCGGTTGTAGGATTGGTAATGTGTTTTATCACAGGCCATGCTATGGTGGCAGGACACAAACCAAAAACAGTTACAGAATAAAGAGATTAGAAAAGAGCAGGGACTTGAGTGAGTCACCTGCTCTTTTATTATTAGAATTTAATAAGCATGCTCTTTGCTATAAATGCCGCACCTCCGAAAATAAGTATCAACATAACTACCCAATCAAAAAGTGTCAGATACTGAATATAAAATCTGGTCGACTGAATGAGACTTGCTATAATCAAAAGTACACTTAGCACCATAGCAATCTTTGAACCTTTATTCGGTCTTATAAATATCCAGACTAAAGAAAAGATAAACGGTACTATTACCAATCCTGAACTGATGTGCATACCCATCAGTCTAATGCCGCCGCCCCAGAAGGAATTTGTCACAGTTACCTTTTGTGATAAGAAGAACAAACCTACTACCAGCATGATAAGTCCTCCCCAGAAATATAAATAAAAATCATTCTTTCTACTCATATCTTTTCTCCTCTCTATTATGCTTGCTTTTTATAGCTACTTTAGGTTTATTTTATCATATATTACAATTTATACAAATTAATTTTCATTTAAGGTTTATGTGAGGGTATGCACTCAATGGACTTTGGTTATACTTCATAAAGCCGCTTCAGACGCCCTTAAAACTGTAAACGGCTTAAACAAGAGTCATACATGTTTAAGCCATCTTAATATCGGAATGACAAGACTTGAACTTGCGACCTCTTGACCCCCAGTCAAGCGTGCTGCCAAACTGCACCACATCCCGTAAACTATTGATATAGTATCCATTATATAAAACTTTTCAATATTTGCCAACAAATTTTTTACTGAAATTCATATTCAATACACATAATATAAGTTGACAGTTTTTGCAAACATTATATAATATTAATTAATAATTAAATTTATCTTTATATTTTAAGGAGTTAGTATGAAAAAAAGATTTTATTTGGCTTTATCCGCTCTTGCTATCAGTACAGCGCTTACAATACCTGTATTTGCAGGGACATGGAAACAGGATAATACAGGCTGGTGGTACGAAAGAGATGATAAGAGCTTTCCTGTATCTGTTTGGGAGCAGATAGACGGATCATGGTATTACTTTAATGAGAACGGATACATGCTGTCAAATCAATGGTTTGGAAATTATTATCTCGGATCTACCGGTGCGATGCTTACAAATACTGTTGTGGACGGATATCAGGTAGGTGCAGACGGCGCGTACATCCCCGCTTCTCAGTCTACAGGCAGCTCAAAATCAAATACTCAGAATGCATCGGCATCTAACAACAGTTCAAACACAGGAACTGCTATAAATAACAGAGCAACTGATTATATACTAAATAAAAACAGCCACGTATTCCATTATTCAAACTGTACTGCAGTACAGAAGATGAGAGAGCATAATAAAATACCTTTTAGCGGAACAAGAGATGAGGCTATTTCCAAAGGATATACACCTTGTCAAATATGTCATCCTTAGAACTTGATGCTATACCTAACAATAAAACATTATTTCAAATAATATACTTAAAAGACTATATATCAGTAAACACATGGTATATGGTCTTTTTATATTGTACACCTTCTATGCTTCATAGTTTCATTATCAGTTATTTTTAATACATACTTCACTTTATCTATGTTTACAATCAATTGCTTTTATATTATTGTATATTTAAGTAACAGTATTCAGCTATGCATAATGTATTTACAAAAGGAGGTTATAATGGCAAATATCATTGACTATATAAAATGGCGTGGAGATTTATCTTTTGATGTTTCTCCTTTTAATGAACTGGATAATGCGATTTTTTCATTATTCTCCTATCTTGACTTAAAAGACTTGCAGAATGAAATAAATTCAATAGGCGTTTCTCTTTCAGATGCCTGCAGATACTTAATTAATCATGACTACCACTACGGTTATATGAGTGAAATAAATGTAGATTTTTTGAACGCTCTCGCAACTTCCGAGAGATTCGGTAATGTTATGATACTCGATTATATAGATCTCTATCATGAGAAAAAATACCAATTTTCATCAACAGGATTTATGTATGACGACAGTCAGATGTATATTGCATTCAGAGGAACCGATGACAGTATTGTAGCCTGGAAAGAGGACTTTATGATGAGTTTTTCAGTTATTCCGGCTCAGAAATTTGCACTGGATTTTCTAAAGCAGGTTATTTCTCGTCATCCGAATACAGATTTTATAGTAGGAGGACATAGTAAGGGCGGTAATCTTGCAATCTACTCCTGTGCAATGTGTGATGAAATTTTCAGGGACAGAATTACTGCAATCTATAATAATGACGGACCCGACCTTTGTGATGAAGTGATCAATACCGATATAATGAATGCTATAAAGAATAAAATAATCAAGATAGTTCCCGACTTTTGTGTGGTTGGTATGATTTTTAACGATACAAAGAATATTAAAGTGGTAAAAGCCGATAATATTGCTTTCTTACAGCATGATATACTCAACTGGAACTGTATAAGAACAAACTTTGAGTATGTTGATGATATAAACAAGGATGCAGATAAATTCAACAATTTTGTAGACAAGGTATTGGAGAACACCGATTTAAGTAAGCGCAAGGAATATGTAAATAATTTCTTTGATAAGATAATAGAATCAGGCACGACAAGGCTGCCTTGGGGGAAGAATAATCGTAATACTTAAATATAGAAGGGATTTGAATCAATAAACGGTTCAAATCTCTTTTATGCTTAATAAAGTGCTTTAATGTATTTTCAATAATCTACTGACTTATCGTGTCCTCTATACGTTTCCCCCGTGACTTTCCAATACGTTTTTCCACTAGACAAACACTCTTCAAGGATTTCTATCCACTCCTTTAACGACCACGTAGATGCCTCTGTAATAAGTTCATCTCCTATCTTTTCTCTGTATTCTAGGACAAGTTGCCCGAATTTTTCAACTTCGGGATCAATATTAACGCTGTCTCCTTCTAATATAAAATCAGGTATCATGTATTCTCCTTAGATTATCTAATCATCCTTATAAACTCATCATAAGACGCAGGGAAAACCTGCTGTATATGCTGGAGTTTTTTGTTATCATTCCTAGCAGTTGCTTCCAAAAAATGTGCAAAAGCTTCCTTAACCTGAGAATAGTTCACAAATTAAAAAAGGCTCAAAGCTTTATAAATCAAAGCTTTAAGCCTTTTCATACTAGTGAGACACCCGGGACTCGAACCCGGGACAACTTGATTAAAAGTCAGTACAAAAACCCTCTTCAACCTACCTATATAAGCCATTCCTCTATCTGAAAGTTGCAAAAAAGGTTGCATTTTTTAATGTACTTAATTTAGTGATAAGTTATCTGGACTCAGGAGTTCCATCCTTTTCCTTTAAAACATCAATAGCCTTGGCTATTACACTCGGAACGGGTATGCCCATCAGCCCGGCATTTTCTATTATTGATATAGACTCATTTGCTATAAAAGCAATTATAACTGCATCCTTTATATAAGACGTATGCATAACTATATCAAGCCTTACTGCTACAAGCACAATAAGAAGTGCGACTCCTTTTCGGCATAGCCCCTTAAAGCCTGCTCTGGATTCAAGTGCTCCTGATTCAGACTTTTTACTTTTCTTAAAAACTCCCGCAACAATGAGTCCGGTAGCATAATCAATAGACATAAAAACAATAAGAGTAATCAAAGCATCACTCCATCCACCAAACATAGCTGCTATAACTCCTCCTACTATCCCTACTGTTGAATATAAAATGTTTGATTTCATGTAAATCCTCCTATTCTATAAGCTCATACTTATCAAACTTCGGTGTTACTGTATCATATTCTTTCTGATATTTACCTTTATTATCTACCCAGTAGTAAAGCTCCTTATCAGAATCCTTTATATATCCACTTTTCGCCATCACACCACTACTTGTGAGATAGTAGTCAGCACCATCAACATTTATCCATTGTCCACTAAGCATAGCTCCGTCTTGTGGATTAAGATAATACCATTCATCATTATCCTGTTTAAACCAGCCTGTGATCATATAACCTGCTTCATCTGTCACATACCATCTATCATCGGATTTTATCCACTGACCTTTTAATACCACGCCATTAAACTCATATATCCACTTGCCGTCAAACTGCACCCATCCTGTAAAGGAATTCTTTTGATGCATCTTACAAGCCTTATAAGCACACCAACTTGTTAGTTGTTCGCACCAGTAAGCCGGATGGTTGCCATCACAATTTTCCTTATACCATTCTCCATACTTAGTGTAATTATTTCTACCTACATTAGTATGCTTGCCATCAAGACCTTCATTGCTTGCCTTTTCCTCATAGCCTATTTCCTCACAAGCTACTTTTACAAGTTCTTCAGCTGTACAGGTATTACCGCCAAATAATGGACTACAAAAACAATTGATTCTATTAGTTCCTCCCACCTCTCGCAAAGTGAATATGTATTTTTTTCTTGCTACACATCCACCGTTTCTATCAAAACTTACAGAACTTGTATTACCCTCAACTGTTTCAATACTATATCTGTCCCCACTCTTTTCTACAGATACAACAATTCCTACATGCGCCACTCTGCCAAGACTCTGACTGTAAAAGTATATTTTATCCCCGATATGTGGTTCTCTGCCAACTCTTCCTCTTCTACTTAGTAAAGCTTTGCCTGCTAAAGTAAATTGTGTGTAATCTCCACCCATAAGTTTTTTACCTGCCTCAAAAGCACTATCCATTTTATCTCCCTTCTAAAAAAGAGCCATGAAAATTGATTTCTCGTTTTTCATAACTCTTTTATTATTTACTATTTTTCTACCGCATTTGATGGAGTCGCTATAATCACTTCATTGATTCTATAATTATCATCAATTTCTCCATTTTTCTTCATTTCCTCGAGCCTATTCTTAACCTTTTCTCTCCAGAACTTAGGGACATCTTCCAATTCCTTTAATCCATGTATTATTTTATAAACATAAAAAGCTATCATTTTATAACCTCCCCTGTTTTTTCATTTGTTCCAACATTTTCTACAAAACTTGCAGTCATAGCAGAAATGTCTTCTATCGCTTTATCCTGAACTTCTACAATTTCTTTCACCCTCTCAATCTCAATTTCTAAATCCTGAATTTTTTCAAGCTCTATTTCTGCCTTAATCTTCTTGCCCGGCTCTACTTTTATTTGTTTTATTCGCCTATTTTCATACTCCGCTACAACAACATCTCCGGCATACACCAAAATTCTTTTTAAGTTTTCAATTGTTAACTCATTTACGAAATCGGCAAATTCTGTTATATTCTTGAAGCTAACTGCTAAACTAGTTTCCGTGCTTTCCTGATCTATATCTACCCTGATACCATTTTTAAGGACTATATAATTCTCCATGTTTTCCTCCTATATACTTAAATTATAGTTACAAAACTTTCATTCCATGCCGTCTGTACTGTAACATTTCCTATACCGGATGGAGCATAACACTTCACCGCGATATATTGCAATGTATTTAAGTTTTCAATATTAACACCAGGAATAACAATACTCTTTGCCTCTCCTGCCTTAAAGTTTTCTCTTGTATACGTAATTGTCAAATTGTTGTTTGCACTAGGTGTTACAACCGTAACCTCTACAGAAAGTGTTTGTTCAACTGTACTTCTTAACAAAATAATCCCACTCACTGTTGCAACTTGAGTATTTGTTTTAACTGAAATTCCTTTATTAAAAACACCAAATCTACTACTTTCTGCATTTCTTGCTAACTTGATTACTCCCATTTCATTGGTTTCTATACCTATACCTTCGACATTATACCTTGACATTTGGCGACTTATCGCATTGAGCTTATCCATCAATGTTTTCCCCATCACAGCATCAAGTGCTGCAACTCCTGCCTGTGTAGCCAAAGCATTATTCACAAGTGCCGGAGTTGTACCCGGAACTCCCTGTGCGCCCTGCGGTCCCCTCTCTCCTTGTTGACCTCTATCCCCCTGTGGTCCTTTAATATTTCCAATCAATATTCTTGCCATATTTCCTCCTAATCTATAACCAAATATAAATTACCTGTACTCTGCTCATATTCAAAATTAGGCGGAGTTTCTCCGTCCGGTGTTACAACATATAAATCTCCTGAAGCATCAACTTCCAATGTAAAAAAGCCACTTGCAGTAGCTGTTATTCCACTTGCTCCTGTCGCTCCCTTTTCTCCTCTGTCTCCTTTATCACCTTTGAATTCACCCGCTTGTAACCGTCTAACAACATCATTCCTAACTGAATCTGTAGCCTGAGCGGAAGTATTTGCTGTATTTGCTGCTGCATTTGCTCTTGCTATTGCCGGCTCTAACTCACTTAGCGTTGTATTGATATTTTGTGCAGACTGAGTAACATCATCTATTGCCTCATTTACAGAACTTTGTATTTTTTGAAATGCCCTGGAATTTGCACTTCTAACGTCTTCTCCATAAATAGCCTCTTCCCAATCCTTTATTTCTCTTGTAAGATCTATCCTTGTACTCATACTTACTCCTTAAGCTCTATTTTCTCTTATCTTTCTGGAAATCATATCTTCAATCTCTTCTCCATTTACAATCAATTCACCTTCTACTCTAACCTGACCGTCATTAACTAAAAACACCGTATTCTCTGATCCACGCCCTTGCTGATAGCCTGCCCATAAATACCATCTTCCATGTCCTCCGTCAGCTCCGCTCATTCCGGTACATTCATCACTTGACTGCAGTATATGTCTTGAATTATCTCTTACTTCAAAATCTCCAATTCTAACATTTTCTTTATTTGCCGAGAAATAGATATCGCTACCACCTTCTATTGTCGTTCCTTCTATGCTTCCGCCCTTGATACTGTTTCCCTCTATTGATGAACCTTTTATGGTTCCACCCTCAATATTATCACCTACTATTCTTGAGCCGGTTATTGTCGTTCCTTCTATGTTTCCACCTTTGATGCTGTTTCCCTCAATTGACGAACCTTTTATAATTCCCTTATTTACGGAAATACCGTTTTTGTCAATAACACAAAGTATCTCATTATTTGTACTCTTTACAAGGATCTGACCGTCTCTCCCTGTTCCGTCTCCTCCAACCTCTAGAGTTCCACCTCTAATTCTGTCAGCAAGCATTGTGCCGACATCAATGAATTCAGCCCTCAAGTGACCGTCAATAGTCCAAGCATTTAGATATTCTCCATTAACTCCATTTCTGCTAAATCCAATTCCGTTCTGATTTATCTGTATAACATTAATCGCCTGAGCCTTATTGGCAGTATCCATAACAAGAATACGCCAAGGCTGTACCAAATCTCCATTTTCATTAAACGTGTCCAGCACCACTGCTCCACCTTTAACTCCTGTAATTGTCTTTAGCCCATCATCTAACTTATTATTGATTGTTAGTGCTGTGTCTTTGATCTCCCTAGTCATATTCTGCTCTAATGCAAGAGCAGCGTTACTAACTTTTGCTGTATATGTGCTTTGCCTCATTCCAAACGTGAACACATCTCTTTCCGGCTCATCCAAATGACTTTCTTTTTCAGTTACAAAGTACATGGTCTCTAACTTATGAAATGGACTGATTACTTTTGTATTTCTTCCGACTTTTATTGGACTCGTTGAATTATCTATATGTGATAAATCGACTGCAGATAACTTAAAACTGTTAGGTAGCTCTTTACTTAAGATTTCTTTTCTTGCCTTCTTTAGTAAATTTTCAGGAAGAGTAACATCATCCCAAGACTTTGTACCCACAATAACTCCATATCGCTCTATAAGTGCCGGATTTTCCACATAATCAATACCACCGTTAACAGTTTTTATTGTTATAGCTACTTCATTGACATTTGCTCCTGTTGGTATTAGTCTTGTATAAAATTCATTATTGTTTTCACTTGACTCATAATCGATCAGGTTTTCATCAACACTAATTATCTGTGTATTATCGTCTCCATAATTCCATATATAATCAAGAAAAATCACTCCATTTTCATGTCGTGTCTTTAAATATCCCCCTAACAGCTTTGTTAACTTTGCATCCAGTTCTTCAAGTGTCTTTGTATAACTATTGTTTTCTCTATGTATGTAATCATTAGAATCCGATACAACAATACTTCCCGTATATATTCTTTTTTCCGTCTCAACCTGTACATTGTGGTTACCAAGAATATAATCAATATAACCTCTAACAGTACCGCTATAGCCATATGACACTTGTATAGAATCATTTAAAAGTCCAAGTTCACCCTCACAAATAACTGTTTTAGTATTGTAAAAGTCTTTGCTTATGTTGATAACTCTTCCATACCAAACTTCTTCACCATCTCTCTCAACGCTTATGTATGTCTTATACATAACAACATCTTCATAATTTGGATGAAGGAGATTTATATCAAATTCTAATGTTCCGGATCTCCCTACAATTTCTCTTAAAACCGGTGTTACCACTTGATTATCACTATAGGGTTCTGAGAGCATAAATGTTCTACCATCTAATATTCCTTTTATGGCGTACATTAAAGCATTCCCCCTTTGTAAATAATTGAAACCACTCCATTGCCAATAAACTTATATACATTATCACCTTCTTTTGTTGCCAACTTGTAGATGTTGTTATTTCCAGGTGATAAGTTGTAAGTAGCTCCATTAAACTCTACTTGCATAGTTGAATCTGAAATAATCAAAGGTATTACGGGCTTAGCCAAGCCTCTGATATTTAATGTATAGCTTCCATTAACAGCAATGTTCTTATATCTTCTAATAATGCCCGTTTTAAAATTAAACGGATTCCACAACCACTTATCTCCCAGCTCCGCATTAACCTCTACCTTATAAGGTTTGCACTCACATTCTATGGACACTGTCGAGAAAGGTTTATATTCCTTGTCAAAAGATACCTTACATCTACCCTCATAATAATAGTCCTTGTTATTATCAAGAATTATTCTATGATTTTCTCCATGTAAGTAATTTGCAATCTTTGACATATTAATTGCCCATTCACCTGCAGATATTTCTTTAACTAAAAAGGTAGCCGTTATCACACGACTACCATACATAACCTTCCCAAAAACTTTTGTTAAATCTATAAATCCATCTGATCCACTTAATTTAACTATTTTAGTCTTTACTTCAGGAAAACCTACTTCTATATCTTTACAAATCAACCCAAAATCATTAAATGTATGTTTATTACCAAAGGTAATACCCATATTTCTCATTTCCATCATACAGCACCTCTTAATTCCAAGCTACTGGTAGATCCTAATGCACGATTTACTTCCGGGCTTGCTATTCTTCCAACTTTCTTGCCATCCATAACTATATAAAACTTAGATAACGCATCTGTTATATTGCCAAGTATATCAATTGATTCGCTACCACCTGATGTAGTGTCAATTGAATCCATTGTCAATTGAGTTGAACGTGCCTCTTGCATAATTCTTGCATTTACTTCGTCAAATGTAATAGACTTTGCATTTCCGTTAATTCCTTCCGCAATTCCTGCCGGAATATACTTACCAATCTCGTCTCTCATAAGCCTTGAAGGGGAATGAATACCAAGGAAGTTCTTTGCTGCTTCAAATGCTTCTTTGGCTGCATTCTTTGCCGCCTCTGCAACCTTTCCTGCTGCGTTCTTTATTCCATTGGCCATTCCCTCAATAAGCTGTTTGCCAATATCAATTAAATTAATACTTTTTACCGTACTGATAATTTCACTTCCAAGCTTTGTCACTTCAGAAATCACGCTTGAAACTTTTCCTGCTATTCCACTTGCCAATCCTGCTATTATCTGAATACCTGCCTGCATAAGTTGAGTCTGTAAAACCATTATAGCCTTGACTATACTTAATGCCAAATTTGCTATTGCTGATAATATCTGTGGCATTGCCTGCACAAGTCCGCTTAAAAGAGCTCCTATTATCTGTACTCCTGTAGCTAAAATACCCGGCAAATTTGCAACTAAAGTCTTTACTATTTCAATTATTATTTCAGTGGCCTTAGATACTAAACTTGGAAGATTTTGAGCAATTCCATTGATTAGTGATGTTATAATCCCAACTCCGGTTGTTATGATTGTTGGTAAAGCTGATACTAATGCCTGTACCATATTTTGAATCACTTGAATAGCTGTCTCTATAATTTGTGGAAGTGAATTAACAATACCGTCGATTAGTGCATTTAATATTTCCATGCCCTTTTCTAAAAACTCAGGAATACCATCTGCAATTTTTTGCACTAAACTTGATATTATTTCTGCAGTATTGCCAACCGCTTCACCATTAAGTGACATCATTCCCGTAATAAAGCCTGTAATTATTTGAATGCCTGCAGTAATCAATTCAGGTAATGCATCCATAACAGTACTTATTATGTTTCCGATAACGTCCATCATTGACAATGCAATATTCACTTTTCCGTTCTCAAATCCTGATAATATTCCAAGTATCAAATCTGCTCCGGATTTCAACAACATCGGCAATGCTGTCGCTATCGCTGTTATTAGACCGCTTATAATTGTTCCTGCTGCTGAGATAATATTCGGTAGTGCTGACACAAGTCCTCTTACCAAATTTGTTATAATCTCAACACCACTCTGTAACAGCTGTGGTAAATTAGTTGATATTCCTGAATTTAATGATGTAACAAAGCTCATTGCCGAACCTTGCCAATCATAGTTAATCAGCGTGTTTGCAATCTCTGTAACCAAGTTTGTAATAACTGATAAAACCTTAGGAATACCTGCAACTATGCCTTCAGCTATTCCAACAACCAGTCCCGGAACTGCAGATAGTATATTACCCAGCATAGGCATAAGATTGTCAAAAACAAATGTAAATACACTTTCAGTTAATGCCTGTAATTTCGGACCTATATCTTCACCAAGTGCAATAGATCCCATTAAGTTTTGAGCCGCCGCCTTCATTGCAGACATAGATCCCTCAAATGTCGTTGCACCCTCTCTTGCAGTTGTTCCTGTAACGCCTAATTCATCTTGTATAACATGAATTGCACTGTACACATCTGATAAGTTATTCATGTCATACTTGACCCCTGTCAGCTTTTGAGCATCTGAAAGCAAACGCTCCATCTCAGTTTTTGTACCGCCATATCCCAACTTGAGGTTATCAAGCATATTATAGTTTCCTTTGGCAAATCCTTGGTACGCCATTTGGATACTATCCATTGATGAACCCATCTTATTTGCATTATCCGACATATCAATAATAGCTGTATTTGCCGCCTCTGCCGCCTTTGCTGTATCTCCGCCTACACCTTTAAGCAAAGCGGCGGCAAAGCTTGTTGAGGTTTGCATATAGTCATTTGCACTCATTCCGGCTGTCTTATACGCCTCATTTGCATACTTTATCATTGTATCAGAAGATTCCTTATACAATGTTTCTATACCCCCTATAGACTGCTGCAATGCACTTCCTTCGCTAAGAGTAGACTTTATCAGCGCTCCAATTCCTGCTGCTGCAATCGCACCTTTAATAGCACCTGCAATATTTAGTCCTGCACTATTTCCTGCGCTCTCAGCCTCACCACCAAGCTCTTCAGTCAACCTGCCCTTTATTCCATCTGCCGAAGGTATGATTTGCACATATGCCTTAGCAATTTCTGTTCCTGCCAAATGTTCACCCCCTCATCTTATTCCAGGCATTTTCAAAACTTTTGCCATCACTGAAACCAATAATATTATCTACATTATCAGCATTTTCAATTTCCTCAAATAGTGATTTAGGCTTGTTCCTATTCTTGGCCCCATCTCTTGTTTTCATCCAAACTATCAGCCTAAGATAATCAACAATCATCATCTTTAGCGCTTGATCAACGCTAAACTTTGCTCCTGACAGTAGCATCTTACTTCTACTATCTTCCCTTAACCCTGCTACTAATATAGCAATAAAAGAAGGCTCATATGCCTCATAGTTGTATATATGATACACTTCTGCAAGGTCGCATATCATAGCCTCTTCATTGCACATCATAGCAGCAAGGATTAAGAGTTTTTTAATTCTTTTACGCTCTCACAAACATCTGTGAATAGTTCACTTATTTTTTCTATTGGAACTCTACCCTTATCATCAGCTAAAAATTCCAACATTCTCTCGAACTGTTCCTCACCAAATATCTTTTCCATGGCTTCGGAATAAAGAGTGATATCATCATCTTTTGACGCTCTGGCCAACATTCTTATCATTCTAAAATCATTAAGATTTTTCTCATCGATCTCAAACTCAAAACCGTTCTTTGATTTTCCTGCTATCATTCTTTAACCCTTCTTCATATACTCAATATGTGTATTTCCGTCTGTATTCGGTAATGCCGAAACAGTAACCTGATAGCCTAATGCTTCACTGTCAGCATACTTGATTTCACCTGTTTCAGTTATCTTTCCATTAGGTATTACAACTCTTTTAGCAACATTGTCCCTAAGGATCATATCAATGACGTATACGGCCTCTTCTCTTTCCTTAGAGTTAGCCTTTATAGTAATGCCGGCAGAGATATCACCTGCAACATTATCCTCACCATATATCATTTTTAAAACTTCAACATTAAGTCCCTCAATCATTGTGAACTCAAATGTATCAGGTCTCTCTTTCTCAAACTCTAATACGGTATCGCCGCCCCATGCCTTAACCGAATCTGTTTCAGCCGAATTTGAATTTGTTACTCCATCCTCTGAAATATAACCAAGATTTTTAAATGCCTGGTCCAGCTCACTAACAGCATCTCCGGGTATCGCAGTGCCCAACGGTGCTCTAAACACCGCTCCACCTACCTTTGGTTTACCGGTGGTTACATTCTTAGCATTATTCTTAGACATTTTTGCTCCTTTCTAAATAAAAAGCATCCTGAATCAATCAGAATGCTTAATCAAAAAACACAATATTATATACAGCTTGGTATCTGTACCTTTTTGTTGCTGTATCTGTAAAATTATAATCACTATTCAGTTTACAGCTACTTATCTCAGGTAACTCTATAATCACATCCATTGCCTTTTTAACTTTATCGTTTAGCACTGCTGCATTAAGCAAAGTATCGGAATATGATTGTAATGCTACCGTTGCATGATAAATATAATCTTCCATTCCTGATGATGTCTTTTCAACAATAATGAACTCTTTTGGCGGACTTTCAGGAATTTCCGCATATACCTTTATCCCCAGCTTATCTCTTAGATATTTTATAATCCTACTTTCAATCATCTGTGAACCGCCCTTAACAAGGTATTATTCCTCATATTCATCTCATAACCTCGTCTATTTCTATTACTGACACTCGCATATGCTCTTGTACCTGCAATTCTAACTTCAAAGTCTCCGCCGGCCTCATTTGCTATTCTTGTAGCCTGTTCTTCTACACTTGATTGAATTTCTTCACTCTTAAGCATAGCCCTGATACCTGGACTGTTTAGTTCAATTCTTACTTTACCCATTGTATCTTTCCACCATGACTTTCTTATTCCAATCAAGTGGAATCAAGCTTTCAATTCCTTCCTGTGGAATACCAAATGTTTTCCAAGTGTTGCCAAAAAATCTAACTCTTTTATTTTCCCAATTATGATTATCACCTTTAGGAATTGCAAGAGTATAGACAGCTGTTCTTCCATAAAGCTGTGTAGAATCTGTGATATCGGTAGATGATGCAGGTGCAACCAAAACATTACTAATGACAACTTCTCTCTCAGTTAATATTTCTGCACCAAACTCATCTTCTCCATCTACAACTGTCTCAAGCAATACAACATCAATTCCCTTAATTCTCGCCATATAACTCTATCGTCCTCAATCTTTGCCTTCTAAGTCCCAGTCTTGAGAGTTCCGACTTTTTAATAAACAGACCTCCACCCGGAACAAGATAAGTTCCGGACATTGAATAACCAAGTGCCGATTCTGATATCTGTGTCATAGGCTCCGCATCTGTGGAAGTCATTAGAGTTCTTGCGATCACATCTACAATCACTGATTTAACAACACTCGCATAAGTCGCACTTGAATTTGCCATTAAGTCAATATCTTTACCATACTTAATCGCCTCTTCTCGTAAACTGTCGGACACTATAACAAGCAGCTCTACCGCTCTATCTCGTTCTTCAGTATTCTTAAATTTTCTCCATATCTTTTCAACATCTTCAAGCGTTGCCAGCTCACTCATCTTAATACCTACTTCTTCTTTGCTGTTTTAGCCTTGCTTGATGCAACATTTGCAGCAGATTCTTCAGATAAAGAATCTATCTCTCCTGCTTTTTCTTCAAGAGAATCAGAAGCTCTTACGAGCTCCCAATTTTCTCCACGAATCTCTGAATCTATATCAATGGTATTTCCTGTAATCACATTAATATACTTCATACCTATTCCTCTACAACTCTTGCAAAGTACTCCGGCACTAAGATTCCCCAACCGATATACACCTCAGCTCTGATATATACCTGATTATATCCCTTCAAGTCTTTTCCGCTATTATCCGGATCACCATACTGAATAATTTCCATCGGTATTTCCTTAGAAAATCCCCACTTAAAAGCATTTTGGAAATCTCCTGCTATTGCATGGTCCTTTACAGTAGCACCATTTACAGTACTATTTATATCAATAGGCCTACCGGCAAAAACTCCGGGATTTGCTCCAAATGCAAATTCAGGATACTGCTTGATTCCATTTGCCTTAATCTTTGCCATAGCACTTCCAAAAACTTTTGACAATGCAATTCCTGTGACATCTCCATCAGATCCGTCTACCAATGCAATAGCCGCCTCGAGATTATCGTCTGCATTGGCTGCTGCATAAACAACCTTCTGTGTTACCTTTGCATCAAAATGATTATTTCCAACTACTGTTGATGCCGTCTTTGTTCTTGGATTGATTCCGTGAAACGCAGCGAGATCAAGACCCTTTGCAACCTTTCTTGCAAAACCCTCATTAAATCCGGTTAAAATATCCACCTGTGCTTCCTCTGATGCATACATAAACTCATCAGACACTCTTGCGCCGTACTCAAACTTTATAGGTACAATAGTGAGCGGTTCAATGGAAATACCACCCTCCGACTTTTTTCCGTTCTCCGCAACAATGTCAATCTCATTGTCCATAGTGAAAATCATTTCCTTCATTCCATTAAAAGGAATAGCATCCTGTGCTGATAAAATTGCAAGTGATGACTTGCCCTTTACCTTACTAATTAAATCTGCAACTAATTCTGCATCAAAATAACTTCTTGCTGTATTTAACGCCATTTTTTAATCCTCCTTAAACCCTGATACTAATCTTTTAAAACTTTCTCTCTTTGAATCTATTCCCCCCTCCGAGTTCTTAAGTGGCGGAACAGTCCTATTACCTTTGATAAGCTTTGCAATACTAAGGGCATCTTCCAGAATACTTTTCTCATCCTCTCCCTTTAGTCTGTTTGCAAACTCATACGGCAAACCATTATCAAGTGCAATCTTTGTTCTTAGTTTTTCAACCTCATACACCTTGATTTTTGAATCTACATCTTCCTTTGACAGATAATCTTTATATTTCTCCTCTACCTGTTCAGGTGACATATAGCCTTTATACTTCTCAACCACCTCCTTTTCTGACAAGTACCCCTTATATTTCTTTTCCACCTGCTCAGGTGACATATAAGATTCATACTCTTTTCGTATTTCTTCCTGTGCAAGTCTGACAGGCTCTTTTATTGCCTCATCAAATGCCTCTTTTGTTTCAATTACTTTAAACTCCATCTTTCTCCTTTCCAACAAAGTGTTGTAATTTATAACTAAAAAAGACAAGCTTTTGCCTGTCTTAATAGCTCGCTGCTCTTC
Organism: Lachnoanaerobaculum sanguinis; assembly: GCF_033242365.1. NCBI lineage: Bacteria > Bacillati > Bacillota > Clostridia > Lachnospirales > Lachnospiraceae > Lachnoanaerobaculum > Lachnoanaerobaculum sanguinis. The sequence goes on from NZ_BTHK01000021.1 coordinate 40,406, forward strand.
TTTTCTTTTTTTCCTTTGACTGCCTACATGACCAATGTGCAAGAATTGCACTCTCTAAAAGTGCAATCTCTATCCCTTCTTTATTAGCCTTATATCCAAAACCACCATTAGATCCGATTGCTCTCTTCTCACAGTTAGTAGTAGCTTGAACCATTGAAGGCTGTCCAAAATGACAAATGCTTTGACTCTCCAGAGCCTGTTCAAACATTGTATGTAGTGCAATTATATCCGCTGTCTTCGGTAGTACCGGCTTAATCCTTACCTTTGCATCTTTTAATGCATTGACAAGTAAAGCTTTTCCATTATCACCGTCAATAGTTATTGACTCAGCTTTAACTGTTTTTATCCATGCTACAATCCAATCAACGCCTGCTCTTATCGGCCTACAATCAATACCATCAATTAACACCTTATCATCCTTAGTCTTTACAGCTACAGATACAGCAACATTTAATCCATCATGTCCGAATTTAACCCCCACATGTATTCCACCAACCAACAAAGACTCCTTAAAATCTGACACCATCATTGCATTCCACTCTGTAAGTGTAATTGCTGATTTCTGATTGTACTTTATCCATAAGCCTAATCTCTGAATATTAAAGTCAATCTCATCCGGTCCGATTTCCGCCCTTATCTTTCTCTCTGTAAGAATTGTTCCAAGTGACGGATTTGTTAGATACCAGGCATCAACTTCGTTCTGACTAGTCATTTCATCAACCGCCCACTCAGCCCATCCTGAATCTTGATTTTGTCCCTGTAAAGTCTTGTCTCTATATTTTAAAAAAACAGTTCCCGCTGAAACTGCTGTTGGTGGTGTTCCCAAGTAAATAATTTGTGGATTCAAAGAATCTGACACAACATATTTTAAGGCCGTATCCTGGTCATCTGTATATTCCTGTGCCTCATCAATTACTACTAAGTCAAATCCCTCACCCAATCCACCTTTACTTGACCTGGTCCTGTAATTTATAACACCTTTTTTATCACCCTTAAGCATTTCAATCTTCTCAAGACCAAACTGCTTAGTTGTTTTATAATCCTCTTTTTCTTTGTATCCTGCTGCCGCTAAAAGCATACAAGTCTTTTCCCAAGAAGAATGAGATGTAGTTGTCCTATGGGCAGTATGTAGTATTTTTTCTCCACTAAGCAATCCCCACAATTCTCTTATATAAACAACTTCCGTCTTTCCATTTCTTCTCGGTAGTGAGTACCCATATTTAGTATGTGTCCACAGTCCATCTTTATTAAATGCCATAATGTCACATACCAACCTGACTTGCCACTCCTGTGCAACTCTACCGGTTTTATTATAAATCTCTACTGCATCATTGCCTTTTGTCTCCTCATAGTCTGAAACAACGGACTGCGTAGGTATTTGATTTCCTATCCGTTGTTGCATGCTTATCTACTCCTATTCTTTATACTATCATCTATCTTTTAGTATGAACATTCTTTACCTTAACTCTTGTAGGTATATATTGTACCTGACATCTGCAATTTGAATGTCTTCTAAAAACATCATTACCGGTATCTTTTACATCTTCATAGTCATATAGTCCAACGATTTTTTGACACCACTCACAGCATTTTCCAACCGATACCCTTTTAATTTTAGGTGCAAGACCTGCCTCACTATGAAAGTCTGCATTAACCTTAACAGCCTTATCAACTGCTGCCATAGATAAGTTTTCAACATGCTCCATAAAAGCGATACTCTTATCAAGATAACTCTTTGCATTAACAACTTCTACAACTATTCCTTCCGCTTTTCTATCATCAAAAAACGGTTTCAACGGCTTTAGTCCTATTCCGGCACTCTCATTTAATATTGCTTGAACCTGTTCACAAACTTCTGCTACCTTCTCATGATTATGCTTTAGTGAACCGGGTATTAAACTTTTCGCCACTTCGATAGGTACAATATCACCCATCATATTTTCCTTTAAATACTTATCAAGTATCTTTGCAATTATCTGTCCTGCTTTTGAAGAAAAAACACTTGCCTCAGCATAAGTAGCCGCACCTTTTTCAATCTTATCATATATGGATTTTAAGGAATTATCTTTTATAGCCTTGTTGTATTCATCTTTTATTTTACTGATAACATCACTCATAATACTTTCACTCAATCTTCTTTATGCCTGTTAAGTTTCTCAGGTTTTTTTCACTAATATAATCCGGTACGGCCTGATTAATCTTAATCACACCATCACCAATCGCAGAAAGCATTGCACTATCCGGCTCAAATATCGGCTCCCATTCTGCCGATGTTTTATAAAACGCTTTTCTCTCGTAATTAAAATCATCTCTAAAACATGCAGATACATATCCAACGTTTAAAAATCCGCTTCCAAAATTTCTCTGAGCTTTTCTTGCCAACAATCTTAAATTTTCATGTGATGCCTTTATTGCCTCTGCACTGGACGGATTATCTGTAACAAACCCCAAGTCATCAAGTGTCAATCCTGTTTCACCTGCAAACAATGCAGCAAACATTCTAAGCTGTTCAATATGTGGTGACATGCTCTGTTGTGAGAACTGTCCCATTGTCGGGACATCTCCGTCCTCATCCTTTGTAAATTCTATAAGTGAAGACATACTTGCTCTCCACTTCTCAAGAGGCTCTTGATCCGGATCAGTTCCAAGTACATACTTTTGAGGAAACGAATAAAATTCTGCTGATATTTCAGACCTCTTAATCGTTCTCAATGCTGAACCTACAATACTCATACAAGCCCTACTTATTCTTGAACGTCCAAACTCTCTTACTGCATCAGGTCTAAATATAATAGGCACTAATAAAGGATGCCCGACATTATTAGTTATAATCTCCGGTACTCTTTCACCTATCCTATATATTTCAGTTCGCCCTTCAACAAAATAAGCTTCGGTAACCGTTTTTCCATTTTTATCTTTTTCTAAAATTGCATATCCTTCTGTAAGCAAACCTGTAATAGGATTTATACATCCTGTTGCATTAGCTCCGTCAATAACCTGCAGTCTTGGATATCCCTTATCATCTCCTGATATATATACAAAACAACAAGATGATATTAGTGCAGATAATATTGCACTATCAAAAAACACATCCGGATTGTTAAGCTTGAAAATCTCATTGATATTAAATTTATTATCATCATCATCAAATTCCCTGAATATCAATCTATCTGCCAGAGTATCAACGGCCTTTGCGCACCACCCGATACTACCTACCCACTCCCTTAAACTTGGAGGTGTTGATATTTGAAAATCCCTAACTTTATTTTTCATTTCATAAAAATCATATCTTATCTTTACCCTGGTTTTCTTTAAAGCCAGCTTATTTCTAAGATATTCTATTCCATAAATTTGGCTCAATTACGTCCTCCTTTTATTTTCAGCGAGAAATATTCCCAGTACGGGCGTGGGGTACAAAGCAGTAAGGGGTGGGGGTACTATAGCCCCTCTATCCTTTATACTTTGACCAGTCAATTGTCTGCGGTAAAACTCTATTGCTTATAATCTCATCTACCTTAGCCACCGGCTTATCTGATTTTTCTTTAAGAATCTTATCGCTTTTCTCCCTGTTACAACACATATGTGCAAGTTGCAAATTGTCAATATCTGACGGATGTCCACCCTTGCTTACAGGTATAATATGGTCTATACACTTACTCATAGGGTTTGGCCACCTAAGACTCATGTCAACCGGCTTACCGCATATACCGCATATTGTTCGTGTTGCATATATCTTTCTCTTGTTCTTCTCAAACGCACCTCTATGCGTTCCGTCCTTGTCAGGTCTATTCCTTGCCGGCATTTAACACTCCTTATAACTTTAAAGAGCACCCCAATTTCTTGAGGTGCCCTTTAGGAGAAACACATGTCATTTCAATTCACAGCCCTTGGCCTGTGAATCTTATGATATCAATATATCACGTTTTTAACTTTATGAGTGACCCTCTTTTTTAAATCATTAGATTTTCTTTTTTCTTTGATAGCAAATAATAAAATCTTCTACGAGTTTCATAGTATTTTCTCCTGCTGCACGGCATTCCCATAACGCTTCTTAAATACTGATATGTTACTCCTTCTTCTGTAATTGCTTTAAGTAAATATCTATATAAGTCTTTGTCTGTCTCCACAATAGTACTTTCTATAAGTTCACACTTATCTTTTAAAATAGTTCTTTTTATAGCAAGTGCCATTGTGCTGTCTCCTATCCCTTTCCCACCACATCCACTCTTTAAAGAATTAATTTTACTTGATAGTTCCTCCTTCCATTCACCATACTGCAAACAAAAATAATATAGTTCCCTTGCCTTCTTTACACTTATCCTATATTTTCCCCATTCTTCTTTATTTACCTTCACGATTTTCTACCTCGCTTTACAGCTTTGCCATTTCTACTTCAAGTGCCTTTACTATTTCTGCAGCTCTTTTTTCTCCGACACCTTTTACACCTCTAACTATATCAGCAATGTATTGTATATCGATTCCCGGAACTGCTGCCTTGCCGTCTTCAAAACCACTCTTATATATACTCTTCACATAGTTATTCATTTGATTATGATCATATCTTTTTATTCGCTCATATTCTTTCCTGTTGATTACTATATCTTTTTGTATTGCCATACCTACTCCTCATATCTTTCTCTTTTAATTAAATGGTAGTCCCTCATCATCTACACCATCCGGTATATTCATAAATCCATCTGCATCCACACTTGAACTATGATTGCTTGTTGCTTTTGTATTTTCTCCTTTGCTATCTGCAAACTCCTGACTGTCAAGTATTACATCAGTTGTATATACTTTATGCCCCTCTCTATTGATATAGTTACCTGTCTGCAGTCTTCCTGATACTAAAACCCTCATCCCTTGTCTGAAATACTTCTCTGCAAATTCTGCTGCCTTTGAAAAGGCTACACAGTTTATAAAATCAGCTGATTGTTCTCCCTGCTTCTTTATAGCTCTATCAATAGCCAATGTATACCTTGCTACAGCCATGCTGTTTTCTCCGGATGTATATCTAATATCTGGATCTCTTGTGAGTCTACCCATCAATATTACTCTATTCACTTACTTTCTCCTTTATCTCCAGCCAAAGTCCTTTAACTCCATCTTTCTCATAGCAAAAATCTGTATCATATCCCTCAGCTTCGTATTCGTGCATCAGCTCTATTAAGTCGTCAGAATCTTTGCACCTGATGTATCTAATTTCTTCTAATATTTCTTTTCTTGTCATTGTTTTCTCCTTAATCTTAAAATCTTAATGCTTCGGCTTTCTTATATTCTCACTTATCCACATTTCATAAGGGTTTTTCACCTCGGTGCTTTCAAAAGATAGCTTATGAATTGTGGACAACTCTTTGATTTCTTCCCAAAGTTCCCAATCACTTAGCTTTTTACCCTTTGAATTTGTCCAGGCTGATTTTTCCCATTCTAAAATCCATCCGTTTTGAAATGCTCTAAAAACATACTCACACCTAGTAAATACTAGGACTGAACAACTTTTAGTTAATCTCTTCAACGCATCTTTCAATGCAAGCAATGTTAGTCTATTCTCTGTAGCTTTTTCCTCGTACCCAACTCCACTTCTGGTTACAGGACTGCCATCTTTTTTTATAAATTCTATTACATAGCCATAACCACCATTTCTCTTTGCAGGCCCTCTTATCGATGTGGTTATGTAAATATTGACTCTACATTCTGTTTCCACTTAGTCTCCTCTCTTCCTACAGCTCCGGTACTTGGTAGCTTTTGCATCATATATCTTTGATATGGATAACCTGTAACAGGGTTTTCTCCTTGTATCACGCTATCAGCTATTATGTAGTATCCCTTCTTTGCTTTCGGCTCTTTCGGCCAACTCTTTCTAAGCATTATCTTGCTTTCTGCCTGTGGCTCTATCAGATTACCTCTGCTGCGTTTGTAACTAGACTTTCCCTCAGGATCCTTCGTCTCCGCTTTTACTATATACTCAGCCAATCTCTGATATGCCCCTTCTTCGTATAGATCAGTCAGAGCAATATGGCCATACTCCCAATATTTTCTTATAAGCTGAAGCATATTTACCAGATCAGTGATGTTTTCAACTATGATGTGATGATGTAGGGCATTTCCTTTTTTGCCCATCTCGGTCACTCCGATATACTTGAAACTTATCCCATGTTTTTTCAAATCCAGCCTCATCTTCTTAAAAAAATTGCTTAACTGGTCTTTCGCCTCTTTGAAGTCTTCAGGTCTGAGTTCTTTTTTATACTTTAGTACGATATGCCAATCTCCTGCTTTGAAATTACCCAATATCAATCTTTGTATTTTTCTAACCCTGTTGGCATGATTCTGCTTTTTTATCACTTCCGGAGATGCCTTCTCTTTTTTCTCTCTGCTTTTCCCCGGAGCTCCATAGTTACCTGGATAAAAATTGTGAATCTCTATTATCTCTTTATTCTTTCCTAGGTTATAAATCTTTTTAACATACATTTTTCTACGCTCCTTAGTCGTAACTTTAATATTTTAATCAAGCAGTTAAAGGGTTTTCACCCCACTTTTTTCTTGACTTCTTAGACCAAAAAGCATAGAATATTTATGTCAAATGGATGCTTTTTAGCATTATGAGCCTGTCTTTGTTACAGGCTCATTTTTTTATACATTTCATTATTTTGTTAAAACCTTTTATTTGTTTCAAATTCTTTTCTAAATTCCTTATCTGAACTTGTTATGAATACCGGTACATCATCAAACTCTCCATGATGTCCTCTATCAGTCACATTTGCTATGTAGAACTGACTTTCATAGCCTCTTTTTTCATTGATCTGATGCCATACACTTCCAATAAATCTTTTCAGGACAGTTCCTTTAGTCACTGACCGTGCAGTAGTCCTTAAGTTCTCATACTCGTAATTATTATCTACCCAACTACATACCTGTCCCAATTCCTTTCCTCCCAGAAATCCATGCCCATTATATTTATTTTGTGAGAAAGGCCACTTCTGTTATGCGATGTCTTTTTTGCCGCTTCCGACATTGTTCCGCCACAGTCTAATACAAGTTTTGCTTCACGGAGTTCTTCTTTAGTCCAATAGTTATATGTCCTATTAGTTACATAGTCACACCATCTACTTTTATCCCATAGATCTTTACCCATATATTGAAGTTTTCTTTGTACACTTCCATATGACCTATTAAGTCGCTCTGCTATCACTGACAACTTTTTATTCTGCTTCATCATGTCGATTACGATTTCAAATTCTTCCGTTGTCCACAACCTTTGCTTTACTTTCTTCTTTATCATAGCCACGTCATCCCTATAATTATTCCTACAACGATTAGGCCAACGCAAATAGTAACCTTTTCAACTATAGCTATTGCTTCATCAATGTTCTTATTGCACTCAATGATGTTTTCAAATTCATCTTTTTTTATTAGGATATATTCACTTTCAGTTTTATCCTTAAATACATTAGGTACCTGTATTTGTCTATCTTCATCTCTTTGAATGCTTTTATTCATATATGTTCTCCTTTTCCCTAAACTATCCCTAAATATTCTTTTATTACTCCCACAGCATCATCAAATCCATAACAGACTACTGCTGCATAGCCTTGCTTATTCAAATTCTTTAGCCATTCATCTTGTAAATCCGTTGTTCTATTCTTTCCGAACTTCATCTCAATAAATAAACCGTTTTTTCCATGTCTACTTACAGGAAGAAACAGATCAGGAACTCCTGCCTTTACCCCCTGCCTCTTAAGATTTATTGCCTCCAGGCTGTTCCTGCTTCCACCATTGGGTATATGAAACAGTAGACTCAATTCCTTATGAGTGCTCGACATCAAATTAGCCCAGTCAATCAAAAGAGCCTGCTCCGTTGCCTCTGACTTCTTTTTGTCCTGTAATCTCACTTTCTCCCCTTCCCCTGTAACTTTATATCCTCATTCAGCCACTTATTAAGCCCTTCTGTCTCAAAAATAATGTGACTGTTTCTCTTTAGTGGGTTCATTTTCCTTGCAAAGTTCTGTCTCGGATTTCTAAATATTTCCATTAACATTTCTCTTGGAAAGCCCATATCACAAAGTTCACTGATTTTCATTATCTGTTTCGGATATTCCATTGTTCCTCGTCTCCTTCCATAATTCTATAAGTTCATGAGCTATTAGCGATACTTCCTCCGCTGTACCTTCAATATACAGATCCTCAACTAATCTTAGTAAAATACTTTCCAACCTTCTTTGTTCTTCAGTCATCACTTTGCAACCTCCATGTAATCTTTTTTCATAGAATCCTCCTATTTACTTTCTTTCTAAACTCTACTAAACTATATTTACTCATACACAGCTATACTTTTTTTAAATAGTTTTAAGGAGATACCTTATGTATTATCAAAAAATAGTTACGCAACCAATCTATCCAAATCGGACCGTCTTGAATATAAACTTAGAAATACCAAAGGCTTGTCCTGTTTGTGATACCGGCAATATTGGTGATCCAATTACTGCACATCATCTATCCAGTGGTGAATTCGATTACTTTGATGTTTATGCTGAATATTTCTGTCCAAAATGTAAAAAAATATATTTAGCATATTACAAATGTCACACCCATGATACAGAATTCAACCACCCAATTATTGGATATTCATTCACAAATAAAGAACTTCCCAATATACCTGATAGTGTACGTAGTGTTTCTAATAAATTCTCAGATATATACTCTCAAGCTTTAGATACTGAATCAAAAAATCTAAACGAACTTACAGGTATAGGTCTAAGAAAAGCACTTGAATACCTCATAAAGGATTACTCGATCTATAGGCATCCGGAAAAAAATGATGAAATTCGTAAAGCCACTCTAGCCAATTGTATAAAAAACTACATTGATAGTCCTCGTATTAAACAGCTTGCTACCGCTTGTGCTTGGCTTGGCAATGACGAAACTCATTATGAGCGAAAGCATGAAGATCGAGACATTGGAGATATGAAGTCTTTCCTTAAAGCATTAATTGCATTTATTGATTATGATATTCTTGCTGATGAAGCCGATAAATTTATTTCATCATCTCGCGTAAATTAGCTGATCGTTGCCCGTATTCACGGGCAATTTTATTTGCCTCCATTTGAATATCGGTTTCCTTAATCAAAAATCCATCCATTGTCCAAAACTGGGTAATGTTTCTAAATGGATCATTCGGTGTCCCTGCTCCCCTCATTGCAACTGTTCTTATTACCTGTATAACATCTACTGATGTAACTGCATCCGGTATGATATCTTTATTTGCCTCCATTTGAATATCGGTTTCTTTAATCAACAACCCGTCCATTGTCCAAAATTGAGTAATGTTTCTAAATGGATCATTCGGTGTCCCTGCTCCCCTCATTGCAACTGTTCTTATTACCTGCATAACATCTACTGATGTAACTGCATCCGGTATGATATCCTTATTTGCCATTATCTTTTCCTCCTAATATTTCTGCCCTAAAAATAACTACTTTTGCTGCATAACTCATTGGTTCTGAGCTGTGCAGCTCTTTTTAATTCTTATGTTCTCAATCGGCATCTTGTAAATCTCAGATAATTTTTCAAGTTGAAAAGCCGGCATTGCTACTTTGCCTTTTTCCCAATTTAAAATAGTCTGCGTACCTACTTTTAACATTTTTGCTACTTCCCTTTGGCTAAGCTCTGCATTCACTCTTGCCGCCGCCAAGGATATTTTTAATTCATTTATAAAATCACCTCCCTTTTTAAATTCGCATATTATGCGACAAAATCGGTAAAAAAAATTGCATTCACATCTTCCATTGATAGATTTAAGACCCTTGATATTTTCTCAGCTTCGCTTATTGTTAATGTATCACCGTTTGAAGTAAGCTTTCTATACAGGGTTGTCCTGTCTATACCAATGGAAGAAGCTAATTGTGAGACGTTTAGACCGTTCTCTACAATCTTTCCCTTTAGCTTATTAACATTCATAGCTCTATTTCCTTTCTGTCGCGTTTCTGCGACAAGTTTATAATAAATCTTATTTATTTTTTTGTCAACACATTTTTTGCGTAATATGCGATTTTTTTATTTTATAAAGTTTTTAGTGTTGCATATTTGCAAATAAAGTTATATAATTACTCTATCCGAATATAAAAGGAGTTCCTAAAATGACGATAGGAGAAAGAATAAAGCAAAGAAGAATTGAATTAGGTTTATCAGTTGATGAAGTCGCTGAAAAACTAGGTAAAAATAGAGCAACTGTTTATAGATATGAAAGCAACGAAATTGAAAATTTGCCCGTAGGAACATTAGAGCCTCTTGCAAAGATATTAGAGACTACTCCTGCTCAACTTATTGGGTGGGATGACGACGAGCGAACAAAGAGATTAAGAAAAGCCGTTGAGAACTCCGGTTACAGCCAAACTCAACTCTGTGAAATCACAGGTATAAATAAAGGAGCGTTAAGTTCGTACTTATCGGGAAGATATTATCCGAAGCAACAAGCAATAGAAAAGCTTTCGGAGGCTTTGAATGTGCCAATTTTTTGGCTAATGGGATACGATACTGAAAGTGAAAAAGATTCTCAAGAAGATAACTCTTACTACATAGACAAAGAAGCAAAGGAACTCGCGCAATTCCTCTTTGAAAATCCTGAGTACAGGGTTCTTTTTGATGCAGCAAAAGATGTATCAGCTGAAGATTTAGAAACTGTAAAAACAATTATAGATAAATTTAAAAAATAAAATACACAGGGGATATATGAAAAAACGCAAATTAACTAATGACGACTGTAGATTTGTTTACTTGAAACTACCGCCACGCATAAAAGCTTTTTTAGTCAGTTCGCTGGATGGATACTATACTATAGCTTTAAATGACTCTCTATCTGCTGAAGATATTGAAAAGGCTAAAGAACATGAAGTAAAACACATACTGAGAAATGATTTTGATAAAGATAGTTGCAACGCAGCAGAGAACGGTGTTAGAGAGTTGTAGAGTTTAGATGTAAATTTTAATATAAAAGAGGGAGACTTTAAAACAATGAGCTTTGAAGAACAATTACAGGATTTTTCTAAAAGATTTGAACACTCTAAAAACATTAAAACTGAAGAGGCCACAAAAATGACTTTGATTTTGCCATTCTTTCAGCTTTTAGGGTATGATGTTTTCAATCCCTTAGAATTTGTTCCTGAGTATACTGCTGATGTTGGTACAAAAAGGGGCGAAAAGGTTGACTATGCCATTGTGAAAGATGGACAACCCATCATCTTAATAGAAGCAAAGTATGTAGGAGAAAAGTTGAAAAAGCATACATCCCAACTGTATAGATATTTTTCTGTTACTCCCGCAAAGTTTGCAATCTTAACCAATGGAAAAGTTTACAAATTCTATAGTGATTTAGTTGAACCAAATAAGATGGATGAAAATCCTTTCCTTGAAGTGGATTTGTCTGATATTAAACCGGCACAGTTAAATGAACTTCAAAAATTTTCAAAAGATATATTTGATGTTGATTTAATAATAGGAGCAGCGTCAGAACTAAGATATATTGATGAATTTAAGTCTATTCTTCGCTATGAGTTTGAATATCCAAGTGATGAATTAGTGAGATTTTTTCTAAAAGATGTATATGAAGGTGTAAAAACCAAAAATGTTGTAGACAAGTACCGTCCAATATTACATAAAGCAATGCAATTATACATTGGTGGCGACACCGGCATAACTTTTAATTCATCATTTGAAGTTACTTCTTCAATTGAACAATCCGGCTGTTTAGATCCTATTTACTCTGATATCCTACATAGACTTGGCTATGACATAGAAAATACCGAAAATTGCCAACACGTACTAAAGGATAATGAGATAGTTGCAAAAGCCTATCTCTACAAGCACAAAAAGCAAATTTTTATGAAGTCGAGCAGTGGCATCTTCTTTAAGAGATATGTTTTATACAATCTCAGCCCTAACAACTTCGGAAAACTCTTTAATACTACAGTATAATATTGTATATCCCAAGGAATTGATGGATACAAAGAAAACCAAATTTTAAAGTGGGGGAATAATATGAATAATAATTATACCGAAGAAATATTTGAAAGTATAAAGCATATAAATGAATATGGACAGGAATTTTGGTATGCAAGGGAGTTACAGAAAGTTCTCGAATATAAAGACTTTAGAAACTTTGAACTATCAATCTATAAAGCTATGGAATCGTGTAAAAATAGTGGTTTTGATTTTAATGACCATTTCGGTGAAGCCACCGAAATGGTATCTATAGGCTCAAATGCAAAGCGAAAAGTTTCAAGTTACATGTTAAGCAGATATGCTTGTTATCTTATTGTAATGAACAGTGAACCATCTAAAGAAATTGTTGCTCTTGGACAAACCTATTTTGCAATAAAAACAAGGCAACAGGAATTGATTGATGGCTATGAACATCTTACAGATGATCAAAAGAGACTTGCTATCCGCAAGGAGATGACAGAACATAATAAACAACTTGTAGCTGCTGCAAAAGATGCCGGCGTTGAAACATCTCTTGATTATGCTATATTTCAAAATTATGGCTATCAAGGTCTTTATGGCGGTCTTAAAGCTTCAGATATACACAAATTAAAGGGTCTAAAAAAAGGCCAACAGATTCTTGATCATATGGGCTATGAAGAACTTGCAGCCAATCTTTTTAGAGCTACACAAACTGAAGCTAAGTTAAGGCGTGAAAATATTCAGGGTAAAACAAATGCAAATAAGACTCATTTTGAAGTAGGCAAGAAAGTACGAGATACTATAAAGGACCTTGGCGGAACAATGCCGGAGGATTTACCTACACCCGATAAGAGTATTAAGCAGATAGAAAAAGAACAGAAAAAACTTGAAAATAAACAGACCTAAAGTGGCTGAGTTTGACTTATTTCCAAAATGGAAAATACACAACAAGGCAACTTGTCGAAAAAATTGACAAGTTCAACAGTTTCAAAAAATGAAAATATTCAACTACCGAGGATTTCTTGGTAGTTCAAAGTTAAAAAGCCACCCGGATAACCGGATGGCCAAACATATACTATTGTATAGCTGTTACGCTTACAGTATACGCCCTAGACAAGCTATATTGTACCACTATAACAGTTGTTTTACAATGCTGTTATTTTTGTACTTAAATTTAAGGAGGTGCAATATGGCAAAAGCAAAATATACCCAATCTAAAGATGGTAAGTGGTACGCTTATGTATGGGACGGAACATATACAGCTACGGGGGCTAAGAAAAGAAAGAAACTATCCTCATCAAAATCAAGTGGAGATCTTGAGAAAAAGGTTTTTGAGTTTAACCGTACATTAAAAGAAAATGAGTATGTTAAACCAAGCCATTACTCTGTTTTAGAATACTCAAGGCACTGGTTTATCACTTATAAGGCAATCAGAGAACTAAATACCAGGAAGATGTATGAGAACATAATAGAAAAGCACATATCTATGTTCTCAACTGTTAGATTTCAAGACTTCCAACGATTCCATATACAGATGCTAATAAATAAAAATAGTGAGCAACCTAGAACCTGTGAACAAATAATGCTAACTATAAAGCAAGTAATAAAGTCGGCAATATCAGATAAGATCATTCCGCCTACTGCTCTCTTAGATCTGACAACCGGAATAAGCCTTCCAAAGAAAAATACAAAATCTAAAAAGAGACCGCTTACAAAGAATGAAATACAAGCTATCAAAACAGCTGATTTTCTTCCTAACGAAAAAGCCTATGTCCTTATACTATATGGCTGTGGCCTTAGACGAGAAGAGGCACTCGCAATAATGCGATCTGACATTAACCTTGTAGAGGGAACGCTTAGAGTAGAAAGAGCCGTTGTATTTGATGTTAATACTCCTATTATTAAATCTCCTAAGACTCACAACGGATACAGAACAATTCCTATGCCTGATTGGCTTACATCATACCTAAAGGAATATATTCCTACACTTAAGACAGATTATCTGTTTACTACAAGGGATGAACTAATAACCAAATCAAGTTTTAATAAGATGTGGAGAAGAATATTAAAAAAGATGAATCTTGAAACAGATGAAGAAATTACCGGGCTAACCAGCCACATCTTCAGGCATAACTACTGTAGCAACCTCTGCTACCAAGTTCCCAAGATCAGTATAAAGAAAATCGCATCACTAATGGGTGATACTGAGAAGATGGTCCTTGATGTATATAATCACTTGATAGAAGAAAAGGAAAATACAACTGCTGCAATAAGTGAAGCATTTAAGTTGTAATATAAAAGCAGAGCCAGGGATACCGGCTCTGCCCATTTACATTTACTATTTAGTTACCCAAATTCTAAATGCTCTCTTACCATAATCTCTAGCATATATTCTATCACCATTTTTGGTGGTAATCCATGCTCTAAAAATGTACATAAAGCACCCTCCTTTCCTCAACTTTTTATTGTCAAGGCCAGTTTACTGTGCTATAATTCAATTGCTAAGTTAAATTATAGTTTTAGCTTACCGGCTTTAACTTTGAGTCACTATACAGTGGCTCTTTTTTTATGTAAAAGGCTCTCGCCTGAAACATTAGAATATCTAATTCCTGCTGCCTCTAATGATATTTTGCATCTCTCAGAAATTTCTTCTTTATCCATCCCTACTATCAGCTTACTAGGTGCAAGCAATTCACCTGCAAAAGTGTTTGCCTGCCATTCCGGATTTCTATATGCCGGAATAATATCATTGGTTCTAGCCAGTTTTAAATCTCCAATTATCTCAATAGGATGTAATATTATATGTCCCAGTTCGTGTGCCAAAGTAAACCTATCTCTAGGATTGTCATTTACAGCTCCATCATACACACTTTCTCTAATTTTCAATAACTTCTCATTTGGGTAAGTAACAGCATAAGCTCCATTAAGCTCACGATCTTCTACTATTTCCATTTGATATCCCAAATCCTCTAAAAAGTATTCCAAAAATTGAACTATAGGAAAATATAGTCTATTACTAAATCCAATTGTTTCCCTAAATTTATTTACTATACCTTTAATATTATCTTTTGACATAGGCGGTACTGCTATATCACTCATCTACACCTCTCTTTCTTTCCAGCAGCTTTGCAAAGTTTTCTTTCTTACTTTCACTCATTGTACCCAGTTGTCTTGCAAACTTTAAAATCATATCCATATCATCCTGATTACCGGCACTTATCGTTTCAACAACTTCAGTTCTAGCCTCTTCTATAGCATCTACCAATTCTCTATAAGTATTTTCATCAAGATCATATACTTCTGCGATTTGCTCTGCCCACTCCCTTACCGGTTTTGACTTTCCATTCTCAACCTTTGATAAAAATGCTGATGATACACCTAGTTCCCTTGCCATATCATACATTAATATACCTTGGTCGATTCTTATCTTCCTGCATATCTTACCAAATGTTGTCAGCATAAAACCTCCTCCTTGTTTTCTCCCTTTTTACTTTTTACTTTATTAAAAGTATAAACTAAATTAAGTTAATTGTCAAGCGTTAATTCACAACATAAAGCATATTTTAAAAACTTTATCCCATTATATGAAAAAGTTGCATTTACTTTTTATTACTTCCTTTATTTCCTTGTATTTAGGGCTTTCCACGGTTGCAAAAAAGTTGCATTATGATTTTCATACGCCTATTTTTACCATAAAGTTGCAAGAAAGTTGCATTTACTCTCGCTTATTACAATTACTTTTATATACTCTAAAACGCATAAAAAATGGCGTATATAAGCCATTTCTAGCCTATATACGCCATTCTATATTAGTGAGACACCCGGGACTCGAACCCGGGACAACTTGATTAAAAGTCAAGTGCTCTACCACCTGAGCTAGTATCCCATAAAAGAATAAATGCCTTGAACCGGAATCGAACCAGTGACACGAGGATTTTCAGTCCTCTGCTCTACCAACTGAGCTATCAAGGCATAATTGCGGGGACAGGATTTGAACCTGCGGCCTCCGGGTTATGAGCCCGACGAGCTTCCAGACTGCTCTACCCCGCTATAACTATATTCAGAATAAAACTCACTCTTAAAAAGAGTGATTGAACAATGGGGGAAGGTGGATTCGAACCACCGAAAGCAGTGCTAGCAGATTTACAGTCTGTCCCCTTTGGCCTCTCGGGAATTCCCCCAAACTTATTTAGTTCTTTACCTTTACTCCTAAGAGTAAAAGCCGATAATCGGACTCGAACCGATAACCTGCTGATTACAAATCAGCTGCTCTGCCAATTGAGCCATATCGGCATGTACACTATACTATCATATGACTAATATAATGTCAATACCATCTTTTTTCAAAGATGAATGGGACCTACAGGGCTCGAACCTGTGACCCTCTGCTTGTAAGGCAGATGCTCTCCCAGCTGAGCTAAGATCCCATATTTAAACTTAAAGGCTGGAATTCTTTAAGTAACGACCCGAATCGGACTCGAACCGACGACCTCCGCCGTGACAGGGCGGCGCTCTAACCAACTGAGCCATCGGGCCATATAAAGGTATGTACCTTCAAAACTGCCTACCAAATTCCGAGTATTATAAATTTCTATCCTTCTTGGTTAAACCCTCGACCTATTAGTAACCATCAACTTAATACATTACTGTACTTACATCTTGGCCCTATCTACCTCGTAGTCTTCAA
>NZ_BTHK01000022.1:0-45208 GCF_033242365.1 Lachnoanaerobaculum sanguinis
GGCTTACTTCCTCCTGATAAACCTTTAGCTTCTTGATCAATCTACTAAATCTATATCCTCAAATAAGTTGCCTACTTAAGACAGCTTATTTAAGTGCGCCGGTTTATGGCTTACCTCTACCTTCTTTCACACTAACTCCTAAAATAAAACTGCCACAATCAGTGACAGCTTTAAATGTTAAAATATTATTTGAATTTATCAGGATAGAATTCATTTGCCATAAGCTTTACGGCATTTGCAGAACCGGCAGAGCCCTGCATATCTGAACAACTTGCACTGTAAATTCTCCCTTCCTTTACTGCACGAAGATTTTTTGTAAATTCATTTGTCTCAAGGAACTTCTTCTTTGCCTCAGTATCATGATCATAGTCAAGTATAAGAATTACATCAGGATCTCTTGCAACAACCTCTTCCCATGAAGGAGTAGCCCATCCCTTATCAATATCATTAAAGATTGAAATACCGCCTGCAAGCTTAATCATATCTCCAGGTATTCCTTGACAAGCTGTAAAAGGTGCATCCTCACCCGAGTCATATACAAATACTGAAACAGGGTTTTTATAAACATCTTCACCAAGCGTACTCTTTACTTCTTCTATTGTATTCTTCATAGCCTGAACTCTTTGCTCTGCCACATCACTTACTCCAAAGATATGTCCCAGAGTATCATAGTCCTTATATACGTCTTCCATAGTTGCCTTATCTGAACATGAATATGGGAAATAAGGAATAATATTATTCTTTAAACACCAGTCTACAGAGAAATTGTCATCTGAGAAAAGAGAATCCCATCCTATCATAAAATCCGCATTTAAACTTAGGATTTGCTCCTTAGATGCTTTATTAAGATTTTGTCCGTCAGGTAGAATCTTATTTAATTTATCTCTTGCAGGAAAATCATTTACCATATCAAGGCATGAACCTCTTGTAAATCCTGCTATATGATCTTCAAGCCCTAAATCCAGAAAAAAATCAACCATCTGATCACCGTCTGCTACCACCCTCTTTGGTGCTGAGGTAAATGTCTCTTCCATATTTTGTCCGGCACCCGATCTCTCAAGATTTAACGTAATAGTGTATGGCTCATATTCCTTTTCTGAAGAGTCATTGTCAACCTTTTGTACATCCTTATTTACTGTATATTGATCTCCCTTGGAACCTACAACTCTCTTTTGATTACTACATCCTGCCAATGCAAGTAACGATATGCCGATTCCGGCAAATAATACTATTTTTTTCATTTTTCTCCCTTCACGTAATTCAAATTAGTATATAAAAATAAAGATTTGTAACAAATAGATATTTTAGCATTCTAATAAATAAAGTCAATATATAATTCTATATTTTTATGCAATATGGCTATACCCCTTTGGGTATTATCAATTAACTTAATTCCAGACTTTTTGCATTATAAAAGTGAAATCCGTTTTCATTGCAAAAGTTTTCAATTTCCCTTAACATACTTTTGTTTGCACCGTATTCTAAAATATAAACTTTAAGTCCCTGTGATTTAACATCTTTCAGATATTTGATGAAGTACTCTCTTTCTTCCATGCTCTTTTCAGTATATGTTTTATGTTCAAAATCTATATCTGTAAATACACATTCCTGATTGACTCCGTCAAACATTTCCTTTGCATTTTTTTCATCTATACATTTGCTTACAAATGTATCTCCGCCGTTTATTATAATATCAAGATTATATTTTCGAATTCCCTTAAGTATAGAACAAAGTCCGTCATATATTTTCTCTTCGGGAAACTGATAGTACACATCACAATTATCAATGAAAAAACCGTCAAAGCCTTTATCTGCGATACTTTTCCCAAGATCATTTACTATAAGGTTTTGCCAGTTCTTATCAGATACGTCCATCCAGTACTCATCTTCCCAGTTCTCATATGCACCAAGTGTTTTATCTTTAAACTCCTCATAGTATGTACGAGAATTTTCAAGAGATCCTATATTAAGATAGGCATATATCTTTTTATTTTTCTCATGTAGTTTCTTTATATCATCTTTATTAAATTCAGTCGGTTCAAGTACAATGACTTCGTAATTATTAAGCTTCATCCCATTTTCTTTGCTGATGCCTATAAATACACCGTAATATTTATCCGCCATAAAATCAGCTTTAGCAAAAGCAAAAAGAACAAGACCGCAGACAACAGCCACTACGATAAGCACGAATTTCTTCATAGGAAAACTCCTTTCTATAATTGATACATCCTATTTATATCAATTATAAATGTTTTAATCAAGTATATAATCTTACATAAGGTAAAATATACTTGACATAATGTAATTATAGAGTTATATTGATGATGTAAAACATATGTGACATTTTGTCTGAAAGGAGTTTTTATGGAATATTTTATGATTGGTTTGTTTTTTGCAGGTGTATTTGGAGTTTTGGCTTTTAATTCAAAAAAGTCGAAAGAAGAATATGATGAAAGACAGTTGGCTGTCAGAGGACGCGGTTATACTTATGCATACTTTACCGTAATGATACTTTTAACTTTACATGTATTCACAAAAGATACTCTATCATTACCTGTTTCAAATGATCTCATAAGTGTTATAATACTTTTTATATCAGGTATTGTGCTGAATACTTATATTATTTTTAATGACGCCTGCGGCAGTTATAAAAAGAATAATTATATAAAGCAATTTATCGCCTATATCATTATATTTTTATTAAATGACTACTACTTAATAAGGTCTGTATCAGATCACACATTGTTTAAAGACGGAGTATTACAGTTTAGAGAAGGCATAAATCTTATTGCAGCTGTTACTATTATTATCTTAGCTTTAAACTTGGTAATAAAACTGGTGATAGACAAATGTAAAAAAGATGAGGAATAAGGGGTAACTATGAAAAACCTTAAATTAAAATCCGCCAGAGCCGCTAAAGACCTGTCCCAACAGCAGCTTGCGGATATGGTAGGTGTCAGCCGCCAAACAATAAATGCTATAGAAAAGGGAGACTACAATCCCACAATTCGCCTATGTCTATCCATCTGCCGCGCACTTGATAAGACTTTGGATGAATTATTCTGGGAAGAAGAATAAGAGGGTGCTTGCCCTCTTATTTTTTAACCTACTTCTTCGCCAAACTTAGATAATGTAATCTTCTTGTATGCATTAGATTTATCATTAGGGTGCGGTTCCAAGCCGATAACAGTAATATCGTTTTTTTCCGGTCCGTACACCCAAAAAATCCTACCTGCTCTTGGAGTATTATTTTCCAAATATGATTCCCATACCTTTAATCCGTATCTCTTTGACAAAGAGTCTATCTCATGTGTTTGCAGACCCGGATATCTTGGATTTTCCGACAATAACTTAAGTGCTTTACCTATCTTTTTATATTGCTTTTCTTCATCCTTATTTGCAGTTTTATTCTTTACCTTTGATGAGAGATTCTCCCAAAGACTTTTCATCTCAGGTACACCCAATTTTATTTTATACATGTCTCACCTTAGAACTCAGACAGGTCGATTTCATCTGATGTAATCCCGGCTTTAATATTTTCAACTGCTGTATCCATCATATGTAATGTATTCTCAGAAATCCTGAAAGGCTCTCTAAGTTCACGAGGCTCAAGCAGTATTGTTCCGTCTTCTTTCTCTTTCACATGGTAGTACTCAAATATACATCCTCTTAAAGTAATTCTTTTCTTTGAATCTAGCTTTGCATCATATTCTCTTACACTTGTATTCATAAGTTCCTCTAAAATAAACGCTTAATTTGTGGGAATTCCCACCTGTGTCTATAGAATAACATTATAATAAATCCCTGTCAATCTTCGCTACTACCTATTTTATTTCCATCCTACATACAAATCCCACATCCTCACCGTTATAAAATCTCACCTTCCATCTATGAAATGCTGCTACTTTCTTAACTATCTTAAGTCCAAGTCCATGTTTTCCTACACTTTTGGTCTCAGCATATGCATTTTGATTCAGCCTTCGTAAAATTTCAGCCGGTACCCCGCTTCCGCTATCTCCTATCTCCAAAATCGTTTTTTTATTTTCTTTATATAGGTTTATATATACTTGGCATCCGTCGGGATTGTGACGAATAGTATTATTTAAAAGATTTACAACAGCTCTTTCAAACAGTTCTTCATTTAATAAAACTTCATATTTTTGCATTTCGTCATCTATGTTCAGTTCAAAATCATACTTAGACTGTGCATCAATATCAAGTGCATTTATCATATTACTTACAATCTTTCTAATGAGTACACTTAGAAAAACCTTAGTTTTTTCAAATCTTTTTGTACCGAAATCCAGCTTACTTGTAATATTTAAATTCTCTACCAATGCTCTGATACGAAGCCCCTGACTTTCAATAATCTCGGATTTTCTTTTTATTTCATCAATACTGCTTTCTTTAGGAATCATTTGTGCATTACCTAAAATAACAGCAAGCGGTGTTCTGATATCATGAGAAACTCCGGCAATCCACTCTACCCTTTCTTCCTCTATTCTTCTTTGTCTTGCCTTATACATCCTTATTGAAACAAAGATAAACAAAATGATATTAAAAATAAATAATACAGGTGTTATTTCCAAGAATGTCAAAACATTATTTGCATCATACTCCAAAGTATATTTCCATATATCCGCATTCAACTTTCCGACTATAAGTAATCTGTCTTCACTCACTATATAAGTACGTACAGGATAGTCATCCAGATAATACCTTGTAAACTTGGCCACATCCTGTAAAGTATACTTTGATTTTTTTAAAGATTCAGGCATATTTTCAGACCATGTAATATTTCCGGTACTATCAAGTAAAAAAGCAAATTCGTTATTCTTTTGTAACTGTGTACTTTCTTCATCACTTAAAATATATTCACCGCTATTGTATGATAAACCCTCCATTATTTCGCTTGCATCCGTATAGTTTATATCTGAGCTTTTATACATCACAGCCATACAGATTATGAAATCCACAAACAATATGGCTATGGCAAAAACAAGTACCCATAGTATAAATTGCAATCTTCTCTCCGGACTTTTTCTCATATCTTCTCCATCTTATATCCCAGACCTCTTACCGTCTTTAAAAAAATCGGTTTTGAAGGATCTTTTTCTATCTTTTCTCTTAAATGGCGCATATGCACAATCAAGGAATTTTCAAGTCCGAAACTGCCGTCCGGCCAAAGCTCTTCACAAAGCATATCTGTGGTTACTATCCTGCCTCTGTTTCTATAAAGAATTGAAAATAATGCAAGTTCTTTGGCTGTCAAGGTTATGACATCTCCATTCTTTTTTACAATACCTCCCTCTATAGAAACTCTGCTTTCACCTAAAATAATATCTGATGTGTTTTCATCAAGTGAATAACATCTTCTAAGTACCGCACCGATACGTAGTAACAATTCTTTGGGTAGAAAGGGTTTTGTTATATAGTCATCTGCTCCCAGTCCAAGACCGTGAAGTCTGTCTTCA
Organism: Lachnoanaerobaculum sanguinis; assembly: GCF_033242365.1. Classification (NCBI taxonomy): domain Bacteria; kingdom Bacillati; phylum Bacillota; class Clostridia; order Lachnospirales; family Lachnospiraceae; genus Lachnoanaerobaculum; species Lachnoanaerobaculum sanguinis. Next base: position 5,475 of record NZ_BTHK01000022.1, read on the forward strand.
TCTTCATCTCTTGCAGACAGGAAAATCACAGGAAGTTTTGGAAATATACCTGCTTTTTTTAATTCTTTATAAAAATCAAATCCGTTGCCGTCCCCAAGCATTACATCAAGTAAAATAAGATGAATCTGAGTGCTGTCTATTTTCTCTCTTCCTTCCTTTAGATTATCGGCATATTCTATATCAGTATATCCGTCACTTTTTAAAATATCTCCTAAAACCTTTGACAGTTCTGTTTCATCATCTATTATCAGGATTTTACAATCTTTCTTTTCCATATATACTCCTAAATTATTTTGTTTTCTTATTATATCGCATTTAAGTAAAGTCTCTATATAAAAATACTTTTCTTAATGTAAACATAATGTGAAGATAATCGGATCAAATTGTTCTTAGAATAAAACAAGAATTATACTTGTTGTCCGGACAGACTTATACTATAATGTTTCACTATAAATTTGCTCAAATTTTTAGGAGGAAAATCAATGAAAGTCTTATTTGTAAACGGCAGCAGTCACAAAAACGGTACTACAATGCAGGCTGTAAAAGAAATGCAAAAAGTATTTGAATCACAAAATATAGAAACCGAAGTGATTCAGCTTGGAAATAAGCCTATACAAGACTGTATTCAATGCGGATACTGCTATACACATGCTAAATGCGTATTTAATGACGATGTGAACGAGTTTATAGAAAAGGCAAAGGAAGCTGACGGTTTTATCTTTACAACACCTGTATACTATGCTCACCCGTCAGGAAGAATACTCTCATTCCTTGATCGCGTCTTCTATGCGGCAGGAGGTATTGAAGAAAATCCTTTTAAGTTTAAGCCGGGGGCATCTGTTGCTGTAGCAAGAAGAGGCGGAACAACAGCATCTTTTGATGTGCTCAATAAATACTTCGGTATTTCCGAGATGCCTATAGCAGGCTCAACCTATTGGAATATCTCACATGGGGCAGTAGCTGAAGATGCCGCTAAAGACCTTGAAGGAATGCAGACAATGAGAAATCTTGCCAAAAACATGATTTGGATGATGAGAAGCTTTGCACTGGCAAAAGAACACGGTATCCCTTATCCTGATACTAAAAAAGACGCACACACAAACTTCATAAGATAAAACTAAGCGATATGGAATATTCCATATCGTTTTTTAGTTTCAAGTTTAAACTCTTAATGTAATCATAATGTAGAGATAATCTTCATTTAATCTTCATTCATTATCATATTCACATATCAAGCAAAAGGAGAAAAACAATGACTGATACAATACTTGAAACAAAAAATTTATCTAAAAAAAATCGTGTACATGACTTATCAATGAGTGTACCTAAATCCTGTGTATACGGATTTCTCGGACCTAACGGAGCAGGAAAAAGTACTACATTGAAAATGATTTTAGGACTTATAAAGAAAGACTCGGGAGAGATTAAACTCTTTGGTGAAAAAGTTTCAAACAAGAATCTTTTAAATCTGCTTCATAAAACAGGTAGCCTTATAGAAAATCCCGGCGGATATCCTCATTTAACCGGACTTGAAAATATGCAAATCATAGCAAAGTTAAAAGGTGTCAAAGAAGCTGAAATAGAAAAAGCTCTGAGAACAGTAAGACTGTATGAACAAAGAGATAAAAAGCTTGCCGCTTATTCACTCGGTATGAAGCAAAGGCTCGGCATAGCTATGGCACTTCTTGGAAATCCGAAATTACTTATATTGGATGAGCCTACCAACGGCCTTGACCCTGCCGGAATAATGGAGATTAGAAAACTAATAACTTCCCTACCGAAAGAAAGAGATATAACTGTAATTATCTCAAGCCATCTGCTAAATGAGATAGAACAAATGGCTGACTATGTAGGTATAATAAATCACGGTCAAATGCTGTACCAGGGAAAGCTCTCAAGTCTTGAATCATCGGGTCAGAGTTTGGAGCAGATTTTCCTTAAGCTGACAGGGGAAAAGGAGTCGTTATGAAACAAATAAGTTTAAACAAATCTCTATCCATTGAATTTACAAAAAATAAATTCCTGATTTCCGCATCATTATTATTTATTGTAACAGGACTAAACTATTTCTACATCTCATATGGAGATTTACCTAAAGGACAGGAATGGCAAATGATCTTCAGTTCAATTCCGTTTTTGAATACAATGTTGATTTCCATTATGATGTCGGTACTGGCAAGCAGATGTATTGATATAGAAAATAAAGGAAATATGTGGAATACTCTTCCCACACTGGAAAGCAGGAAAAAGCTCTTTTCTTCCAAACTATTATTCGGCTTAATACATATAGCTTTATTTTGTTTTATACAGACAATAATGATTTTATATTTAGGTATTAAATTTATGATTGGTGGAGGATTCCCAATCTTTGCATTACTTCAGACTGAATTTGCAGAGATTATTTTCGGAATGATTATATTTCAGCTTCAATGTCTGCTGTCATTAAAGTTCAGGAATCAATTTGCAGCACTTTCAATCGCATTCGGAGGCACACTTGCAGGTGTATTCATTGCTTTTGTAAGTAAATCGGCACTTACTCCATGGTCCGTACTTTTTTCTTTAAGTACAGTTACTATGGGTTATGACTCTGCTACAAGAAATATGCTGCTTTCATGGAATGCAATAGATATAAAAGCGATATTTATAAGCTTTTTATATTTCTTTGTTACATATAAGTTGAGCCTGTCTGTATTTAATGATCCTGAAACAGGTAATTTTAAGATTGCTCATGTACATAGGAAAAGCAAAAATGCTCATACCATATTGCCGGCCGAACTTATCAAGATGAAGAGAAACCCTGTATGGATTCCCTTTGCATTGATTCCGTTAATATCTGCCGGTATCGGTATTATAAATTTCCTTTCAAATCAAGGAGTATTATCATTTGACTGGGCAGACCTTTGGACACAGGAGTCATTATTTTTAGGTATGTTTTTCCTCTCACCATTAATTGCCATACTTGCAAGCCTTGATTTTCGTATGGAACATCTTGGAACCAACTGGAATATAATGCTTACATCAAGCTCACGCTTCAAAGTATTAAAGGACAAGTGGCTTACTGTAGCTGTCATTTCAACTGTTTGTATGTTATGGATTGCATTTATCTATATTGTTTCAGGAAAGCTTATCGGGATTACCGGAAGCATACCGAAAGAATTTTATTTAAGAATCCTTGCAAGTATACTTTGTATAATTGCTATTTCAAGCTTTCAGTGTATGCTTTCACTGATCATACCTTCATTTGCAATACCTGTAGGACTATCCTTCCTTGGAAATATTTTAGGACTTCTCCTCACTGTAAAGGGATTTTTCTATGCAACGCCGTTTTCAATGCTCATATACTCTATGGGCAGCACAAATATAACCGGTGAAATAAATCTACCTGTTGTAATAATAACTTGTTTACTTTATATTTTTATTTCTTTTGCTATAGGATTACTTTATCTGAACAGAACCGATATAAAAACGGGGAGGTAGAGGAGTATTTAACAAAAATACAGTCTTGATACTTATTGAGATTAAGGCTGTATTTTATGTTTTTTATTCAAAATAACAAACATAAAACAAATGGCTATTCTATTTAAATATTCGGTAAAATTCATCCGGTGTTACTGCCGGAACTTCAGAATTTTCAAAGTCTCTAATATTACAAGTAATAATATAGTCAGCTCCAATATCCTTCGCACATTTATCTTGTAAGCAATCCTCAAAATCTGAAAAAGAATTATTTTCTATTGCATCGAGTATTTCTGATTGTGTGGCAGATGCAACTGTAAAAATCTCACATATATCTCTTAAACTCTGCCTTCTTTTACTTTCATCCCATTTTCTAAGTACATACCAAATTGTAGGTAATGTATGAAAGGCAATATACCCTATACATTCTCCTGTTGCACATAATCTAACAATATCACAAGATTGTTGACTGTACATGGCATCTCTATTTGTCAGATAATTTAAGAGAACATTTGTATCAATCAACAATACCATACTTTTCATTCATTGCCTCCTCTCTTTCTTTATTAAAATCAATTTCCTTTTTATTTTCTCTTCTTATTGCCTCTAATCTTTCAAATGCTTCTATTTTTCTGTTATTATTATTACTTTGATCTGCTAAGGGAGCTTTTATAATAAAAGGAATACTTCTCTCTCTCAATGCAGTTCTTGTAAATGTCTCATAGAAAGTTTGCTTAGTCTGCCCCATTTCATCAAGCATATTTCCTAACTCTTCATAAATTGAATCTTCCAGTCTAATACTTATAGTCTTCATAGATTTCTCCTTTTCTTATTTTGACTCAATTATCTCATTATTTGAATCAAATAGCAAGCTATAGATTTCAAATTATCGAAAATAATATTGCATATATTTTGTGTTGTTCAATCAACTTTAATAATATACAATATAGACTAGGAGGGACTTATATGAATAATACTATTATGTATAAAGGATATATAGGAAGCGTCGAATTTTCTGAAGAAGACTGTATTTTCTTTGGAAAAGTTCTAGGTATAAGATCATTAATTTCTTATGAGGGTAAAAATGCTAAAGAACTGTTAGATGATTTTCATGGTGCTGTTGATGACTATCTTGATATCTATAAGGCGTAGAAAAATTTAAATAATTCTCCTGCTGCCAAGATAAACATATAAAATACCCCCACATCAGATTTTTTATCCGGTGTGGGGGTATACTCTTTTATCTATTATTGTTATTGTATCTATTTCTCTCTCAAATCCAGATACATCAAATCCGCATCTATATATTCACCGTTTATTTTTGAAAAAGCAGGCATCCGGCCGATTTTTACAAATCCGAACTTTTTATATAGGCTGATAGCACGGATATTATCACTCCTTGTATCAAGGTTAATTATTTCTATTTCATTGTCTTTTGCAAAGGAAATACATTTTTCTAAAAGTGCACTTCCAATTCCGCTTCCCCATTCCGATTTAGCAACACTTATAGCAAAGTTTGCTCTATGACTCATTCTTCGCTTCATACCGCTTATATTTGCACATCCGACTATATCATCATTTTTCCATGCAAAATACATCACAGACTTCAGATCTGAATTAATTCTTTTGATAAACTCTTTCTCTACCTCAAGTGTATCTCCTATCCCTTCTTTACCGAAGCTTAAATTATCGGTTTGTGCACCTACAAGCTTTGTGTATTCAATCAGCTTAGCTGCATCTTCAGGTTTTGCTTCTTTTATTATTATGTTTGCTTCAGGTGTAAATATACTCATTTTTTCTCCACTCCTTTACTCTTCCATCTCACTTTTATCATTATAAAATAAGAATAAAAGCTTATCTTTAAATCTCGGGTAAAAGGATAAATAATAATCCTTACTTGCTTCCTTCACTATTTATTTTTTGCATACAGACTTCTAATTTTTATATTGTACTTTATCTGAAAATCATTGTAAACCGTCCGTAACAACTGTAAGTAGAATATGTTATGAATAAGGAAAAAACATCGCTATCTTTTTTGATTATCTTAAGTGCTTTTATGGCATTTACATCTTTGTCAACCGATATTTATTTACCTGCTATGCCTTCTATGCAGGCGGATTTAGGAGGTCGTGCGGAATTGACTGTAACAGGTTTTGTTATCGGATTTGCACTTGTTAATATAAGCCGGCTTCTTGCCATATCAACTTCTCCGGCCTTTATTTTTTCTGTGATTTTGGCTATAATGGGAGTAACACATTCATTTGGACTGTTAGGAATTGTTATACCTATGTTTTTGGTATTCAGTATGAACGGAATCGTTGCGGCATGTGCAAATGCCGCCGCACTAAATACTGTATCAAGTGATATGTCAGGTTCTGCCGCAGCCCTCTTAGGATCCCTCCAATATGGAAGCGGCGTTGTACCGTCAGTGCTTTTGGCTGTATTTGCAGATAAAACTGCGGCCACTATGACAATTATTATTGCAATTTCAATTTTTCTGTCAGCATTAATGGCTTGGTTAGAAAGAGAAAAATTATCGTGTACAAAAGGAGGTATTATTATGACTGCACATGATATTTTAAATAACCCTTTCCTTAATAAAGGAACTGCCTTTACATTGGAGGAACGTAAAAAACTTGGGCTGATTGGACTGTTGCCGCCTTATGTTCAAACTATTGAAGAACAGGCGGCGCAAACTTATGCACAAATGCAAACAAAGGTAAATGATTTGGAAAAAAGAATTTTTTTGATGGAAATCTTTAATACAAATCGTACACTTTTCTATTACCTTTTTTCTCAACATTTGGAAGAATTCAATCCTATTGTGTATGACCCGACTATTGCAGATTCTATTGAAGGTTATAGTGATCTCTTTGTAAATCCTCAGTACGCCGGATATTTGGATATTAACCACCCTGAAAATATAGAGGATACTTTAAAAAATGCGGCGGGTGAACGTGAGATTCGTTTGATTGTTGTAACAGATGCAGAAGGAATACTTGGTATTGGTGACTGGGGAACAAACGGTGTGGATATTTCTGTTGGAAAATTGATGGTTTATACTGCTGCAGCAGGGATCGATCCTTCTATGGTGCTTCCTTTAGTTATTGATGCAGGTACTAACCGTGACGAACTTCGGAACAATCCAAATTATTTAGGAAATCGTCACGAACGTGTCCGTGGTGATCGTTACTACAACTTCATTGACCAATTTGTCAAAACTGCAGAACGTTTATTTCCTAAGCTCTATCTTCACTGGGAAGATTTCGGTCGCTTAAATGCTGCAAATATCCTTGAAAAATATCGTAAACAAATTCCAACATTTAATGATGATATTCAGGGTACAGGAATTGTAACTTTGGGAGGTATCTTCGGTTCTCTTGATATTACCGGTGAAAAATTAACGGATCAAATTTATCTCTGTTATGGTGGCGGTACTGCCGGAGCAGGAATTGCCTCTCGTGTTTTACGTGAAATGATAAATCAAGGTCTATCAGAAGAAGAAGCCTATAAACGCTTCTTTATGGTTGATAAACAAGGTCTTCTCTTTGATGACATGGAAGACTTAACCCCTGAGCAAAAGCCTTTTGCCAAGAAGCGTTCAGACTTTGCTAATGCAGATAAGTTGACAGATCTTTTGGAAGTGGTGAAGACAGTCAAGCCGACTATTCTTGTAGGAACTTCAACTCAACCTAATACTTTCACTAAAGAAATTGTAGAAGCTATGTGTAAGAATACCGAACGTCCAATGATCTTCCCTCTCTCAAACCCTACAATTCTGGCAGAAGCAAGTGCTAAAGATTTAATTGAATGGTCGGACGGAAAAGCATTTGTTGCAACGGGAATTCCTTCCGGTACCGTTTCTTATAAAGGTGTGGACTATATTATTGGCCAGGCTAATAATGCCTTGATCTATCCAGGTCTTGGACTTGGTATGTTGGCCTCTGAAGCAAGTCTTTTGACAGATGAAATGATTGGAGCAGCCGCACATTCATTGAGTGGTATTGTAAATCCCGGGCAAGCCGGTGCACCTGTCTTACCACCATTTAAGTATGTAGCCGATGTTTCTATTAAAGTTGCCGAAGCGGTAGCTAAAAAAGCACAAGAACAAGGTCTTGCCCGTTCACAAGAAACAGATATGGCAAAAGCGGTTCATGATTTAAAGTGGTACCCGAACTACTAAAATATTAATTAAATAACACAGGAATGAAGTGTACTAAGCCTGATTCTATACTGCTTAGTACACTTTTTTTAAAATTTAAGAAAAGATTTGCATAAAGATATTATTAACTTCTGTTGATTTGATGGGGTACACTTCTGTCATTAAGAATTTCCGGATAAAAGACTTCTCCATAATTTAAACAGGCATATATCGCTTTTTGATTGTCATATGTCATCTGCCAAAAAGGATATTATATCTGTAATAAAGTAGCCTTATAACTATTACTTTTATTTAATCTGTGACAGAATTTCACCAATATCCCCGTCAATACATATACTTCTATCATTTATCTTCTCAGGGCAGAAGGCTTCTCCATAATTTAAACAGGCATATACCGCCTTTTTATTGTCATATGTCATCTGCCAAAAAGGATATTTTATAATAACAGGTGTATTTGCTCCTACTCCAAGTTCCAAAAAGAGTATATGCAGGTTTTCATGTCTTCTTATAAAATCAGCATAATTACTTGAAGCATTATGCCAGCCTTTATCCTCTACGAAAGTATTATCAGCTCGAAGATTTGTAGTCACATCATCACCGCTTGGAGTCTTCGGTATAAGGTCAGTAGGTATTTCCATAAGAATCTCTCGATCATTAGGTACTGTAAATGCACCGCTCTCATCTTGAATGAATCCCTGTGCTTTTAAGGCTTTTTCTACCCACTCCTTATTATCAAAGGTATCTTTACAATCCGGATTTGTACTTTGAAAAAGTCCGTAATCTCCCTGAGTGTAGAAAAGTCTTTTCTTATCAAATCCTGCTCTTTGAAACTGATGGTCTACATTTGTGGTAATTACAAAATAGTCCTTATCCTTAACCAATTCAAGTAAGTCCTTATATACAGGTTTTGGAGCATCAACATATCTGTTAAAATAAATATGCCTTGCCCACCATGCCCAAAACATCTCTTTCTTTGGAAAAGGATAAAAACCGCCTGAATATATATCTTTTATACCGAAAGCCTTTCCAAAATCAAAGAAATACTTATCAAATCTTTCACCGGAGTATGATAATCCGGCAGATGTGGAGAGGCCTGCACCGGCTCCAATCAAAATTGCATCACAACTTCTAATTTCATTCTTTAATCTTTGTAACTGCTCTTCTCTGTCGCCGGTTACATAATTGACTCTGCCCTTAAAATACTGCATTGCAGCTATTCCTTTGCTGATAGACTCTCTGTAACCGTCAGATATTTTAAAAAAGTCCATATCCATAGTTCTGCTCCTTTCTGTGAATTTTCTAAAATAATTAATCCAATAATGTTTTCCAATTATCTGATTTATAAGCCTCAAAACAAATTTTGATTTGTTCTACAGTATTTTTCTCTGTTGCAAGTTCAGGTAATTCTGATATTGAAAAATAACGATATTCCGTCGTTTCATTATTCTCTTCAAATTTACCACCAATTACAGAACATTGGACAAAAATTTTACATATTCCATATGCATAGACGGGTAGATTATGTTTTGATCTGTCCTGAATCGCTATTACTTTTTCTGTGATAACATCCAATCCTGATTCTTCCTTAACCTCTTTTACTACATTTTCACCTACTGATACATTAACATCCACCCATCCTCCGGGTAAAGACCATTTGCCGTCATTTTCATGTACAAGAAGAATTTTTTCATCTTTAAAAATGGCGGCTCTGGTGTCAAGTTTTGGTGTCTGATAACCACTTTCATTGCAGAAAAGATCTTTAACTTTCATATTTGGAATATCCGTCATAAATGAAACCATTTCTGCAGAAATATCTCTGATTCTCTGATATCTTTCTTTATCATATACATCTTTACAATAATTAAGACCTATCTGTGCCAGACTCTGTAATTCTATTGCCCACTGTAACCAACATTCTTTTTTATCCATAGTTCCCTCTCGTAATATTTCTTATCCTCATCCTTAAATACATTAAATATTATTCTATCAATTTTACCTTGATTTTCTTTTAACCATTCTCTTACAGTTGCTACTGCAATTTCAGCAGCTCTTTTATTCGGAAAATGAAATACTCCGGTAGATATACAGCAAAATGCCACGCTTCTCAATCCGTTTTCAACGCAAAGATCTAAAGTGTTTTTATAACAGTTTTTAAGATCTTCCTCATTCCTTTTGCTAAGTCCCCCTTGTACAATAGGGCCGACTATATGAACAATCTTTTTTGCGGGAAGATTGTAAGCATCTGTGAGCATAGGAATTGCTGTAGGTTGTTCATAATCCCTGCCATAACGAATCCTTAGCCGGTTCATTTTTTTGTTACATTCATTTCTAAGCTCCACACCGGCAAATGTATGTATACAATTATCAATACAGGTATGCATAGGAATAAAGCAACCGAGCATCTGTGAGTTTGCAGCATTAACTATTGCATCCACCTTCAGCCTTGTAATATCTCCCTGCCATATAGAGATATTATCTTCCACTGTATCTATATACGAAAGATATACTATACCGTTTTCATTTATAGCTTCTCTAAGATATTCATCTTGTATTTTTAATACCTCAGTATTCATTTCCCTTGGCATTCTGATATTCATAAGAGAACGCAGTATTCTTTTCTTCCCTTCTGTATCAACAGGTACTTTTAAGTTTTTATACTCACCGGAATCTTCTTTAAAAGCTTCTATGAGATAATCAAGTCTTTCATTTTGATTCATACTTGCCTCCTTCAAAAACAGAACATATAATAGTTGTAATATAAATAATTACATCAAACTTGTCAATACTTTATATTAAAAAAAGATGCCGTTATAAGCATCTTTCAGTCTGAAATCTCTTTTATACCCTTTTCAATATCCAAAAGAGTATAGCTTTTCATCTTGTTTTCCATCGCTTCCTGTATTTCACCAAGCTTACCGTCCAATATTCCATGTATATTTTTCCCTACAGGACAAGCAGGATTCGGCTCCTCATGGAAATGAAACAGCCCCTCTTCTTTAACTGCTTCAACCGCCTTATAAATATCATAAAATGTTATCTCAGACGGATCTTTTAAAATCTCTATACCTCCGGTTCCTCTGACTACATTTATAAGTCCGGCTTTCTTTAACTGAGAAAGAATATTTCTGATAATTACCGGATTTGACCTTATACTGCCTGACAGAAAGTCACTGGTTATCTTCTCTTTATCTTTAAAATATTCTACACATGCAAAAATATGTAATGCTATTGTAAATCTGCTTGATATCTGCATTTGCATACTCCTTTTTTAATAAAATAATATAGCCTATTTAATGTAATGTCAACATTTACATTAAATATAAATCTACACACCCGTCTCATGCATCCTCTTATGCTCCACACTGTTTATATAATCATCATGACTGTGAGAATGTTTTTCTTCTGAAACCAAATGAGAGTGAGTATGCTCATGCTTAATTACATGCTTATGTGTTGAGCCGTTATGTGTATGAACAATCGTATGTATATGGTAATGAATATGATTTTTTAACATCGTATCATATACAACAATCACGCTTCCTGTTATCATAAATATAAGTCCGATAAAATAAACTTCCGTCAATCTGTCACCGTCTACCACAAATGATAAGAATGTACCTATAAAAGGAGCTATTGCATAATATGCACTTGTTTTGGCGGCACCCAAATCTCTCTGTGCCCTGATATATAAAAATATACTGAGACCATATGCCACAAACCCAAGCAACATTGAAATCAAAATATATTTTATATCAGGTATCCTCTCCCCAAGTATTATTGCAATTATAAATGAACCTGTACCTGAAAATATCCCTTTTAATATCACTATCTCATAAGTACTCTTATTTGAAATCATTCTTGTACAGTTGTTTTCAAGCCCCCAACAACATGTTGCAATTATTACAAACAATGAGCCCAAAGAGAATTTAAAACTTCCGCTTCCTTCAAATGATAGAACTATGCTTGATAATGTAATAAATCCTATGGCAAGCCACAGCCTTGATGTTACAACCTCTTTGAATATCAAAAGAGCGATAAGTGTGGTCGCTACGATTTCAAAATTTCCAAGTAATGATGCATTTGAAGCCGAACCTATATTTATTCCGATCATTAAAAATATAGGTGCCAAAATATCAAGAACAATCATCCCTAGAGTATATGGCAAGTCTGTCTTTGACAGCTTTTCAATATTCTTCTCTCTTTTTGAATTAAGCAGATACATTATACCTACACCGATTCCGGCTCCCAGATACAAAAATGAAGCCATAAATGTCGGTGTGACATTTTTTAAGAGTACTTTAGAAAAAGGAGTATTTATCGCATAGAATGTTGCCGCAAGTAATGCCATTATTACAGCCATACTTTTTTTGCTCTCATTCATATATCTACTCCTCCAAAAAATTCATATTCGGCCAAAGCTTTCTTACCACTTTATTCGGATATTCATCATCTATGAACTGCTCTATCACATTCCTTGCTTCAGGGTGTTTTTTTCTGTCCGTAGTCCTTATCATTACCATTGAAGTGACCGTTCCGTTGCAGATAAAAAACAGCGCTATAAATACCGCAAGTACCGAGCCGGTTACCGGTGGAATTTTCTCTATAAACTTTGAAAAAGGAGGGTATATAAATTTAAACCATACCAAAGCCACTATGCCCCAAAATAACATAAACAAAAGATTTGTTCTGCCGTCAATATTAAAAGGCATATGTGAATAGTCCCAAAACTTCATACCGAAGAATACTTCAGTAAATACGGAGCACAAGTATTCAAATACTCCTCCAAAAAAGAAGCCTGATATAAATATAGACAGATTATTCTGCCTTTTTACTTTTGAAAGTGCTAAGGTAAGTATTACCGCACCAAGTCCCCACACAAGGCTGAAAGGTCCGAGTACAAAGCTTGAGCGTCTCATAAGTTCATGTCCTACAATAAGCACATATATGGTTTCTACGATATCTCCGATAAGCGAGGATATAAACAGTACCCAAATAAGCTTAGCGGCATTTATTCCTCTTGCAAATATAATGCCCTGTTCTTCAAGTAATTTATCCGCATCTGAAATACCTTTATTGCTGTCTTCAAAATCATCTGATAAAAGACTTGGGTAAATTTTATAAATTCTCTTCCAGATGTTTTTTGAAATCCATTCTCCGAAAGTATTTTTTCTCTTGGCTATATTGCTGTCCATGCTTTGCATAGGGTATTTTCTGACAAAAATATATGTAAACACAATATCCGAAATTAAAAGCAGTGAAAGAACAATGGCAATTATATTTACTATTATTCTTGGAATCAGCGATACCAAAGAAAATATAATAGGCTGTAAAGTTTTTAAACAGGTAAAACATACAGCTGTTATAATAATCGCATTTATTAAACTAATCCTCAGGTTCTTACCATATCCCAGCCTTTCAGGGCTTATTTCCTTTTTTAAAAGAAGCCTTTGTGAGAAGAACAGTCCTAACTTATCCAGTATAAAATAATCTATAAAAGCCATCATAAGCATTCCGTAATAGCTGACATTTTTTCCTGATGATACTATTATCATCAAAATCATAATTAAGGCAGGACATATAAGAATCGGAATATTTAAAACACCCGTATTTATATACTTTTGTTCTTTTAAACTGTATATGACCGTATTCAGTACCCAAGCCAAAAGCCCGTATATAAAGAAATATATAATTAGGTCCTCACCGCTAAATAACTTCATAAGACTCCTATTCTAAACCATACTTTGATAAATCCACTTTATTATCTTTAACTTCTATTCCCTCAGCCTCTAAAAGCTTTCTCTGTTCGCCGATTCCTCCAAAGGCAAATTCAGGTGCAAGCTCACCTTTTGAATTGACTACACGAAAGCAAGGGATATTGTCAGGATCGGGATTTTTATGAAGAGCATTTCCTACCGCTCTTGACATCTTTTTATTTCCCGCCATCTCTGCCACCTTGCCATAGGTTGCAACCTTGCCTTTAGGTATTCTCTTTACCGCCTCATATATCCTTTTTGTAGGTGAATCCGTTACCAAATCATAGCTTTCAGCAATCATCCTCTTTATATCATCTTCCTTTATACTGCCGTCAAGTATTATTGTATTCCAATGTTCCTTATTCTGATGATACCCGGGAATGACTGAAGCATATGTACTTCTCCAAAAGTCTCTCCACGCAGGGTCAACTTTTACATTTAAATTTACAAAACCGTCTCTTTCATAAATACAAAGAAAGGCCTTCTTGCTGTCCTTTACTCTGATCAGCTGCCAATCCGCCTTTCTAAAGGGCTTATCCAAGTATGTATTTTCAAATCCCAGCCCGAAACTACAGGCCTCTTCTCTTGTCCTCAATAAAACACCTTACCCCTTCTTTACTTTCAGTTCTTTTAAATAAGTTTTTTTATCTGTACTTATTCTATAACTCTCTACCGCCTTCTGTATAGCCTTATTATGAGTCCATATTTCAAGCCTTCTGTTTTCAATAAATGGAAGTACACTCTCATACCGCTTTGCCAGTGCCGTTGCAAAATACCATGCAATCATCATATTTACATAGTATTCATCTGACCTTATATTTGAAACTGTCTCGAGGTAACTTATATCAAAATCCTCATCCAAGAAATGTTCCATAAGCATACCGATACCGAATCTAACAGTATATACTTTATCAGATTCCAGCCATTCTTTTATATATGCAATCAACTCCTTATGATTTTTTTTAAATACTTTCGGTGAGAGCTGGTCACAAGTTGCCCAGTTATCTACATAAGGTAAAAATTCATTCACTTTATCAACACAGCTCTTAAAATCCTTTATTTCAGATAAAATAAATGCATGGAGCTGATTCTCATCAAAATATTTATGTGGTAATGAATGCAAAAATTCTTCGATATCTTCTCTTTTAGCAAGTTGCTTGGCATACTTTCTAAGTTCAGGTGTTCTTACCCCTATAAAAAGACTCTTATCAACCGTAGGTATCAACTTACTGTTAAAATCTCTATAATCCATATCCTGCATTTTAAACAATTCCACTCTTATCTCATTTGAGTTCATATCAGACTCCTTTTAAATCCAAAATTTTACCGATTCTTTACCTTATAAGTCGTATTATAATCTATATTACAACCAATTCCAATATGGTTGCATTTTAATATAACAGGAGGGAATAGATATGAGTCAAAATAAATTATTTTTGATAATACCGATATTTATTGTTGCAGTAAGTTTATATGTATTTACTGCGGGTTTGAAAAAGAAAGAAGAAACGCTTTCAAATGATGAAACCACACAATATTCCGGTAAAGTAAGTAATATATCTCAGTCCGGTAATATAAAAGAGATCTATCTTGCAGGTGGTTGCTTTTGGGGGCTTGAAGCCTATATGCAAAAGATAGATGGTGTTGAGGATGCTGTCAGCGGATATGCAAACGGTAAAACCCAAAATCCGAAGTACCAAGATCTTCATACAAGCGGTCATGCTGAAACTGTAAAAGTAATGTATAATTCCGATATAGTAAGCCTTGAAGATCTTCTGGAGTATTACCTTCGTGTAGTAGATCCTGTAAGTGTAAATAAACAGGGAAATGATACAGGTACTCAGTATAGAACCGGAGTATATTATACAAATGAAGAAGATAAAACTATAATAGAAAAGATTCTGGCAGCTGAACAAACTAAATATGACAAACCTATCGCAATAGAGGTTTTACCTTTAGCTCAATTCTTTGATGCTGAAGATTATCATCAGGATTACCTTGCTAAAAACCCCGGTGGATACTGTCATATAGACTTATCTCTTGCAGATAAACCATTGGATAAGAAAACTGAAACACAAAGTAAGGAGCCAAAGATAGATATTTACAAATATCCAAGACCTTCAAATGATGAACTCAAAAAACAGCTTACAGATGAGCAATACCAAGTTGCTATTAACAGTGATACTGAAAGACCTTTTGCAAATGAATATTGGAACAATTTTGAAAAGGGAATTTATGTAGATATTACAACAAAGGAACCACTCTTTGTCTCAACAGACAAATTTGAATCAGGTTGCGGTTGGCCAAGTTTTTCAAAACCTATAAATGAGGATGTAGTAAAATACAGTGAAGATGACAGCTTCAATATGAACAGAACAGAGGTAAGAAGCAGAAGCGGTAACGCCCACTTAGGACATGTTTTTGATGACGGTCCCAAAGAATCAGGTGGCAAAAGATACTGTATCAACAGTGCATCTCTTGAATTTATTCCATATGAAAAAATGGATGAACGAGGATATGGATACTTAAAATATCTGCTTGAATAATATATTTTTAAAGGCTGAGAATACATGTAAAAATGATCTCAGCCTTATCTTTACTTATATATTATCCATACTGTTAGACTATCTTATTATAATATCCCTCAAATACAAACTTGTCAGGATGAGATTTTATATATTTCATTTCAAATGTGTAGTCATAGTCATACAGATCGTATACAACACTGTCGGCCTTATCCAAAAGTTCTTCAAAGCCTTCACTCATTTTATCCATAGCTTCCCATCGCTCTTCTCTGTCAAATGGAATACTGCCTCCAAACAGATCTACAACCTTTTTAAAGTTATCAGCCAACTCTTCCATTCCGAACTCTTTAAGTCCGTTTAGGGCATCTTCCCATACTATTCCTGTGGAGTTGTCAAAAAACTGTAAATGTCCTCCGTTATTTACTTCCATAAGATACCATGATATTGCGTTAAGATATCTTTGCTCCAATGTGAAATCCTTGGCGGAATTTAAGTACTCCTCATATGAACTGTAAATATCTACAGTCCAGTATATCGGATCCAAAATATCCCAAAATTCATCCGCTTTTTCAATATCCTCTACAGTTATTTTTGCATAGGTTTTTCCGGCTCCGACTTTATCAAGTTCCTTCTTACTGTTATGCACAGTTGTAACATTCTCTTTATTATCATCAAAGTTGTCAAATGAGTTCATACTACTCCTCCAAAAATATTTTATTACCTGGTCATATTCTTAAACCAAAAATCCTTTTTGTCAATATAAAAAGGTCGGAGAATACTCCCCGACCCGAAACTATAATTATATTAAATTATTTTTTATTAAATGAAGCAACAAGAGCGTCTACCAATGCATCCATATCACTTTCATTGTTCTCTCTGTATGAAGATGTTATATTCACTTCATCATCCAAAATATCCATATGCTTCATCTCTTCAAGCTCTGCCTTCATAAGATTACCGGAATTTGGTGCCCATGAGCCGTTTTCAACTATGGCACATGTTCTCTTTTGCAGATTGAGAGCCTTAAGATCCATAAGGAAGTTGTGCATCGGAGGGAATATTCCAAGATTATATGTCACAGATGCAAGCACCAAATGGCTGTATCTGAACAAATCCGAGATAAGATAGCTCATATGTGTACTTGAAACATCATAAAGTCTTGTCTTTGTAATTCCTTTTTCACAGAGCTTTCTTGCTAAAACTTCTGCAGCGGCCTCAGTATTTCCATACATAGAAGCATATACTATCATGATACCCTTCTCTTCCGGCTCATAGCTTGCCCAGTGCATATATTTATCCAAGATATAAGGAATATCCTTTCTCCAAACCGGACCGTGAAGCGGGCAGATATACTTAATAGGCAGAGTAGAAGCCTTCTTTAATACCTGTAAAACCTGCGGACCATACTTTCCGACTATATTTGTATAGTACCTTCTGGCATCATCAAGCCATTCTTTATCAAACTCTACTTCATCCGCAAAAAGTTTTCCGTCAAGTGCTCTGAATGAACCGAAGGCATCTGCCGAGAAAAGTACTCCGTTTGTAGTATCAAAGCTTACCATTGCCTCAGGCCAATGAACCATTGGTGCCTTTACAAATGCAATTGTATGCTTTCCGAAACATCTGCTGTCACCTTCCGTAACCTCATCCACCTGCTCCGGCCTGATATTGAATCCGAATTGGCGAAGTATCATTGCAGCCTTCTCTGTTGTAATTATCTTTACATTAGGCCAACGAAGTAAAATCTCAGGAATAGAAGCCGCATGATCCGGCTCTACATGGTTTATAAGTAAGAAATCCAAGTTTCTCTCACCTAAAACTCCCTCTACATTGTCAAGGAACTGTCTCCCAACTGACCAGTCTGCTGTATCTACCAGAACCGTTTTTTCATCCATAAGAAGATATGCATTATAAGATACTCCATGATATATAGGATGAATATTTTCAAAAAGACTTAATCTGTGGTCGTCTCCACCTACCCAATACAAATCATCTGTAACTTTACGGTAATTATACATACTCTCCTCCTCTTATACTTCAATCTCTATGAAATTGTCTGCAGCTTCACCACAGTGTGGACATACCCATTCCTTTGGAAGGTCTTTAAACTCCGTTCCCGGTCTTACATCTCCCTCTTCATCTCCCAGAAGTACATCATATTCATAACCACAACCGTTACACAGATAGAGCTTTCTTGAAGGTGTATGCTTCTTAGCTACAGCTCTCTTGATTTTCTTCATTGGTGGCGCGGGCTTCTTCTCACCTGTATCAAGTGCTTTTGTAAGCGCAGGCAATACCTCATTTACATCACCGACTATACCGTAATCACAGTTTTTAAAGATTCTTGCATTAGGGTCTTTATTTATTGCAACTATTGTAGAAGCATTCTTGATGCCCTTTAGATGCTGTAATGCACCTGAAATACCGCAGGCAATATATAGATTTCCTTTAAACTTCTGTCCAGACATACCTACATATCTGTCAAGCGGCAAATATCCAAGAGTCTCCGCTACAGGTCTTGAAGAACCTATTGCGGCACCTGCAGCCTTGGCCAAATCCTCTACAAGTTTCATATTCTCTTTTGAACCTATGCCCTGTCCTGCACTGACAACTCTTTCGGCAGCTACGATAGGTGTATCCATAGGGATACCGACACTGAAGTCATATCCGTCCTTTTTAAGATTTGATACAAGTACATCAATTTTTTCTTTTAATGAACCTTCTCCTATGATCATTCTCTTTCTCTCACCGGTCTCAGGTCCCTTTGTTTTCTTAACGGCAGCAGTTTCACCTCTTGATATCTTACCTAATATATGAGCGGCTATTACAACTCTTTGTATCTCATTTGTTCCCTCATATATAGGAGTAATTCTGGCATCTCGATACATTCTCTCTACAGGCATACCCTTTAAGTATCCGTTTCCGCCGAAAATCTGAAGTGCTTCTGAAGTTATCTCAAGTGCAACATCGGATGCATACTGCTTTGCCATAGCCGATTCCATTCCGTACGGAGCATGAGCTTCTTTAAGTTCCGCAGCGGAATATACAAGCATTCTTGCACATCTGAGCTTTGTAGCCATATCCGCAATTTTAAATGCAATTGCCTGCTGTGCGGCTATAGGCTTTCCGAACTGTTCTCTTTCCTTACTGTATTCAACAGCTTCTTCAAAAGCTCCCTGTGCAATACCAAGTGCCTGAGCTGCAATTCCTATTCTACCGCCGTCAAGTGTAGCCATTGCAATCTTAAATCCCTGACCCTCTTTTCCAAGTAAATTCGCCTTTGGAACCTTTACATTATTAAAGTTAAGCTCACATGTAGCGCTTGATCTGATTCCGAGCTTGTCATAGTGATCACCGAATGTAAATCCTTCCATACCCTTTTCCACTATAAGTGCTGAGATACCTCTTGTACCTATATTTGGTGTGGTAAGTGCAAAGATTACATAAACATCGGCTTCACCACCGTTTGTGATAAATATCTTGTTTCCGTTTAAGAGATAATAATCTCCCATATCCTCAGCGGTAGTTTCCGTGCCTCCCGCATCGGATCCGGCATTCGGTTCCGTGAGTCCGAAAGCTCCAAGAAGCTCACCGCTGCATAATCCCGGTAAATACTTCTTTTTTTGCTCTTCATTACCGAAAGCCGCTATAGGATAAGTACCAAGCGAGGTGTGTGCTGAAAGTATAACACCTACACCGCCGTCAACTCTTGAAAGCTCTTCTACCGCTATGGCATAGCTTATAACATCAAGACCTGCTCCACCATACTTCTTTTCATATGGCAGTCCCATAATGCCAAGCTTTCCCATGTTCTTCACGATTTGAGTAGGAAATTCGCTCTTTACATCAAGACTGAAAGCTACAGGCTTTATTTCTCTCTCTGCAAACTCACGAACCTTCTCTCTAAGCAACTCATGTTCCTTTGTTGTTTGATAAGACATACATTCCCTCCACTTATATTGTTGTATCGACATAAAGTCGATATTTTGAGCTGTATATTACAACTCCGATACATTATAGAAAACTTACTATAATGTAATAAACACATATCTGATTATATGTATTTTTAAAAAGTTTACTCTTATAGTAAAGTATAAAACATTATATATAATAGTCAATATACTTTACCAATAAAGTATAAATTCGGGGTAATGCACAATAAAAGGCTATAGAACTGTTCAACATTACAGGTTCTATAGCCCTAACAATAGTATTAATTAGTATATTCTTACAAATGTTTTAGTTTATTTTATACATATCAGAGATTGTACTCATCCATTAACTTCTTAAATACATCTATTGACTTTTCTATCTTCTCTGTATCCACACAAAAAGACAGTCTGACATATTCTTTCATTCCGAATCCTTCTCCCGGAACCAAAAGCATATGATATTTTTTTGCTCTTTCACAAAATTCGTTTCCGTCGCCGCTTGGTGACTTGATAAACATGTAGAAAGCTCCTCCCGGATTTGCTACCGTATACCCAAACTTCGGCAGTGACTCAAACAAGATATTTCTGTTAGTCCTGTACACTTCAATATTAGGCTGTGCGTCTACACAGTTTTTTATCACATACTGAAACATGGAAGGCGCACAGACATACCCGAGTACTCTTGCCGCTCCGCCTACCGCCGCGAAAACATCTTCATGACTTTTAACCTTATTTGGAACCAGGATATAGCCGATTCTCTCACCCGGAAGTGATAGAGATTTTGACCATGAATATGCTACAAGTGTATTATCATATATATTCGGTAAAAACTCAGGTTTCTCATTTGTAAACACAAGTTCTCTGTACGGCTCATCGCTTATTAAAAATATAGGATGTGAATACTCTTTTTGTTTTTCCTGCAAAAGCTCTGCAAGTGCTTCCAAATTCTCCTTAGGATAGATTACACCTGAAGGATTGTTTGGAGAGTTTATAAGTACAGCCTTTGTATTTTCATTTATCTTGCTTTCGATTTCGTCTATCTCAAGATGAAGATTCTCACTGCATTTTGCAAATACAGGTTTACCGCCCTGTCCCTCTATAAATACCTTATATTCAGGGAAGTACGGAATATTTACTATTATCTCATCATCATCCGACTCTATAATTGCCTTAAATATTATATTAAGTGAAGCGGCGGCACCGCAAGTCATAAAAATATTGTTTTCATTATAGTCTGTAGCAAAACGCTTATTCAAGTTTTTTGCAACTGCAATTCTTGTATCGGTGTTTCCTGCTGATGATGTATAACTGTTGTACTCCTTTGGTGAAAGCTCCTCCACCATATATTTTATAGTATTTGCGACCTCTCTCGGAGCCGGAGTACTTGGATTGCCAAGGCTGAAGTCAAGTACATTTTCCGCTCCGATCTCCTTTGCAAGCATACTTCCATACTCAAATATATCTCTAATAACCGACCTCTTTGTACCGAGGTCAAGCATCTTTTTTGAAACCATAATCTCTCCTATTCACTGATAATCGTGACTGAAGCCTGTGCCGGCAAGCAGATTGCCGACTCACCGATATTTTTTATATAACCGAATCTTTCACAGATGTGATCGGGGCATTCACTTTGAATAAATGCTATTGCACCGTCCTTTATATCAAGATGTATATCTATTCCGTTACTTTCCAGATTGATTTCCCTGTCCTTTGACAGATCGATATCCATACTTTGATTATTTCCGTACTTTAAAACGGCTTTGCCGCCCGGCTTCTTATTTAAGTAAATATAAAGTCCTGCAACAATTCCAAGAATAACTGCAACAATTATCAGATATATATCATTCTTTCTTAATTTCATAAATTTCCTATTTCTTTATAGACTCCAAAAGCTTTTTTGATTCTTTTATTTCATTCATTATAGCTGTAAGTCCCGGAGCTCCCTTGGTATTTCTCTTTTCCACGCAAGTTTTTAAAGAAATAGCATCATATATATCATAATCAAAATATTCAGATATATTTCTAAACTCCTCAAGTGAGAAATCATCAAGTGCCTTTCCATGCTCAATTCCGTAAAGTACAAGCCTGCCGACAATCTCATGTGCATCTCTGAATGCAACATTTTTCTTTACAAGATAATCTGCCGCATCGGTTGCATTTGTAAAGCCTCCTCTTGCACTTTCTGCCATTCTTTCATTATTGAACTTCATACTTGAGAGCATTCCGCTCATAAGTTTTATCAAACTTTTTACAGTATCTATAGCATCAAAAGACATCTCCTTGTCTTCTTGCATATCTTTGTTATATGCAAGCGGTAAGCCCTTCATTGTTGTAAGAAGAGATATCAGACTTCCGTATACTCTACCGCTCTTTCCCCTTATAAGCTCTGCAATATCAGGATTTTTCTTCTGCGGCATTATAGATGAACCTGTAGAATATGTGTCATCCATCTCCACAAATCTGTATTCATCTGTATTCCATATGATAATTTCCTCTGACAGCCTGCTAAGATGCATTGAGATTATAGCAAGGTCTGATAACAACTCCAAAAGATAATCTCTGTCACTTACGGAATCCATACTGTTTCTTGTAGCAGTCTCAAACTCCAAAAGGCTTGCCACATAATCTCTGTCAAGATCATATGTCGTTCCTGCAAAAGCTCCTGAGCCCAAAGGTGAAAGATTCATTCTCTTTCTTGTAGAGCGAAGCCTGTCAAAGTCTCTTATAAACATCTCAAAATATGCACCGAAATGATGTGCCAGAGTTGTAGGCTGTGCCTTTTGTAAATGTGTAAATCCCGGCATATATGTTGTAGTATTTTCTTCCATTATACGAAGAACTTCACTAAGCAGTTCATATAGAAGGTCCTTAAGCTCATCAATCTCATCTCTTACATAGAGTTTCATATCAAGTGCCACCTGATCGTTTCTGCTTCTTCCGGTATGAAGCTTCTTTCCTGTATCACCTATTCTCTCAATCAAATGTGCTTCAACAAATGAATGAATGTCCTCTGAACCGTCATCAAATTTTAATACACCGCTTTCTATATCCTTTTCTATAGAATTCAGTCCTTCAATGATTTTATCTCTCTCATCATCTGTAAGTATATTTTGTTTTGCAAGCATCTTTACATGAGCTATGCTTCCTCTGATATCCTGCTTATAGAATCTATGGTCAAATGAAAGTGATTCATTAAAACTCTCCACCAGTTTATTTGTTTCTTTTGTAAATCTTCCACCCCAAAGTTTCATATATACACCGTCTTTCTATTTCAAATCTTCATCATTTGTATTTTCATCAGTTTCAGAATTATAGTTTTTTGTAAGCAGTTCAACTACACCTTTTCCACCGCCTGTGGTTATATCAACGTATACACGTTTATTTTCACCGTTTTTTTCTTCAGATTCGTCATCGTCTTCTTCGTCATCATCGTCTTCATCGTTATCTTCATCATCATCCGAATCTTCTATATCAAGTTCTTCAAACTCATCGTCTTCAATAACTTCTTTCTTTTTGAATTTGATTCCGCCGTTTTCAATAACTTTTTTCACAAGGCATATCAGTAATAATAAAGCCAATGAAGCCACACTTATTATTGCACCTTCAATAATACCTGAACTTAAATATTTAAATTCTATTTCATGCTGTCCTTTTTCAAGTTTTAAGCCGATAAAGGCATCCATAATCTTTATCTTTTCAGCTTTCTTTCCGTCCACATAAACACTCCATCCTTCATCATATGGAATAGAAGTAAACAATGTGGTATTTTCTACCGCATGAACATTTCCTGACAGGTATGAATCTGAAATCTTACTGAGATATAAAGGATTCTTATTTAGGATATAATACAATTTCTTCAGCGAATCATAGTTGACTCTATAAACTCTTGCATCAATTGATTCATCCTTATCATCCGTACTTACAAATCTTCCGTTTTTCTCTCCCTCAAGAGTTCCAAGCTCCAATATATAATGTCTCTTCAGATTCTTAAATGACTTTTTAACATCTCCGTCTCCATAACTGAATTCCACTTCGTCAATGGCCGGATTTGTAACATAGGCATAGTATTCACCGTCTATATCAGTCTGAAAGTTTACGGAAGTAGACTCCTTTATAGTCTCTATTTGCTCAAATATATCAGGTAAACCGTAAACGGCGGCCAAATCATTTTGAACATCTATAGGATCTCCGAGATTCAAGTTCCAATCATCTGTAAATCTTTCATCAACCATATATCCAAGCGGCAGAGTATAAGGATTTTCATATAAATAACTGTTTCCTGATATATCCACATAAGAAATATTTGTATTTCTTGACTCACCGGTATATATTGCATATTTTACCGCAAAAAGCATATCTAAAAGAGGTGTTTCTCCGGTTATAGAATATGCATTTGTAGATGCTTCATTTCCAAGTTTTTCAAATAATTCGGTAAGTGAAGCATTTGCTGTAGATGAAAAAATAGATACCGATTTAAAATTCAACCATGCACCGTCATCCTTTGTTTTTCTGTCCACCTTATCTATACGATAAAAATCATCCATCGGCAATTTCTTAAGTAAAGCTCTTACATCGGCATTGTCATTTATATAATTACTTCTGTTTATTGTTGTCACACTTGTAACCGACATATTGACACTTGATTCAATTACCACTATTGCAAGTGTAATCAAAAATAAATATGTTTTTGATATTCTCTTTGCCATATGCAAATACATTAACATTGCATAAATGCTTATAAAAATCATTGCCGCATAAAATACTGCAAAATGGAAATCCTCATTATTTACTATCTTTTGTGCAAGCAAAATATATATCATACTGATTCCAAATGCCAATCCAAGATCCTTTGTTGTATTCGCACTGAAATTATCATATGCCTTTGCACATATAAAGAGTACAAGGAATATATAGATAAAACTCTGTCTCGCAGGTAGTGAGTTCGGATAATGAAGTCCGTGCCATATATAATTCAATACATTTATTGAAAAACCTGCAAGAAAAAATACAAGCAATGAAATATAAACCGCTTTTTCTTTCTTGGAAATCTTTCTGTTCAATATGTACAGAACAACAAATAAAAATATTCCGACACCACAGAATATATTCGGCCAATGATCAAGTCCGATTTCAACTTTCACATTGCCCATATGTCTGGCAATCATATCGAAAATAGAAAAATATGAATTAAATGTACTTGGAAAGTCAAAGTCTCCCGAGGCTGTAAGCTTAAGTGCATATATTTCAGGCAATAAAACAAGTGCACTCAGTCCTCCTGCAAGCAATGAATAAACAGCAAATCTGATTGAAGCAATTACAAATTTTCTCCAATTGTTTTCATTATCCATTAGATTAAGAGAAATGAAGTATATTACCATAAACAGACAAATCATTATTGAAATATAATAATTTGACAGTATACATAGCCCAAGTATAAGTGTATACAGTAAACCTTTTCCTGTTTTTACAAGTCTTTCAATACCCAAGCATACTATCGGAAAAAGTATAATACAATCCAGCCACATAATGTTCCAGCTATATGCCGCCATATATCCTGAAAGTGCATAGAATATTCCAAAGAATAATATTCCGGCTTTGTTTCCTGAGGTATGTTTAGATAAATAATATGTGAAACCAAGTCCTGAAAGTCCTATCTTTGCAACTATCATATATGTCATAAACTCTATCACATATTTTTGCGGACATAGAATAATAAGCCAGTTTAGAGGGCTGGCAAGATAGTAGGCATAAAGTGCCGAGAAATTTATTCCCATACCGAGGTCCCAACTGTAAAGAAGTGAACCGCCATTACTCAGCTTATATTTAAACTCTGAAAAAAACGGAGCATACTGATGATACATGTCAGTTCTCAAAAAGCTCTCATCACCAAACGGGAATATTCCTCTTTGAATGAATATTAATATCATTATAAAAACCGGTATTAAAAAAGATAAAGCAAATATTGCCCTTTTATCCATTATAATTTCATCTCTCTGATTCAAATTTAAGTCGTTCATTTTTCTCCTCCGTCTTCCCACTAATTATAGTAGAGGAAATTTTTTTTATCAATCTAATTCATAAGATTTATATACAATAGTAAAAAAAAATGCTATACTTCTACCTAAAAGTCGTTAGGAGATATATGAAAAAGAAAATTTTATTACCTATTTTGGCTTTCGCAGTATTACTTACAGCGATTGCCGTCATATTTTCAAATACAAAAAGCAAAAATAAAGAACCTGAAACTACTCTTGAAACTACAACCACTCAAGAAGAAACTACAACCGAGCCGCCTACAAAAGCTTATGAGACTGATGAAAATTATACAAGGAAAATTGATTTTGATTCGCTTAAGGCTACAAATCCCGATGTGATAGCATGGGTGTATATTCCCGGAACTGTAATTGATTATCCGGTATTATGGAAAGAATATGATATAGAATATTATTTACACCATGATATAAACCATCAGGAATCATATTATTCCGTGTACATGGACGGCTACAGTAATTCGGATTTTTCAACACTTAACAATATTATCTACGGTCATCATATGAAAGACGGTAAAATGTTTACCGATATCACTAAGTTCAAAAATGAAGATTTTTTCAAGGAACATAGAATGATATATATTTATACTCCGAATAAAACTTATAGATTAAAGACTGTTGCCGCTCTTTATACAGATTCCGCACCTGAAAGAAGACAGACATATTTTGATGATATGGATTATTTCCACAACTATGTGGACAGGATGACAGAAAAATGTACCTTCAGAGAGATTCCGGAAGCAGGTGTGAATAAGATTTGGTCTTTTATAACCTGTTCATATGAGGGTGATGATACAAGAACCGTTTTATATGCCTATGAATTGGATGATAATGATCAACCTGCACAATATGATTTATCAACTATTGATTTTGGAGAAGATCACAGGTAAAATAGATACTGTTTTTTTGTATTATAACCTCAGGTTATAACAATTATATTATATAATAAATTGACATTTATCATAATGGTGCTATAGTAAAATGAAAACCAATATGATTTTATTATTTACTACTTTTAATATTGGGAGGTAAAATGAGACGAGTATTTTCACTTATTGTAGATAATTCTGCAGGTGTTTTAAGTCGTGTATCAGGTCTGTTCTCAAGGAGAGGATATAATATAGACTCTCTCACTGTCGGAGAGACAGCCGATCCGCGCTTTTCAAGAATGACAGTTGTTTCTATCGGGGACGAGGACACTCTTGATCAGATAGTAAAGCAACTTAGAAAACTTGAAGATGTAAGAGATATCAAGGTTTTAGAGGAAGGCAAAAGTGTTTTCCGTGAAATTATAATGATAAAGGTAAAAGCCGATGCTTCACAGAGACAGGATATTGCGGCTCTTTGTGATATTTTCAGAGCTACTATTGTAGATGTGGCTAAGGATTGTTTGACAGTTATGCTTACAGGTGATAATTCAAAACTTGAAGCACTTTCAAACCTTCTTTCAGATTATGAAGTTTTGGAACTTGCCAGAACAGGACTCACTGCTCTTTCAAGAGGAAGTGATGATGTAGTTGTTTTCAACTAGTTTTTATTTGATGGTTCCCCAGCCTAAATGGGTTAAAATAGAAGTTACTTAGGAGGTATTTATATGTCTAAAATTTATTATCAAGAGGATTGTAATCTTTCAATGCTTGAGGGTAAAACTATCGCAATCATCGGTTATGGTAGCCAGGGACATGCACATGCATTGAACTTAAAGGAAAGCGGATGCAATGTAATCGTCGGTCTTTATGAAGGAAGTAAGTCATGGGCAAAGGCAGAGGCACAGGGACTTAAGGTTTACACAGCTGCAGAGGCTACAAAGAAAGCAGATATCATAATGATTCTTATAAACGATGAGCTTCAGGCTGATTTATATAAGAATGATATCGAGCCGAATCTTGAAGCAGGAAATATGCTTATGTTCGCTCATGGTTTCAATGTTCACTTCGGTTGTATCACAGCACCTAAGGATGTGGATGTTGCAATGATTGCTCCTAAGGCTCCCGGACATACTGTTCGTTCAGAGTATCTTGAGGGTAAGGGAACACCTTGTCTTGTAGCTGTAGAGCAGGATGCTACAGGTAAGGCTCTTGAGCTTGCACTTGCTTATGGTGCGGGTATCGGTGGTGCCAGAGCAGGTCTTCTTGAGACAACATTCCGTACAGAGACTGAGACTGACCTTTTCGGTGAGCAGGCTGTTCTTTGCGGCGGTGTTTGTGCACTTATGCAGGCAGGTTTTGAGACTCTTTGTGAGGCAGGCTATGACCCAAGAAATGCATACTTTGAGTGTATCCATGAGATGAAGCTTATTGTAGATCTTATATATCAGTCAGGATTTGAGGGAATGAGATATTCTATATCAAATACAGCCGAGTACGGTGACTATATCACAGGTCCTAAGATTATTACAGAGGATACAAAGAAGGCTATGAAGCAGATTCTTACAGATATCCAGGACGGTACATTTGCCAAGGACTTCTTACTTGATATGTCTAATGCAGGTCGCCAGGTTCATTTCAAGGCTATGAGAAAGCTTGCAGCTGAGCATCCTTCAGAGAAGGTTGGTGCAGAGATTAGAAAGCTTTACAGCTGGAACAATGATGATGAGAAGCTTATCAACAACTAATTTTTTATAAAGTTTTAGCCACTGCTTATGCAGTGGCTGTTTTTATTCTATTCTCCTTTTAAAGGTATAAAAGTTCTGCCGTCTTCAGTTTTTCCGGCCTTTATGGTACTCTCATATTCAGCCTTTGCCTCTTTAATAAAAATTTCCTGTGAGTTTTTCTTTTCACTTCCTGCTCTTCTTATCTTCTCATATCTTCCGTCAGGTAAGAGGATGGATGCCTTTACATTATCCTCAAGTTCCACATCCAAATAATGCTTTATACTCTTTATGATATCCTCATCGGCTACAGGGAATACTATCTCTACTCTCTTTTCAAGATTTCTGTTCATCCAGTCGGCACTGCCAAGGAAAATCTCCTCTTCACCGTCTATACGGAAATCAAATATTCTGGCATGTTCAAGGAATGTTCCGACAATCGATCTGACCGTAATATTTTCAGACACTCCTTTTATTCCTACCTTAAGACAGCATATGCCTCTGACAATTAAATCTATCTTTACTCCTGCACAGCTTGCCGAATACAGCGCGCATATAATATCCTTATCTGAAAGCGAGTTCATCTTTGCTATGATTCTTACCTCGGATCCTCTTCCGGCCGCCTCTTCACATTGGCTTATCTTCTTTAAGAATATATCCTTCATCCAAAGCGGTGCAACCACATATCTTTTCCAAAACGGAGGTTCTGAATATCCGCTTAACATATTAAAGACTGCCGTAGCATCCTCACCATAGCTTTCTCTTGCTGTAAACATACCAAGGTCTGTATAAAGCTTTGCAGTAGAATCATTATAGTTTCCGGTGCCAAGATGTACATATCTTCTGATACCGTCTTCTTCTCTTCTCACTACAAGAGTTATCTTTGAGTGCGTCTTTAATCCTACAAGTCCGTAGATTACATGACAACCTGCTTTTTCAAGCATCCTTGCCCAGTTGATATTATTCTCCTCATCAAATCTTGCCTTAAGCTCCACCAAAACTGTAACCTGCTTACCGTTATCAGCAGCATTTGCAAGCGCCTTAATAATAGGCGAGTTTCCGCTGACTCTGTATAAAGTCTGCTTTATAGCAAGAACATTTTTATCTGCCGCCGCCTTTGAAACAAAATCTATTACCGGATCAAAGCTCTCATATGGATGTGAAAGCAAAATATCCTTCTTTTTTATCTCCTCAAATATATCTTCACAGTCTATAAGCCTTTGGTTCATTACAGGAACATGCTTTTTATCCTTTAGCCTCTCAAAACCTTCGAGAGAATATATTTTCATCAGAACTGTCAAATCCAGAGGTCCGTTTATCTTAAATATATCCTCTTCATCAACATTCAGCTCACTCTTCAGGAAATTTAAAAGGCTTGCATCCATTCTTTCTTCGGCTTCAAGTCTGATAGCCTCTCCCCACTGTCTCTTCTTAAGTTTTTTCTTTATTTCCTCTAACAGATCCGATGCATCATCCTCATCAAGCTTAAACTCCGCATTTCTCATTACTCTGAATGTTGCTGCGGATATTACTTCATAGTTTAAGAAAAGTTTATCAATATTTTTCTCTATGATATCTTCTAGATAGATTATCTTTCTCTCCTCAGACTCACAAGGGATCTCTACAATTCTTGGTAGTACAGACGGTACCTGCACCATAGCAAAATCAAGATCGGCATCTACATTTCCAAGATACACATCCTTCTTTTTCTTTTTAGAGTTTTCTTCTTTTCTCTTTCTTATAAGGGCTGCAATATTTAAAGTCTTATTTCTGACAAGCGGGAAAGGTCTTGAAGCATCCACTGCCATAGGTGTAAGTACCGGATATACAAATTCATCAAAATATTCATCTATAAATTTCTTTTCATTTGCATCAAGTTCATCACCATGACTTATTATATGCAGATTTTCCTTCTTTAAAAGCGGAACCAAAGATTTGTTATAAACCTCATACTGCTTTTTAACAAAATCGTGAGTCTCCTTAGTCAGTATACCAAGTTGCTTTTCCGCACTCATTCCCGAGATATCTTTTTTCTTATAATCAGCATCCACCATATCCTTTAATGAAGCAATCCTTACCATAAAGAACTCGTCAAGGTTTGAAGATGTTATACTTAAAAATTTCAATCTTTCAAAAAGTTTAACATCATCATCCTCAGCTTCATTTAAAACTCTGATATTGAACTTCAGCCAGGACAGCTCCCTGTTTGTAAAATATTCTACATTATCAAACTTTTCCATAATAGCCACTCCTTCCTATCAAAAAGTTCTTATCTGCTTCAAAATAAATTCTATTCCGAAGATTTCTCTGAAAAAATCTCTGTGAGAATTAAAGCTTAATATTTCAAGACTCAAATCACCCATGTAATTCACTTCCAGTTTCAGCTTATTTTCATCTAATTTCAATATAAAATTCTTTATTTTCTGCTTATGAGATCTGTCAAGTGCATTTGCCATTTGCAGTATTGCACTTAATTTTGCAAGCCTGATATCTCTTTTATTATAAATATTTTCTTCATTATCAATATTTGATATTTCCGCCATAAGCATTCTCTCATCATGAGATATACCTATAATCTCTCCTGATGATATGATATTGTATGTGGCTGTATCACTGTTTTTCATATTTATAAACTTACCGATATTATGAAGTATGGCGGCTATTTGTACCAAGAGTCTGTCTCTTTCCGTTAAGCCGCTGACCTCTTTTATGGCATCAAATATAAGAAGAGCATTCTTTTCCACCGCACCGGTATGTTTGCTGTTTCCTCTGTATCTTTTGGCAAGATTTTTTGATGCCGCAATTATATCTTCTTCAAAATTATGACCTACACTTATGATTCCGGTTTTCTTTGCATACTCCGCCGCAATACCGTCTATTAAAAGCGTACCCGGCATCCATATTTCCTTAGCATTAAACAGATCAAAAATTCTTTGAAAAATAAGCACACTAGGCAAAATCATCTTTGCATAATTTTTACTTACACCAAGTATATTCTCTATTTCCTCAACACTCTTTCCGCGTATTCTATCGAATAATTTAATAAATCTCTCATAATCTATTATCATATCTGTGGATTCATGATCCATATATCTGAATACATGCATAAGAGGTTCTCCGATACCGATTATAGTCTTTACCTTTTTATTCTTAAGATAAATCTTCTTAAATGTATTAAGGTCGTTATCTATAAGCTCTGTAAGTACATTATGCTTTTTTTCGTTGATATTATCAATCTCTTCCACCATCTCTCGAAGTCTTAAAACTCCAAGTGATAAATTTTGTGTGCTCTGTATTGCACCGTTATCGTAAAGAGTAAGCTGCATACTTCCAAATCCGACATCGGCAATAGCGGTACCGCTCCTTATATATTTCTCAAACAGCTCACCTTTTGAATCGATAGACATATAATTGATAAATCTTTGCTCGGAGTTTGATATTATACTTATATCAATCCCTGCTCTTACCTTTATCTGGTCAAGCACCTGCATATTGTTTGAGGCTTCTCTCATGGCGCTGGTTGCATATGCCTTATACGCATCCACCTTATAGCTATGCATTATTTTCTTAAAATCCGATAAAATATCACATAGCTCATCTATCATTTCATAACTGATTTTTCCGAATTTATAGGTGTCGCTCCCAAGCGCAATAGTATGCTTGACATAATCAATTCTCTTTATTCCTGATTTACTTGATATCTCATAAATTCCAAGTTCAAGCTCAAATGAGCCTACATCAATTGCTGCAAAATATTTTATCCCACTCTTTTCCATACGCTCTCCAAGTCTATTGACTCTGTAAATAAGTTATAAATTGTGTTGCACTTCTTCCTGACATACCTCCGTGAGACAATTCCCACATATTGGCTTTTGAAAGTATTTCACCCTCATCCATATCTATATTATGCTTCTTTGCCAAAGAAAGTACAATAGAGTTAAACTCTCTTTTATCAGGTGAACCGTAATAGATTTTTTCACCGAATCTTGCAGATAATGAAAGCTTCTCCTCAACAGTATCTCTTGTATGAAGTTCTTCATCTGTTTCAGTCTTATCTCTGAAACTTTCTCTGATAAGATGTCTTCTGTTGCTTGTAGCATATATCAATACATTCTCAGGTCTTCTTCCAAATCCTCCTTCCAGAATCGCCTTTAAATATTTATATTCAAGCTCCGACTCTTCAAAGCTTAAATCATCCATATATATTATAAACTTGTAATTCCTGTCTTTAAGCTGTTCAAGTATATCGGATAAATATCTGAATTGATGCTTATAGATTTCAATAATCCTAAGCCCTTTATCATAGTACTCATTTACAATAGCTTTTACACTTGAAGATTTTCCGGTTCCGGCATCACCGTACAATAAACAGTTATTTGCAGGTTTACCGTTTATAAAACTCTCTGTATTGTCTGTGAGTTTTTTCTTTTGAAGATCATAACCGATTATATCATTCAAATACACATGCTCGACTCTGGTTATCGGTATTATATTTGCAGTCTTTAAATCAGTACCTTCTTCTATACGAAAAGCTTTATTTAAACCAAACTTCCCTACACCATACTCCTTATAAAATTCAGTTATTATATCTTTAAACTCATTGTCTGAGCCCGCCTCAATAAGTTGCTTTGAAAGTCTTAGAATTCTGTCTCTTACTCTGGTGTTTACAAGCTTTGAATCTCTTCCGTTACCTTCATAATGATATATCTCTCTTAACAAATCGCCGTTAATATTAGGTACAAATTGAATCAACTCTCTTAATATTTTAAAATCATGTATTGCAAACGTATTTATACTTCCTGAAGTTTCACCTACAATCTCTGTAGCTTTTGAGTATACATTCTCATTATATGCAAGTGCCAATGCAAGTATATTAGCCCAAAGATTTCCGTGAAGACCGTACTCACCGGCAACTTCAAGCATCTTTGATATGGTTTTACTTACATTGGTGCTGTTCTTATCCAAAGCACAAAACATTCTTATTGTGTCTTCAAACTTCAAGTCTCTGTATAATATCAAATCGTCTATCTTTGAATCTTTGCATGCTTTTATACTGTACATATTTCCTCCTTAGGCTACATTAATTATTTGAACAATAGTTTCCCAAAATCTTTAAAAAAAGTACTTTATTTTTAAGTGTTTCAAGTACGTTTGAAACATTTTCCGAGTTTAGATTCGCCTCAATATCTATAAAAAATCTGTACTCAAATGTTTTCTCGGGTATAGGTCTTGATTCTATCTTTAAAAGATTCAATCCGTTTAAGACAAATATTCCGAGAATATTATACAGCATACCTTTTTCATGTGGAAGTTCCAATATAAGGCTGAGTTTATTTGAGCCTTTCGAAAAAATCTTTTCCTTACTTAGTACTACAAATCTTGTTGTATTATTGGAATTTCTGTTAATTCCCATGTCTAAAATATCCAGACCGTAAAGCTTTGCTGAAAGCTCAGAAGCAATTGCCGCCTGCTCGATATTGCCTTCATTTTTTACTTTTTTTGCAGACACGGCAGTGTTTAAAAGACTGATCTGACTCCATTCAGGATGTTCTTTCAAATAAGAAGCACATTGCATTAAGGCCTGGGGATGCGAATATATTCTTTTAATATCAGAAAATTTTGCCCCCTTTATACCCAAAAGACAGTGACTGATATGTAAATCATATTCCGCTACAATTACTACATCTTTTTTTAAAAGCAAATCGAAAATATCTGTAACAATCCCGGCAGATGAATTCTCGATCGGTACAACACAGTATGACGCTTCACCGTTTAAAACGGAATTTATAGCATCTTCAAAAGTATTTACATTCTCTGTATCTGCATCCGGAAATAATGTCTGTGTTACTATATGTGAATATGCACCTTCCACACCCTGATACACTATTTTTTTTATATCGGAATCCGTATATTCTTTGCATTTAAATCCGCTTGGCATATCGTTAAATTTAATTTCCTCAAGTCTTTGCATAGTACTCCCACAGTTTTATCTTTTTTCTTTCACCATGTTTTCAAGCATATTTACAATTTTATTTCTTGCATATGCACCAAGCTTTTTCTTCTCCTCATCAGACAATTCCGATATTATTATCGGCTCACCATACTCAATTATTACATTGCTCTTTTTCATAAAAGGTAAATGCTGTTCCCATATCTCATATGTACCGTAAATAGCTACAGGTATAACAGGAACCTTTCCTTTTTCGGCTATCTTCAATGAGCCTTCTTTAAAATCCTTTACATTTGTGACATCATCATTTAAGTTTCTTGTTCCCTCAGGACAAATCCATATCGAAACACCTGATTTAACCTTTTCTACACCCTGTAATATTGTCTTAAGTCCCTGTTTTATATCTTTCCTGTTTAAGAAAAGGCAATTGAGCAAATCCATCCACTGTTTAAGAAGCGGAACATTTATCATTTCATACTTTGCAACAAAACCGAGCGGTTTATGAGTATATGCATATCCTGCAAGTATATCAAAATAACTTCTATGATTACTTACAAATAAAACTCCACCGTCTTTTGGAATATTTTCACTCCCCCTTACTTCCACTTTTGCACCTGCCAAAAAAAGTAAGATTCTGAAAGTTATACGCACCATTGTTTGTGCAATAGCGGAAGAAGTAACAGGTTTAAACCTTTTTACTATAAGTAAAACAAGCATTGTCGGTATAAAAAGTACCAGGTATAAAAGTAGACACAGTGCTACCAAAATAAATCTAATCATTTGAAAAAACCTCTCGTTATAATAATGGACTAAGGAGTCTGCTCACCTGTTCTTTAACTCTTTGAATAAGTGAACGATTCTTATACATGGAAAGCGTATACTCCTTTGAATCATAAATATCTCTCATAAAATTGTCTTCAAGTTCTATTGCAATATCCTCATCGTAAATCATTGCATTGACCTCAAAATTAAGCTCAAAGCTTCTTATATCCATATTTGCCGTGCCCACACAGGCTACCTTGCCGTCAGCCATTACGGACTTTGCATGTAAGAATCCCTTCTCATAAGTATATACCTTTCCACCCGCTTCAAGAAGAGTTCCCGCCCAGCTGAGTGTAGCGGAGTATACAAACGGATGATCCGGCATACATGGAATCATAAGCCTTACATCAACTCCTGATCTTGCCGCAATATTGAGCGCACTTATAAAAGCCTCATCAGGTATAAAATAAGGCGTGTGAATATACACATGATCCTTTGCATGATTTATAATCTCTATGTAATTATCTCGTATAAGTTTAGTCTCGGAATCGGGTCCGCTTGAAATTATCTGCATTCTAAGAATATTGTCACCTTCCTCAGGTACAAAATCCATATCATCCAACTGAGTAAAATATTTGTCATTTAAGAAAATGTCTTCTTTTGTCGCGTACTTCCAGTCCAGTCCGAATCTAAGTTCAAGTCCGTTTACAGCCTCTCCTACTATTCTAAGATGTGTATCTCTCCAGTGTCCGAATTTCTTTGAGCCGTCAACATATTCTTTTCCTATGTTAAAGCCCCCTACATAACCGATTTTGCCGTCAATTACGGCTATTTTCCTGTGGTTTCTGTAGTTTATACGGAAGTTGATTCTTCCCAAAGTTGCAGGGAAAAATACGCCCAACTTTATGCCGTGAGATTTTAAATTTTCTAAAATCTTCTTTGACATAAACCTTCCGCCCATTCCGTCAAACATAATCCTTATCTCAATACCTTCATCAGCTTTTTTTATAAGCTCCTTGGCTATATTAAGGAAAAGATAGTCCTGCTTTATAATATAATATTCCAAATGTATATATTTTTCAGCATTCTTAATATCTTCAATCAGTGCATCAAATTTATTATTTCCGTCCGTGAATATATCCAAAGAATTTTTCATTGTCAAAAGTGAGCCTCCGGACATCAGGTTGTACTGCATCAATCTGTGATATTCTTTGGCATACAAATCATTCTTCATCATTTCACTTTTTGTGAAGAATTTTTCCTGCCTGATGGTGGCTCTCCTTATGCTGTCCTCAACACTTTTTAATTTAAACATTCTGGATTTTCTGTAATCCTGACCTATAAATAAATACAGTATTATTCCTATAATCGGCAGAAAATTAAGTACTAAAATCCATGTCCAAACCGTTCTGGGATCTCTTCTTTGAAAAAAAACAATTATCAGCGAAAGTATCAAATTCAGGTAAAATAAATGTACAAATCCAAAATGACTTGAAGTCAAAAAATTAAACATAAAACTCCTGTTCAATTAATTCTATCACAATAAGCAGTATACTATAGTAATATCCGTTACTATAGCTCTGAAAATTTCTATAATCCTGTCTATTATACCACTAATATTGTTTTTTTACATTAAATAAAAAAGAGCCGGTTGCCCGACTCTTTAATATTTATTTTTGTACAACTGCAGTCAGCTCATTATAAGGATCCAAGTCGATATATATTATATCTTTCGCTTTCAACTCGCTGTCTGAAAGGATAAGCTTTGCAACCATGGTCTCGACATTCTTTTGCAGATATCTCTTTAGCGGTCTTGCACCATATGCAGGGTCATATCCGTTATCAATGATATAGTTCTTTGCCGCATCGCTAAGTTCA
Organism: Lachnoanaerobaculum sanguinis; assembly: GCF_033242365.1. Classification (NCBI taxonomy): domain Bacteria; kingdom Bacillati; phylum Bacillota; class Clostridia; order Lachnospirales; family Lachnospiraceae; genus Lachnoanaerobaculum; species Lachnoanaerobaculum sanguinis. The sequence goes on from NZ_BTHK01000022.1 coordinate 42,533, forward strand.
ACTTTAAGTTCCTTACTTTCAAGTCTCTCATTGAGCTCATCCATTAACAGATTTATAATATTTCCGATATTATCCTTTGTAAGCGGCTTAAACATAATGATTTCATCAAGTCTGTTTAAGAACTCAGGTCTGAAGCTGTTTCTAAGCTCATCCATTACTTTATTTCTTGCTTCTTCGCTGATATCACCATATGTATTGATACCGTCAAGTAAGTATGCGGAGCCTAAGTTTGATGTCATTATTATGATGGTATTCTTAAAGTCTACAGTCTTTCCAAGTGAATCGGTTACTCTACCGTCATCAAGCACCTGTAAAAGTACGTTAAATACATCAGGATGTGCCTTTTCTATCTCATCAAAGAGCACTACTGAATATGGCTTTCTTCTTACAGCTTCTGTAAGCTGTCCGCCCTCATCATATCCTACATATCCCGGAGGAGCTCCTATAAGTCTGCTCACGGAGAATTTCTCCATGTACTCACTCATATCGATTCTTATCATATTGTTTTCATCATCAAACAGAGACTTTGCCAGAGATTTTGCAAGCTCAGTCTTACCTACACCGGTAGGTCCAAGGAAAAGGAATGAACCTATAGGCTTTGAAGGATCTTTAATACCGGCTCTTGAACGGATTATAGCATCGGTAACCTTCTCAACAGCCTCATCCTGTCCGATTACTCTCTCATGGAGAGTGTCTCCAAGGTGAAGAGTCTTTTCTCTTTCACTCTCACTTAGTTTTGATACAGGAATATTTGTCCATCTTGAGATAATTCTTGCAATTTCTTCATCTGTTACAGACTCACGAAGAAGTCTGAGGTCTTCTTTTTTAACCTTTTCCTCTTCAATCTGAAGCTGTTTTTGCAGCTCAGGCAACTTTCCGTATTGGAGCTCTGCAGCTCTGTTAAGGTCATAGCTTTGCTTTGCGGCATTTATCTGTCTGTTGACCTCATCAATCTCACCTCTGAGTTTTGCAAGACCTTCAACACTCTTTTTCTCATTTTCCCATTTTGACTTTGCTTCATTTAACTCATCATTAACCTCTGCAAGTTCTTTTTGCAAAGCTTCAAGTCTTTCCTTTGAAAGATTATCGTTTTCTTTCTTAAGTGCGGTTTCTTCAATCTGAAGCTGCATCTGTCGTCTTGAGAGTTCATCAATCTCTGTAGGCACCGAATTAAGCTCAGTCTTTATAAGAGCACAGGCTTCATCTACAAGGTCGATGGCCTTATCAGGAAGGAATCTGTCACTTATATATCTGTCTGAAAGTACAGCTGCACTTACCAAAGCACCGTCAGTTATTTTAACTCCGTGATATGCCTCATATCTGTCCTTCAAACCACGAAGTATTGATATTGTATCCTCTATTGTAGGTTCCTCTACAAGAACAGGCTGGAATCTTCTCTCAAGTGCAGGGTCCTTTTCAATGTACTTTCTATACTCATCAAGAGTTGTAGCACCGATACAATGCAATTCACCTCTTGCAAGCATAGGCTTTAACATATTTCCGGCATCCATACTGCCCTCTGTTTTACCTGCACCTACTATTGTATGAAGCTCATCTATGAAAAGAATAATCTCACCTTCGGACTTTCTCACCTCATCCAAAACCGCCTTTAATCTTTCTTCAAACTCACCTCTATACTTCGCACCTGCTATAAGCGCACCCATATCAAGGGCAAAGAGTTTCTTATCTTTAAGATTATTCGGAACATCTCCTGCCACAATTCTTCCTGCAAGTCCCTCTACTACTGCAGTTTTACCTACACCCGGCTCACCTATAAGTACAGGATTGTTCTTTGTCTTACGGCTTAATATCCTTATAACATTTCTTATCTCACTGTCTCTTCCGATAACAGGATCAAGTTTTTGCTGCCTTGCACGCTCAACAAGGTCATATCCGTATTTATTTAAAGTATCATAAGTAGCTTCGGGATTATCAGAAACCACTCTTTGGTTACCTCTTACCTCGGAGAGTACCTGTAAAAACTTATTTTTGTTTATTCCATACATTCTGAAAATCTGTGCCACATTAGAAGACGGATTTTCCAAAAGATTTAGGAAAATATGCTCTACTGAAACATATTCATCTCCCATGCCTTTTGCTACATCCTCTGCAGTAATAAGCACATTATTTAAATCATTACTGATATAGGCATTTCCGCCGCTTACCTTCGGAAGTTTTTCTATAGCGGATTCCACTTCGTTTCTAAATTCATTTTCATTGATACCCATCTTTTTTATAAGATTAACTATCAATGAACCATCTATATCTAATAGTGATGCCAACAAATGTATTTGTTCTATTTGCTGATTGCCATGAGTAGCCGCCACCTTTTCCATGTTTTGGACAGCTTCAATTGACTTTTGTGTAAATTTGCTTATATTCATTAAATCACCACCTTTGTTATCTTTGTTATACACGTACTATAACAGACTTATTTTTATATGTCAAGCGAATTTTAAATATTATTTTAAAATTATTTTATGTCCCCTGTTAATTAATTTCTTTTTCCATTTTAGGTCTTGTAAAAGTGTAAAATTTGGACTATAATCCTGTCTTTGACAGTTTCAAAAGTTAAAATGCCCTTGAACCCCAGTATTTTACTGGCTTTCAGGGCATTTTTATTTCGTTTTGAAAATAAAAAAATAGTATTTTATTTTCCTTTGCTTTGTTTTTGTA
>NZ_BTHK01000023.1:0-32765 GCF_033242365.1 Lachnoanaerobaculum sanguinis
ATTAGAGGCCTTTAATAAATTTGCACATTCACAGCCACACAGAATTGAAGACGACGTAAAAAGCGCATAATAAAAGCCCCTTTGTGGGGGCTTATAAATTAATTATTTTGGGACATAATCATTTATGCTTGACAGAAATAAAAAAGGATTGTATGTTACATCCCTTTTAAAACCAACATACAATCCTTATAATTTATTTAATCCCTGCTACATCCAGACGAACCAATGCTCTTCTGAGTGCAAGCTCAGCTCTGGCAACATCTATACCGTCTCTTTGAGAAAGTCGTTTTTGGGCTCTCTCCTTTGCCTCTTTAGCTCTGTTAACATCTATCTCATCACTGTACTCACATGAATCGGCAAGTATTGTAACCTCATCCTGTAAGATCTCCGCAAAGCCTGAGTGAAGGGCACAAGTCTTTACACTTCCGTCTTCACTATGTATAGATAATTTACCCGGTGCTATTACATTTACCATAGGGATATGCTTGGCATATATACCGACATTCCCCTGTGTTGTGGTAAACTCCACCATTGTAGCATCCCCTTCAAAAAAAACATGGTCGGGACACATTATCTTTAATGCAAACTTGTCCATACTACCTCCTATTTAGAGGCACGCTCTACAACCTCGTCGATAGTTCCTGCATTTAGGAAATATTGCTCAGGTATATCGTCATGCTTTCCTTCAAGAATTTCTCTAAATCCTCTGATAGTCTCTGATAGAGGTACATACTTTCCGTCAATTCCTGTAAACTGTGTTGCCACGAAGAAAGGCTGTGAAAGGAATCTCTGGATCTTTCTTGCTCTTGCTACAGTAAGCTTATCTTCTTCAGAAAGCTCATCCATACCAAGCATGGCAATAATATCCTGTAACTCTTTATACTTTTGCAATACCTCCTGCACACTCTGTGCTACCTGATAATGCTCTTCTCCCACTATATGAGGTGAAAGTATTCTTGAAGTAGAACCAAGAGGATCTACTGCAGGATAAATACCCATCTCCACTATAGAACGGTCAAGAACCGTAGTAGCATCAAGGTGAGCGAATGTATTTGCAGGAGCGGGGTCGGTAAGGTCATCCGCAGGCACATATACAGCCTGAACAGATGTAATGGAACCGTTCTTTGTAGAAGTGATTCTCTCCTGAAGCGCACCCATCTCTGTTTGAAGTGTAGGCTGATAACCTACCGCAGAAGGCATACGTCCAAGAAGTGCTGAAACCTCTGAACCTGCCTGTGTAAATCTGAAGATATTGTCGATGAAAAGAAGTACATCCTTTCCACCCTGATCTCTAAAATACTCCGCCATTGTAAGACCTGTAAGTCCTACTCTCATTCTCGCACCCGGTGGCTCATTCATCTGACCGAATACCATGGTTGTCTTATTGATAACTCCTGAGTCGGTCATTTCATGGTATAAGTCATTACCCTCTCTGGTTCTCTCACCTACACCTGTAAATACTGAATACCCACCATGCTCTGTTGCAATATTTCTGATAAGCTCCTGAATAAGTACAGTCTTTCCTACTCCGGCACCACCAAAGAGTCCTATCTTTCCACCCTTTTGGTATGGACATAAAAGGTCAACTACTTTGATTCCTGTCTCAAGAATCTCGGTCTGAGTAGACTGCTCCTCAAAGCTTGGAGCCTTTCTATGTATAGGAAGATACTCCTCTACCTTAGGTGGTTCTTTCTTATCAATTGCCTCTCCAAGTACATTAAAAATTCTACCCAGAGTGTTTTCACCAACAGGAACTGAAATAGGAGCTCCTGTAGCCCTTGCTTCCATTCCACGAACAAGTCCGTCTGTACTTCCCATGGCAATTGTTCTTACTATATCATCTCCCAGATGCTGTGCAACCTCTACAGTGAGCACTCCGTCAGCTGTATCTATCTTTATTGCCTCATTGATTTGTGGCAAGTGTCCTCTGGAAAACTTAATATCCAAAACAGCACCGATAATCTGGGTTATTTTGCCAATATTTGGCTCTGCCATCAACTTTTCTCCTTCCTCTTCTTCATTCGTTTCCGATCGTTATTCTATGGCGTTGGCTCCGGCCACAATCTCTGTAAGCTCTTGAGTGATAGCACCCTGACGAGCTCTGTTATACTGTAAGCCGAGCTTATCTATAAGTTCTTCCGCATTTGATGTTGCGGAATCCATAGCGGTCATTCTGGCACCGTTTTCTGAAGCAACAGACTGCATCAGACCGCCATAAATAACAGAAGAAATGTATTTTGGAATTATAGCATCCAATACTTCATCTTCATTGGGAGAATAATTCATAAGGGCTCTCGGACCCTCACTTTCTGTAGTCTCAGGCTGTAATAAATCTTCCTTGCTGATAGGAAGCAATTTCAAAAGTACAGGATCATGTACCACCGTATTCTTGAAATTGGTATATATCACATAAATCTCTGAGAGCTTTCCGCTTTCATAGTCGTCAAGCAATACCTTTGTAATATCTGCGGCATCCTTGTACAGCGGCTCTTCCACAATCTCTGAAAAGTCTCCCTCTACTTCAAAACCTTTATGTAAGAGTGTATCTCTACCTTTTTTACCCACTGCATATATAAGTGTTTCATTGCTTTTGAATTCGCTTATTACCTGCCTGCTTACAGCATTGTTATAGCCTCCTGCAAGACCTCTGTTACCTGTAATAACCAATACGCCTGTCTTACCGCCGTCATTTTTCTTAAGATACTTATGAGATATATTCTCACTTTTCTCAAGCATTGATGCGATAGTTTGATACATTACGGTAAAGTATGGCTTGGAAGCATCCGCTTTTGTTCTTGCTTTTTGAAGCTTAACCGTTGCTACAAGCTTCATGGCTTTGGTAATCTGAGCAGTGCTTTGTATCGCCGCACGCCTACGCTTTATTTCCTTCATTGAAGCCATAATACACCTGCACTATGCTTTCTTACATTCATTGATAACATCTGTAAGTCTTTTTGCCAAATCGTCGGAAATTTCTTTCTTATCTCTAATTTCAGCAGCTATTTCAGGATGCTTGCTCTCTATAAATCTGAACAACTTATCCTGGAACTCAAGTACCTTCTCCGTAGGAACATCAAGTAAAAGTTTCTTTGTAGCGGCAAAGATAATAACTATCTGATACTCTACAGGCATCGGCTTGTAGTTTGGCTGCTTTAAGATCTCTCTGATTCTCTCACCCTGTGCCAACTGATTCTTTGTAGCTTCATCAAGTTCTGAACCGAACTGTGCAAATGATGCAAGCTCTCTATACTGCGCAAGCTCCAGTCTTATAGGTCCTGCAATCTTCTTCATCGCCTTGATCTGAGCAGAACCACCTACTCTTGATACTGAAAGTCCGGCATTGATAGCAGGTCTGAATCCCGAATTGAACATCTCTGTCTCAAGGTAAATCTGACCGTCTGTAATAGAAATAACATTTGTAGGAATATACGCTGAAACGTCTCCTGCCTGTGTCTCTATTATAGGCAATGCGGTAAGTGAACCGCCACCAAGGTCTTCTGACAATCTTGAAGCTCTCTCAAGAAGTCTTGAGTGAAGATAGAATACATCACCCGGATAAGCCTCACGGCCCGGTGGTCTCTTAAGAAGAAGTGAAAGTGTACGATATGCGGCAGCATGCTTTGTAAGATCATCGTATACTACGAGTACATCATCTCCTCTTTCCATCCATTCCTCACCTATAGCGCAACCTGAGTAAGGTGCGATATATTGAAGCGGTGCAAGATCACTTGCAGTAGAAACTACTACTGTAGTGTAGTCCATAGCACCGTAATCCTCAAAAGTCTTTACAATTGATGCAACAGTAGAAGCCTTCTGCCCTATAGCAACATAGATACAGTGAACATTCTGTCCTTTTTGATTGATTATAGTATCTACAGCAATAGAAGTTTTTCCTGTCTGTCTGTCACCGATTATAAGCTCTCTTTGTCCTCTTCCTATAGGAATCATGGCATCAATGGCCTTTATTCCTGTTTGAAGCGGTGTATCTACCGATTTTCTTTCGATAACACCATGTGCAACTCTCTCTATTCTTCTAAAGGTATCTGAAGTTATAGGTCCCTTTCCGTCGATTGGCTGTCCAAGCGCGTTTACAACTCTACCTGTAAGTGCATCTCCTACAGGAACCTCTACAACTCTACCTGTGGTCTTTACTGTATCACCCTCGCTGATATTCTTCTTATCACCAAGTAAAACAGCACCGACATTGTCCTCTTCCAAGTTAAGAACCATGCCGTAAACATCCCCCGGGAATTCCAGAAGCTCACCCTGCATAGCCTTTGCAAGACCATGTATTCTGGCAATACCGTCTGCTACCTGGATAACAGTACCCACATCTGATACCTCGAGTTTAGTTGAATACTTATTTATCTGCTCTTTTATAACTGAGCTGATTTCTTCAGGTCTTAGATTCACTAGACTCGTACCTCTTTTCTTTAAACTTTTTGCCGGTAATACGGCTTATGATAACATTTTTCTCATCTTATCAATTCTTGTTTTTACACTTGAATCCACAACTCTGTCACCGATTCTGATGACAATACCGCCTATGATACTCTCATCTACCACGTATTCCGCTTCAAGAGACTTATAATGTGATGACTTCAAAAGCTCATCCACTATTTTATCTTTCTTTGAATCATCAAGCGGCAGCGCAGTCGTAACAGTTGCCTTTCCGATAAGAAGAAGCTCCTTTATACAATCTATAACATAATCAAGTATAGATATAAGTTCAGCCTGTCTCTTCTTTTCGATTACAGTCAATAAAAATCCCAATGAATCAACACTGATGTGATTCTCAAATATTCCCTTTACAAAATCAATTTTTTCTTCATCATCCATCTTAGGTGAATCAAGAAGTCCCATGATTTCATTGTTTTCAGTAAAAATATTCTTTACGGATTTTATTTCTTCAAGTGCATCAATCAGATTGTTCTTTTCAGATACTACCGACACATAAGCATCTCCATATACTTTGGACACTAATTTTGCCATGTACCATCTCCGATTTCTTTTAAAGTCTCTTCAACAAGTCTATCCTGCACTTCAACATTCATTGCAGAATTGACTGCCTTGCTTGCAATAATCGAAGCAACATCCACTATATTTGATTTTACTTCTTCCATGGCTTTTTTCTTTGCCAACTCTATCTCGTTGTTCGCCCTGTCAGTAATTCTTCTAGCTTCCGCCTTTGCTTCTTCTATGATTTCGTTTTCTCTATCCTTTGCCCTTTTTCTGGCGTCCTCTAAGATTGCATCAGCCTGTTTTTGGAAAGAGGCCAATTTTTCTTCGTACTCCGCCTTAAGAGCATCAGCTTTTGCCTTTGCATCTTTTGCACTTTCCAGGTCTCCGGCAACTCGCTCTCTTCTTTTTTTGAGCATCTCCTTAGCCGGATTAAAAAGCAAATAGGAAAGAATAAAGAACAAGAAAAGGACCGCAAAGCCGGTAATGGCTGAATCAGCCAAAAGCTGAGGGTCAAATCCTATCAGTCTTTCCATAAAACCTCCAAATTAAGCGCCGAAAGGCTTAACGAACATAAGAATCATAGCAACTACAAGTCCGTAAAGACCTGTTGTCTCGGCAACGGCCTGTCCGAGAAGCATTGTTGATGTGATATCCGCTCTTGCTCCCGGGTTTCTACCTACTGCAGCCGCACCATGTCCTGCTGCAATACCCTGTCCGACACCCGGTCCGATACCTGCTATCATTGCAAGTCCCGCACCTATAGCAGAGCAACCAAATATAAAATCCTGTCCTGTCATATTCATAAATAACCTCCAAAATATATGATATCAAGTGAGGCACTTCCTCACTTAAATCCATGAAAATATTTTACTATCCAATGAACTATTCTAATTTGTCATTGATATAGACCATGCTAAGCATACAGAAAACATATGTCTGCAATGCTCCTGAAAATACATCTGTATACAGATGTAAGAATGACGGCACACCAATCTTTAAAAAGATCGGCATCATACCATACCAAAGCCCCATGATCAAAACACCTGAAAGCACGTTTGCAAAAAGACGCAATGATATAGATATCGGGTTTGCTATCTCACCGATAACATTTATCGGAAAGAGCAACGGTATCGGCTCAAAGAGCGATGTAAAATGTTTTAACTTTCTGTTCTTTATACCCTGGAAATTTACTATTAAAAATGTAAAAAATCCAAGCATAAAAGTCACACCATAATCCGCTGTCGGGTTTCTAAGTCCGAGCAAACCGCTGAAATTAGAAACAAAAATAAAGATAAAAATCGTTCCTATATAGTTTAAGAATCTATCCTTGTTTCCACCAAGTATAGTATCGGTCATTCCCTCTAATGCTTCAATACCACATTCCAAAAAGTTTACAAATCCGCTTGGGACATTGTATGGATCTGCCGCCTTTATTGCTCTGTTTGCAAATATTGCAAATATTGTAATCAATAAGACAACAATCAATAAGGAAACTGTAGTCGTAGTCAAATAGAGTTCCTGTCCGAAAAGCTTATACTTATATAGGCCATGGATCATAAAATCCAAATTTTTGCTTCCGGCTGCACTTTCAGCTAAAATACTTAAGCTCATGTCTCCTCCTTTCTTCTTTTTTCAAATATTTTTTTAAACAATGGATACATATATGCACCCGATTTCAGTCCGAAAACAGATATGACAATCGCGAGTGCATTTATGTATCTACTGTTCCAAAATATTGCTACAACAATAAATAAAGCCGCCTTCCTAAGCAAAGAATGAATCATAATCTTTCTCTGCGCAAAAGAAGGGTTCCCCCCATACAGGCTGTCTTCTGTGGATATTCCCATATCAATGACCATGCCTATTACCAAAACGCTACCTATAAGTATCCCAAGTTCAATTGGATAAACAGAATACTTCATAATCCCTGCAAACGGGATTGTCGCCAGGCTCAAAATGATTTCATAAAGTAAAACTCCCATACCCATATAAAGACATGTTCTTCTTGTTTCCTTATTCATCCTTATTCTTAAAAATCCTACTTTCTCTTTTTGGCAAAACAAAAGTATTTTCTTGTTTTTGCAGGTTTTCTTCTTTCTTTTTGTCCATCTTTTTTATGGTATTCATGATCAGTCTAAACCCTGACATACATCCGCTTATAACCCCTAAAAGCATAAATATCAGCGTAAACGGAAAGTGAAATCTTTCCTCCAATTTCATACCCAAAAATGTACATAGTAAAATCGGTGTAACCATGGTAAAGCCGACCTGCGAAATCAGTGACAAATATTTTAAGGCTTCCATATCTCATACCTCCTACTATACTCCAAAACCTCAAAAACTTTCAATATTGCATTTTATACTAATTTTTTTCGGTTTTCTTATTATACCTATATAATTCTTACTTGTCTATATCCGTGTTGTTTTTATCAGTATTATTGTTAAATTAAAAACTTATTTTCAAAAAAATTATACAAAAATTTTTTGAGCTGAAAGATGATAAAATGGTGTTCTGTAAATCGTAAATATTTGTTATAATATAGGAACTATTTTATTGTTGACTAAGATGCTATAATAACTTGATATAGGGAATCGTGAGATTAAAATCAGTTTTATTCCCGGATAATCTAATAAAAGGAGGACATATGAAACATACTATCAGAAAAATGTTGGTTACAGGTATGATAAGCGGCTTGCTTTCACTTTCTGCTGTTTCTGCGGTATACGCTGCAAACGGTTGGAAAGAGTCAAACGGTACTTGGACCTATCTCGATGACAACGGACAATTGCACAAAAGCTGGCTCCCGTCTTCAAACGGGTATTATTATATGGATTTGTCTACAGGCGTTATGGTGACCGGATGGAAGAAAATCGATTCCAAATGGTATTACTTTAAGTCTAACGGAATAATGGCTACAGGCTGGTTCAAAGTTGATAATGACTGGTATTACACGCTCAGCAGCGGAAACCTTGTACAAAACAGCTGGTTAAAGAGCGATTCAAACTACTTCTACCTTAAGGGCACAGGTGTCATGGCCACAGGTTGGAGACAGATGGACGGTGCGTGGTATTATTTCAAGCCTGACGGAAGAGCCGCTTTCGGTTGGACAAAAGTAGGCGATAAGACCTATTATTTCTCCAGTTCCGCAAAGATGTATACATCATGGAATCAAATCGACGGCGTTTACTACTATTTCAATGCTGACGGTTCTATGAAAACAGGTTGGATAAATGACGGTACTCATAAGTTCTATATGGAAGAAGCTGAAGGCGAAAATCACGGTAAAATGACATTCGGTCTTAAGAAAATTTCCGGTGCATCTTACTATTTCAATGAAAAAGGTCATATGATTACCGGTTGGTTGCAATCAAACGGCAAGTATTATTACTTTGATGCCGACGGAAAGATGGTAACCGGTAAATCTATAAATATAGAAGGAAAAGAATACACATTTGATGCAAATGGTGTATGTACAAATCTTAGTGGCACTCCTAGCAGTGTCACTAATGCTATATCCGAAACAAAGAAATCAGACGGTAAAAGCAGTACGGCAGCACCTACTGCAGCCGCTAATGAGGCACCTACAGTTGCACCCGGAGCAAAAACCGAATCTTCAAGTTCTTCTTCCTCTTCAGCTGCCCAAGCTTCTGCCGAAGCTAAACCCGGAAGCAAAGAAACAACAGCTCCCGCTTCACCGCTTGATGAGGCAAAAGCAAAAAATAATAAAGAAGAAGCGAAAAGTCCGGCTGATGAGAGCAAAAAGAATGCACAAAGTTCTTCTTCAAGCAAGGATGAAGTAGGTTTAAAACCCGGTGAAACATCCGGACCGAAATAGAGGTACAAAATGCATTTAAATAAATTTATAAAAACGGCTATATCTTTGTCACTTGCGCTGTCTTTGCTTAGTCCGGTTACATCATTTGCAGCCAATGAATGGACAATGCAAACACCGGGAGTATATCAAATGCTTGACGGATCATCCCTTACCGGAGTAGTTGCAAGAGGTATTGACCTTTCACATTATCAAGGTGATGTTGACTGGGACAAGGTTGCCGCAGATGATGTTCAGTTCATCATACACGGAACCAGATACAAAGGTCAGATTGACCCTGTTATAAGAAGAAATCTTACTGAAGCAAACAAGAGAGGTATAAAGCTCGGAGTATATATTTATTCCTATGCAATGACAGTCGCACAGGCTGATGCAGAGGCTGACTTTGTTCTGGATATAATAAAGGATTATCCTATTTCATATCCTGTAGCTTTTGACGTTGAGGATGCCAATACACAGGGTAAACTTCCAAAAGACGAGCTTACAGCTATAATAAAGACATTCTGTAATAAGGTGGAAGCCGCAGGATATTATCCTATTGTATATGCAAATGACTATTGGATTGCAAACAAGCTTGATATGAATGCCTTGAAAAAATACGATATCTGGGTTGCCAGATATAATGTAAAGCATTCATATCCGGATCCTGTTATCTGGCAGGCTACAAGTACAGGTAAGGTAAACGGTATAAAAGGTAATGTAGATATTGACTTCCAATATAAATCTTTTTCCGATAAGATTCCTGCAAATACCTGGAGAACTATTGCAGGAAAGAGATATTATTACAAAGACTACAATATGGTAAAGGATTCATGGGTACATGACTCCAACAATTCTTACTATATGGATTCAAACGGTACGGCAAAGACAGGTTGGTTTACTTCAAATAATGCAAGCTATTATCTGGATTCGTCAAAAAACGGTGCCGCAAAAAAAGGTTGGTATAAAGAAAATTCAGACTGGTACTATCTTGACAGCACTGACGGCAAGATGATTACAGGTTGGATCAATGACGGAAACAAGAGATACTATGCCGACAAAGACGGTAAAATGCAGACAGGTTGGCTTGTAGACGGTAAAAACACATATTTCCTGGCTCCTTCAGGTGTTATGACCACCGGTTGGGTAAATGACAATAACACATGGTACTACATGGATAACAACGGTAGAATGCAGACAGGCTGGATTGATACCGGTAACCAAAGATATTACATGGACAATACAGGTAAGATGCAGACAGGTTGGACAGATATCGGAAACTCAAGATATTTTCTCACCAAGTCAGGTGCTATGTATAAGGGTTGGCTGAATGATTCAGGTGCCTGGTATTATATGGATAATAACGGTGTTATGAAGACAGGTTGGATCAATGATAAAAACACCTGGTACTACACGGACAATACCGGTAAAATGCAAACAGGTTGGATAAATGACGGAAAGAACAGATATTTCCTTACCGACTCGGGTGCTATGAAGACAGGTTGGTTAAAGGATGGCAACGACTGGTATTATATTGACAAGTCAGGCTCCATATCAACCGGATGGGTCAATGACGGCGGTACATGGTACTATTTGGACGGCTCAGGCAAGATGCAGACAGGCTGGATTGATTTAAACAACCAAAGATATTTCCTATCTCCAAGCGGTGCTATGAAGACCGGATGGATAAATGTAGATAAAAACTGGTATTACATGAACAGTTCGGGAAATATGGCAAGAGGTATGATAAATGTCAATAATGTTTCATACTATCTTGATGAAAGCGGAAAGATGCTTGTCAATACAACTGTAAATGTAAACGGTACAGACTACCGTATAGACGCTTCAGGTGCTATGTCTCAGATTGTTCCCGAGATAACAGCAACTCCCGAAACTTCTACGGCTGCCGTTTCCACACAGGCAAGTGTAGGACCGGCCGGAAACTAAAAAATCAAACAAAAATACTACAGCTGAAATCAACAATCCTGTAGTCATAGTAAGTTAAACTTTATAGCGAAGCAGAATTTTTCTACTTCGCTATTCCTATATTGTATTACTAAGTATATATTCAACATTACTTACTCTTCATGTTTGTCATTACACTCATAATCCTCTTCGGTTTATTTCATGATATATTCTATTTTTACATATATTTTAAATACCACTCTTGCAAATTTATTTATGACTAAGTTTGGAACAATGTTTAAGATAAAAAAGTCTTAATTTTAATAACTTTATAAATATATTTTATTCCAATACTTTTAAAAAACTTTTATAATATGAGGAATGCAAGACCGTAGTGCGTTTTCTATTCCTATACACCTGTAGGCAGATGATTTTCATGCAGGATATCCTGTATCTTTATTCAATCAATACATTTCCACTTTTATAGAAAAATGGTTATCAATAATGTGATACCTATGTGAACAAGAGATTTTAATACTGCAAAAACTTCTAAACTGATACTTGAATTGAAGGATTGAATTTGAATTTAAAGTTTTTCTCCATATTTACAATCCATATATTTAATGATAGTATTTACGTGAGTAAACTTCAAATATATTTTTAGGAGAATTTATAATGAAAAAGAAGCTATTTGCCTTATTCTTATTATCATTTTTAATGTCTTCACTTTCAGGATGCCATTCATCCAAAGAGAGCCAAACCTCATCTGCTACACAGGAAAGTGAATCTATCTCTACACAAGAACCTTCCAAAGAAGAAAAAACTACTGCTTCATCAGAGAGTGATCTGACTCAAGCTTCAGTAGATGATGAATTTTCCTTATCAGAAAGTATCTATTTCCCTTATGAAAATTTAAATGAGTTAACTATTAATGAAAAGACTGATAAGGACAGCTTAAAAAATATCATTAGCAAACTCCCTGAGATAGCTGAATATATACAACTTAGTGATGTGGATTTAAGTGATGACTCTTCGACCATAACAATCAAATATGATGAATTTTATGAAGGTGCAATAGCATCCAGGCTTTATGATATTGATTTAACACCACCCGGCATAGATGAAAATCCTTTGCATTCTTCACCATATATATTTCCAAGGCTTGACAATAATGCTTTGCTTTTAATAATAGCCAATGATTCCATATCATATGTAAATTATGAAATTTCTGTACCTGAGGAATTTTATGATTCAAAACCTCTTACTCTAAAACTTGCAAGAGAAAACTTTATAAAGCACATAGGTGATATATCCGGTGCCAGAGAAGATAAAAGCCGTTATGATATTTTATTAGATTATGATAACGCCATATTTGCCAATAGAATTCACCTTAATGGTGTAGTCCTTGGTTCTGAAGAGGAAGTGCTCATTAAAAGATATAATGAACCTAATGAAAAAGATGGAAATAATTATATATATCTTTCTGAAGATGGCACTATAACATTTAGGCTCGAAAAAGGAAAAACTGAAGATAATCTATTAACTGTTACAAAGATTTCAGTTCGTCCACTAAAAAAAATCATATATAAACAGTTTTTTCCAGCCAGTATAGGATTATTACCTGAGCAAAATGGAGTTTTAAGCAAATCTCGTGTTGTGGGCTACCTTGGAGAACCTAGAATAAAAACTTCGGATACTTATTATTATAGACTAACCTCCGGTTTATCTGATTATCTATACTTTACATATGATAACAATGAAAATGTAATAGAATATGGAATGGTAAGAGAAGAACTTATACCTAAAAATCATTAAATATAAAATGGGCTGTAACATATAAAAAATTACGTTACAGCCCCCTCTTTTATACAAAACTATTTTATTCTATCATAGATTATTTAAGTTACTTTACAAATCTGGAAAACAAGTCTATCAATATTCCAATTAATATACTTACAGCAATACATATGAAAGTTATCCTTGCAAGCATCCTGCCCTTATTCCAGTACTTTGTACTTATATGCAATCCGTCTATCAAATCTATTCCCGGTATCCGTTGAAGGATAAAATGCATTGAAGTTCTCTCAAAAGTCATCTTCTTTTGCTTCCTTGTAATGTCCAAAATACAAATAGTTAATATAAAACATGGCAACTCTATTAAAGTTGTGCATACCAGCAGTACAGGTAGTAAAATCCACATACCAATTATAAATGGCCAAGTAATAATGACAAACGGCATTAAAAATACCAAAAAAAAGGCTCCTACTCCGCCTAAGCAAATAAAAACAGGCAGACCTCTACCAATTAACATAATTGGCATAAGTGTGTATTTATAAAAGAAATAGTTATTTATACAGTAATCTATATCCTCTGTCTTTATAGCTTCCAGTATATTTATAATTTGTACTCTGATAAGTATTACATATACCACAATAAACAATATATTATTCACTGCAACAATTACAGTAGGAATACTTACATCTGATTCCGATAAGATTTGATGCAAAACAATTATATTAAAGCATAGCCATGCATATATTAAAATTATATAGAATATATCTAAAACAGGCCGGAATTTCTTCAAATTATTTCCTCCGTACTCATTTACACAAGATTATGCCTAAAATCTATTTACCAAATAAATCGACAATACCAATGCTGTTACACAAAAGGTAAAAACAGCAGTCACAACAGCCAATCCCCTGCCTCTATTCCAATACTTTATACTTATATACAGTCCGTCTATAATATTCAACACCGGTATCATCTGCAATAAAAAATGTATCGCTCTTTCCGCAGAAGATATACCGTATTTTTTTTGTGTAATACCTAAGACATACTCAATTGATATAAAACACGGCAACCCTATTACGACAAATACTATCAACACATACGGTATTATTGCAATAATCATATAAATAATCATAGCAAAAAATAAAGCAAAAAAAGCGGCTATAAGATCTTCTTTTGGCCAATGAATTATCATTCCGAATATTACAAAAATAGAAGCACCTATTATTCCTGCACAGATTAATTCAACAGGCATCGTTATATATTTATATATAAAATATGTTTTCAGGCAGTAGTCTACATCTTCCTCCTTTTTAGCAAATGAAATATTTCGCATTTGTGATATCAAAACAAATATAAACAGTATACACATTGGAATCATTACTACCGTAGCAACAACAATGCTTATAGCATACAGTATAACCCAAACTATTGAACCATATATTGCTGTTGCATACAGTATACCAAGCCACAAAGGGTGTTGTTTTTGATCATACTTCATATATTATAAATTCTTCTCCACACAATCAAGTGCCGCTTCAACTACCTTGTCCATATCATAGTACTTGTATGCTCCCAGTCTGCCACCGAAGATTATCTCAGGTCTTGTTTTTGAAAGCTTGACATAGCTTTCATATAGAGCATTGTTCTTTTCATTATTGATAGGATAATACGGTTCCTCACCCTTTTGCCACTCTGTAGGATATTCTTTTGAAATAATGGTGAAGTCCTGATTGCCGTATTCAAAATGCTTATGCTCTATTATTCTGGTGAACTTCACATCTCTTTCAGTATAGTTTACCACTGCATTTCCCTGATAGTTGTCGGTATCAAGTCTTTCATCCTCAAAGTATACTCTTCTGTACTCAAGCACTCCAAGTTTATAATCAAAGAACTCATCAATCATTCCGGTATATACAGTTTTATCAGCTATATCAGGATTCTCCTTTATGAAATCTCTGTACTCGGTATTTGTTCTTACTTCTATACCCTCAAGAAGCTTTTCAACTATTCCGGTATATCCTCCTATAGGAATACCCTGGTATCTGTCATTGAAATAATTATTATCAAATGTAAATCTCAGTGGAAGTCTCTTTATAATAAATGCCGGAAGTTCCTTTGCATCTCTACCCCACTGCTTTTCCGTATATCCCTTTATAAGCTTTTCGTATACATCTTTTCCGACCAAAGATATTGCCTGCTCTTCCAGATTCTTAGGGTCTGTAATTCCTGATTCCTGTCTTTGTTTTCCTATAATCGCCTTTGCCTCATCGGGAGTTTTTATATTCCAAAGCTTGCTGAAAGTATTCATATTAAACGGCAGATTGTAAAGTTCATCCTTATATATGGCAACAGGTGCATTGATATAATTATTGAACTCTGCAAAATTATTTACATACTCCCAAACTTTTTTATTTGAAGTATGGAAAATATGAGCACCATATTTATGAACATTTATTCCGTCTACATTCTCGGTATAGATATTTCCGGCTATATGATCTCTCTTATCAATTACCAAAACACTCTTACCGCGCTTCTTTGCCTCATATGCAAATATTGCTCCGAAAAGCCCCGCTCCAACTACTAAAAAATCGTATTTCATATGCTACTCCTTATCTATATCTTTCCAACTATCAAATAAATTACAATAGTTGCAATCATCATACATTCCTGTATATATGTATATCTTTCCACCTTACTGACAATTCTGTATTTGCCCGGATCCTTCTTATATTCAATGAATTTCATAGAACACCACACTGTGTTTGCAAGTAATGCCACTACAGAGATCTTATTCAGATTCCATACCAAAACCACATTTGTAAGTATATCAAGCCAAGTAAGAAGAAATACAAAATCAACGCATTTCTTATATCCGAACAGCTTTGAATATGTGACATATTCGGTTTCCTCTTTAGGTGCACGAATCTTTCTGGAAATCTCCCAAATAAGTGCGGGGAAATAAAGTGTCATAACCGCCATCAAATTTGTAATATCAAATATCGGAAGTTTATACTTCATTATCGCATAAGAAATAACATAAATATTTAATATTATCTGTACCGGATTATGTGTAACCAAGGCAAGAGGCAATGACTTTGCTATCTTATGCTTTTGGAAGAACCATACCGCCATCAAGCTTCCGTAACTGTAAAGTATAAGACAGAAAATAAAATTCCTCATAAAAAGTATATTTATAAAAATGGTTATTCCGATAAGTACAGTAGCAAAAATTCTTAAATCATCCTTATGCACTCTACCCGATGGAAGCGGTCTGCTTGCAAAAAGTCTGCAATCCAGCTCATAATCCTTAAAATCATCCGCAATACGCAGCCAAAGTAAAAAGCTGAATATTGTAAATCCTCCGATTATTACACCTATTACATCATGCTGTATAAAATAAGATATTAAATCGGACTGCCCTTCAACCTTATCAAATAAAAGCAGCTGTTTTCCGCTTACTCCGTGATTTAGAAGTACTATAAAGTAGATTTCCAAAAACACAATGTAGCCAAGACATAGTCTTGGAATAAGCGGAAACATTTCATTAAAATAAACTCTAAGCCTTTTTAATCTTTCCATATCCTATCCTCTCTCCGATTCGGATTTTAGTTTCAAAATTTCTTTTACTGTTTTCTAAGATATCTCTGTCTATCTCTATTTCCTTGCCGACTATCTCAACTATACTTGAACCGCCATACGAGAAAAAACCCTTTTCCTCACCTTTATAAAAGTAGCGTTTGTTATAGTTATGAATATGTCCTACAAGCATTGCTCCTATCTCCATATGAAGCATCTTGCCATATTCACTCATCCAATATTCCAACACCCTTTTATTCTCAGCAAATGCTCTCCAGTATGCGGCATCTCTTCTGACACTTTCAAGTCTGCCGGAAATTTCTTTTCTTTTTTCGCTTCTTCCTGTTAACGGATAAATATATCTGTGATAATCACAAAGACTTAGTCTGTATAATAAAAGATATCCACCTCTTGCCCATTCGGGCAATGGGGCTTTCAACAATTTATCCGTATTGTAAACATTGCCCTTTATCATTATACTAAGTTTTTTATTTCCAAGATAGAGTTTTCCGTCTTCACCTATTTTAAATACTCTAAGTTTTCCACTTGCAGTGGCTAAAAACCCCTCATTATCCACATTTATCTTTTCTTTTCTTGAAAAAAAATCGGCAAAGCTCTTGAAATTTCTCTTTAAAAGCCCTCTATCCAAATCATATTTTTTTATAAAGCTTTTTATCTTATTTTTAGACAAGTGACTTTTATAATATATTGACAGCAATTTTGAAAAATATGGCCTTGCAAAAATAAGTTTTAAAAATAGCCTGCCCAAAAAACTGTGATATAAAAATTCTATAACTTTTGCCGAGTCTTCCTCTTCTCTTATTATTTTACCGCTTCTTCTATCAATTATTTCCAAAGTATCACCTATATCAGCAATAAAGCTATAAACACAATGGCAAGAATCAAAAAAGCTGTTCTGATATAAAGATTCGGCTTCCTTATCTTCTTATTCCACAAAAATGCCAAAATTAAAAATATATACAGGCACTCAATCGGTAAAGCCGAAAAACTCTCTATATACTTTGCAATAACCACATACAAAGATATAAAAAATGCGGAGTATGTTACAGCAAGTCCTGTAAAATAAAACTTATCTTCACTTCCCTTGCAGTTAAAATACGCAAGTCTTATTATTACCGCCAAAATATATAAACTTACAAGTACAAATGAAATATATATATTTTTAGAAAAAAAGCTTATATATATCTTTGCGGGAAACAATCCGAATGAAATCAGATCGGCAAACGAATCTATCTGAACTCCAAAGTTTTCTTCAAGCTCGGTCCTTTTATACATCCTTGCAAATACTCCGTCAAATGCATCACAGACTCCTGCAAGCATCAGTAAAATAGTAGCAAGGTACAAGCTCTTTGCAAAGAAAATCCCGAATATCGAAATCAATACACCTATATAAGTCAGTATAACACTTGGATGATATACTCCCAAAAATATCTTTTTCATATCATAAATACTTTCTTACTTTAAACAAAATCAAAATCATATTTACAGCCACATGAGTGATCCCACCAAGCAAAACCGCCAAAATATATTGCATGAAGCTAAGCTCTGCAAATATTGCAAGCACCAGCATTACTCCTATCATCGAATCTATCTGATCGTATACGAATGTAGCTATATTTGCAGGAAATCTGCCTCTTGTGGCTGCATCTATATCAAATCTTCTTTTTATAAAGCTGTTTGGCAGCTCAAAGAGCATATATGCAAATCCGAATAATGCTCCGGATAAAAGATTAAAATAAACCGTATTGGGATAATTTTTATAGATCAGATTGTAATGCTCCAATCCTGTTTGTTTTAAAAATAATCCCCAAAGTATTGCCGCAAATGCAGTGCCAAGTATCATTCCTATAAACCCAAGTACCGTCTTACTGTTGCCGAAAATTCTTTTTCCTTTTAAACTCTTACCGCCGTCTACAGGTATTCGTAAAAAATCAAGCGCCTTTATCTTTACAAAGAGCATATTGAAAACTCCGCCAAGGATTACAGGAAGCATACTTATATACAGTGATATGATCATAATGCTACTCCTAAATAATTTATACATTCCATAATCTGTACGGCAAAAAATGCTATACCGAAGCAAAGCACTCCGGCAGCTCCCATATCCTTAATAACCTTTATCTCAGGATGTACATCCTCTGAAATAAAGTCTGAAATATGTTCTATGGAAGTATTTATACATTCCAGGCCGTAAACAGCTGCAGAGGTAATAATATATGCATACCAACCGGCCTTATCCGTCTTAAATACAAAGAAGTCCAAGAGAAAAAATATAATATCTATAACAATGTAATACTTATAGTTTTTTTCTGTCTTTAGAGCAAAGATAAGTCCCTCTATAGCACAATATATACTTTTTAAAAATGTTTTATTCTTCATCCATATCCTCAAATTCTAAAGCATTTTTTCAAGCATCACATACTTTCTTTGCTCTTTTATCTTATCCTTAAAATATCCTCCGCTCGCTTTGCCGCTGTGAATAAGTGCGGATATTCCGCTCGCCTTTTTTTCTTTCAACCTGTCCACCACTTGCTGTGAAAGTGCCGAGCCAAGTCCAAGGCAGTCTCTTTTAACTCCCATATATAAGAGTACATATCTTTTTGCATGAGACTTCACATTCATCACATTTAGTAAGAGTGCAGGTGTTCTTGATTTACAAAGTAAATTTCCGTAATCAGGCAGACATATTAAAAAGCCCTTTAAATCTCCATCCTTGTACGCAAGAAAAACCGTCTCCGTATCTATTACCATTTTTAAAGGTGAATAGAGTTTTACAAAGTCCTCTTCAGATATCATCTTAAATCCGCAAAAGTCTTTATAGCCTTCTATCAAAACAGGATATATATCTCTTAGGTATTTTTCAAAATTATCTGTATCAGGATGTGTAAATACATAGCCTTCATCTTTTGCATCCTGCAATCTCTTCCTTGCCTTTTCGCTGTCAAAGCTTTCATCAGCAACATCAAAGAAATTGGAAATATATTCTTCAGATACTTTAAAACCGTTTTCCTCCCAAAGCCCCTGATAATATGCCTTATTTGCAGGTTCTCCGATATATGGCAAATCTTCAGAGGTGCAAAAGCGATACCTTGCCCAAAAGGAAAGATCTATAGGCCCCAAAATTTTCTTTTTTCCCTCTTCTCTAGCCAGATTTTCACCTGCCGCAAGTAATTCTTTTGCCACTTCACTATTATTGATACATTCGAAAAAACCTATATAGGCCGTATCATCCTCATAAAATGAAAGCAGGCAGCGACCTACTACTTCTTCCTTCTTATTCTTTGCTATAAGCGGTATTATCTTTACACCTTTACACAAAATATTGGTGTTTTCCAAAACCTCTCTTTCAAAGATTTTATCCTGCATTATATGTTTATCATCATAGACTTTCGCAGGGAATCTAAGGAATAATTCTTTATCCTTGTTCTTTTTCACTATGCTTACATTTATCTCACTCAATTTTACTCTCCCTTATTACCTTACAATAACCCTTATCGCCATCAAGCTCCACTATATCACCGTTTTTTATATGATTCATCAAATCCGAAATTCCAACCACTGCAGGCTTTTTTAACTCTCGTGCAACTATTGCTGTATGCGAAAGTAAAGAACCTCTCTCTGCTAAAATTCCCTTTGCTACATCAAGTAGAAGAAACCAGCCCGGATCAGTTGAATATGTGGCTATTATCTTATCCTTCACATCCTTTAATGACACGGTTCTCATATCTGTTATTTTAATAACTTCACCCGTAATTTTTCCGCTTGAAACGCCTCTTCCTGTAAGAAAATCTCTCTCGGTTTCTTCATCACAAATACTTCTGTCCATAATTGAAAAATCTATAACCGGATCACCCAAAAGCACAACTTTTTTAATAGTCGGAAGCTCATTGTATACAAGCATCAGCCTTTTTTCTTCTTTTATTTCTTCGGTAAAATCCTTACCTGAAAATATCATTTCTCTTATTTGTGGAAGTGATAGATGATAAATATCTTCGCCCACAGTCTTTGCACCTATTTTATCTATCAGTTTTCTCATTAGTCCGAACAATCTGCTTCTGTTCATCCTTGAAATCTCTCGATAATTGGTTGAACTCCTTGCCAAAGACTTCTTTATCTTTACAGTACTTTTATTAATATCCTGTACGGGAAGCATCGCCCTTTCTTCCACCATCTTATCAAGCAATTCGGGATTTGTTGCAAATGTCCTTGTCTCCAGCTTCAGCTCCCCTATAGTTCTGTCACCATAGTATTTGATATAATCCGCTTTCTTTTCTTTATATTCATTCGAGCTTGCACCGAATTTTGAATATGTATGTACCAATTCATTCAATGCTTCTACAGGCTTTTTACTTTCAAGTGCCAGGGTATTTTTCACATTTTTCCCTGCAAAATGTGTGGACAAAAATGACACCATATCATTTATCAATGTCCAGTCCCACTCTTTAAAGAATACATCTTCCATTTCCAAAAAAAGATTGTACAGCTTCTTTGGGTCCTCTTCATTTTCAACTTTTGCACTATAGTATTGGAATTCTTTTTTGAAAAAAAGTGAAAGATCCGCCATCTTTTTTTGTGAGATTAAAAACAGATAAAGAGTTGAAAAGAAAAGCTTTGTTTTTATGAATAAGCTTGGTCTTTTTTTAGAAAAGTGTATTTTTTCATCCTCTACACCAAGCATCTTTTGCCAAATAGGGATAATCTTTGAAGAGAAGGGTAATAGTCTTAAAATATCGTACCAGCTACTGATTTCATAGTACATCCTTCCCCCAAAGTAACTGACCATATGCGTAAACAAGTCTTCATACCTGTTTGCTGATTTTCCAAGCACTCTTCCTATAAGTCTTGTAAATATCCTTGTGTATACCTCCCCGGCAAAGCTTCCGGTCAGCTTAGAACAAACTCCGGGGTAACTTTCAGCAATATTACTGTTATCTAAAATGCGAATATTTTTTGTAAAATCAAGACTCGTAATCTCTCTTGCCTGTAAAATATATATTTTTTCATCCTTGACGGCAAACTCTATATCCATCGGCTTTCTAAAAAGCTTTTCGATTCTTTCTCCGGTTTTTTCAAGTTCCTTTACAAGGTTTTCAGGAAAGTTCAAGGTATTTCCCTCTTTATATGTAGCTCCGTCTCTGTAGTGGTGATAGGTAATTGTTTCAGCTTTATCCTCCACTATACTGCTTCCAAGTCCTTTTCCTACCACTATCACCGTCTCATTTAAGATGCCTTTAGGATTGGCAGTAAATAAAACACCTGAATATTCGGACGCCACCATTTCCTGAATTATTACACTTGATATTTTGTTTTCTGCCTGTATACCAAGCTTTTCTTCGTAGTATCTGTTTTTATAACTGTCTACCACTGATTTTATAGCCTTATCCACTTCTGATTTTGGAACATTTAAAACAGTTAAAAATTGTCCTGCATAGGAAAAGTTTTCACCGTCCTCATGTGCATCATTTGAGCGAACGGCAAAAAGTTCCGAATCAAAATATGAAAAGTCAATCTCATCTCCGGGATAAGCTATTTTAAACTTTGGAACCTGAAAGCCGTTTTCTTCCAAAACCTTTAAGTTTTTTGCTTTCATAGTTCTCTCCGTATAACACTGCATATCCTCTCTACCTCAGCCTCTTCCAAATCAGGATATATAGGCAAGGTCAAAACCTTTTTTGAAATATCAAGTGCAATAGGTGTTTCATTTGCATCAAAGCTTTCACTATAACATTCATAGGCATTTGTACATGGGTAAAAATACTTTCTTGCAAAAATATTTTCCTTTGCCAAACTGTCATATAACTCGTCTCTATCGCCCTTATCAACAACTATCGGAAAATATGCATAATTGTATGTAGTGTCATCATTATATTTATTAAGTCTAAGAGAATTTATATCTGAGAGCCTGTCTGTATATAGCTCACAGATTCTCTTTCTTTTTTCTATGTACTCGGGAAGATGCTTCATATTGCAAAGTCCCATAGCGGCCGCAAACTCATTCATCTTTGCATTGCTACCCACATACGGAACATTTTCCTTATCCGCAATACCGAAGTTTTTCAAAAAATCCAAAGACTTTCTTCTCTCCTTATCTCTGAGAGCTATAGCACCACCTTCTATGGTGTTAAACACCTTTGTTGCGTGGAAGCTGAATATACTCATATCTCCAAAATCCGCTACACTCTTTCCTTTATATCTCTCACCGAATGTATGTGCCGCATCATAGACTACATATAATCCATGCTTTTTTGCTATTCTATCAATGGCTTCCACATCACATACATTACCATATACATGTACAGGCATTATAGCCTTGGTATCTTTTGTTATAAGCTTTTCTATTTTTTCAGGATCTAGTGTAAAATCATCTTCCTTGATATCGCAAAAAACCGGCTTAAGTCCGTTTCTTACTATGGCATGGGTGGTAGATGCAAATGTAAATGGTGTTGTTATAACTTCACCTTCTATCTTTAGAGACTGTAATGCAAGTTCCAATGCCAGATGTCCGTTTACTGTAAGAACTATATCCATATCGTCCATAAATTTACTTAAAGTATCTTCAAGCTCATTATGTACATCACCCATATTGGTAAGCCAGGCACTCTCCCATATCTTATCTACATACTCAAGGAATTCCTCCTTAGGAGGCAATGTAGCCTTTGTGACAAATATTTTCTTTTCTTCCTTCATACGCCTCCTTATATATCGGTAAATATTATATCTTTTTTACAATATGGAAATCAGCCTCTCCACATCCTCATTCTCTGTAGCCCAGCTTGTACAAAATCTTATAACATGCTTTCCGTTTTCAAGAGTCTCCATAAATCCGAAGCCTATATCCTTTGATAATCTATCTCTCGTAACATCATCCACTACAATAAACTGTTGATTGGTAGGGGAGTCTATATAAAGCTCATATCCCTTCTCAATCAAAGCCTTCTTTATCTTCATAGCGGCATCTACACCTTTTTTTCCAAGTTTTTTGTACAAATCATTACTGAACAATGTATCAAACTGTATTCCGAGCAGCCTTCCCTTTGCCAATACGGCTCCAAAGAGCTTCATATCGGTAAAGAAATGTTTACTGAGCCCTTTATTTGTAAATACTATCGCTTCACCTATCAGTGCACCGCATTTTGTACCGCCTATATAAAATACATCACATAATCTTGCAATATCTTCCAAACCTGTATCACATTCACTGCTTCCAAGTGCATATGCAAGTCTTGCTCCGTCTATAAAAAAAGGAATATTATATTCATTACAAACAGATCTTATCTCTTTTATTTCATTCTTTGAATACAAAGTTCCATACTCTGTAGGCTGTGATATATAGACCATTCCGGGATATACCATATGCTCATGATTTACATCTGCGTAAAAGTCTCTGCAGAATCTTTTTACAGTATCTGCCGCCAGCTTGCCGTTCTCAGACTTCAATCCAAAGACCTTATGTCCGGTGTTTTCTATGGCTCCCGCTTCATGTACCGATATATGTCCGGTATCTGCCGCAATTACACCCTCATAGTTTTTCAAAATACTTCCGATAACTATTTTGTTTGCCTGAGTACCACCACTTACAAAGAAAATTTCAGCATCGGTCTTTATAGCTTCCTTTATCTTTTCTTTTGCGGAAATACAAAACTCATCACTTCCATAACCTGCCTGCTTGGATAAATTACTTTCCTGTAATTTGTCTAAAATCTCAGGCGTTGCACCCTCGCTATAATCATTTATAAAATATAACATACTTCCTCTCAGTCTTTTAATCCAACAAAAAGTCTGACATTACCATATTGCTGAGATCAAGTCCCTTTTCGGTTAGCCTTAGATATGGCGAGTTATATTCCATAAGCTTTAACATCATATTTCTCTTTATCTGTCTGTCAAATACCTCAAACATATCTACACCGAATCTCTCGTTAAACTCATGTCTGGATACACCTCTTGTAAGTCTGAGACCGAGGAACATAAATTCCTCCATATTTGCCTTGATGTCAAGTTCTTCCAGATCACAATAAAGCGGTGTAATATCCTGCTGCATCTTTACACTCATATATTTTCTGTAATCCGATTCCACATGGAAGCGTCTGTTCATCACATAACCTGAAGCGCCTACTCCAAGACCAAGATAAGAAACTCCTGTCCAATAGCCTATATTATGTCTGCACTCTCTTCCGGGCTTTGCATAATTGCTTATTTCATATCGCTCATATCCATGCTCTCTTAAAATATTTTTTGTAAGAGCATACATCTCTCTGTCTATATTCTCATCCGGTAGGAGCATACTGCCCTCTTCACTCCCGTACTTGTCAAAGAACGGAGTATCAGGCTCTATTATAAGTGAATACGCACTTATATGCTCAGGCTTTAGAGCACATACTCTTTTTAATGTAGTCTTATAGCTGTCAATTGTCTGATTCGGCAAACCGCTCATAAGGTCTACATTTATATTTGTAAACCCATACTCTCTTGCAAGCTGATAGCTTTGTAAGAAATCTTTATAGGTATGTATTCTTCCAAGCTCTTTAAGCTCCTCTTCGATACTGCTTTGCAAACCGAAGCTTATCCTGTTGATTCCGGCCTTTTTTATATGCATTATCTTGCTCTTTGACAATGTACCCGGATTACATTCAATAGAAACTTCCGCATCGGTTTCAACTATAAAGTTCTCACGAACAGCATTCATAATATCAAGTATCCAGATTCCGCTAAGTGTAGTCGGAGTACCTCCACCGATAAAAATTGAACTCACAAGATATTCACTGTAATTTTGTCCCTGCGCTTTTATCTCCTCTATAAGCTGATTAACATAGGCTTTCTTTTCACTGTCATCAGCTCTAAAGGATAAGAAATCACAATACCTACATTTTTCTTCGCAAAATGGTATATGCACATATAATTCCAACTTTTTCATTGACATACTTTATCAATCCTCATCCAATTTAAGTACACTCATAAACGCCTTTTGAGGGATTTCCACATTTCCGATCTGTCTCATTCTCTTCTTTCCCTCTTTTTGCTTCTCCAAAAGCTTTCTCTTTCTTGAGATATCTCCTCCGTAACACTTTGCCAAAACATCTTTTCTCATGGCTTTAACGGTCTCTCTTGCTATTACCTTTGAACCTACTGCCGCCTGTATAGGAATCTCAAACAGGTGTCTCGGTATCTCCTCTTTAAGCTTCTCACACATCTTTCTTCCTCTTTCATAAGCGGAATCCGCATGTACTATAAATGACAGCGCATCCACCTCTTCCTTGTTTATCAAAATATCCAACTTCACAAGCTTTGAAGGTACATAGCCCTTTAAGTCATAATCAAGTGAGGCATAACCTCTTGATCTTGACTTTAGTGCATCGAAGAAATCATATATTATTTCATTCAGAGGCAAATCATATTTTAAAATTGCACGATTCTCCTCAATATATTCCATACCAAGATAAATACCTCTTCTCTCCTGGCAGAGATTCATAATAGATCCTACAAATTCCTTTGTAAGCATTATCTCGGCAGAAACTATCGGCTCCTCCATATGCTCTATCTCTGAAGGATCGGGCAGATTTGAAGGGTTTGTAAGTTCTATAACCTCGCCGTTAGTTTTAAATACCTTGTATACAACACCCGGTGCTGTAGTAACAAGGTCAAGATTATATTCTCTCTCAAGTCTTTCCTGTATTACTTCCAAATGCAATAGTCCAAGGAAACCGCATCTGAATCCGAATCCGAGTGCAAGTGAAGTCTCAGGTTCAAAGAAAAGCGAAGCATCATTTAACTGCAGCTTTTCAAGTGCCTCTCTAAGGTCATTGTACTTTGCACCGTCCGCCGGGTAAAGTCCGCAATAGACCATAGGTGTTACCTTCTTATATCCCGGTAATGCCTTTTCACAAGGATTATTGTTTAATGTAATAGTATCACCGACTCTGGTATCCTTTACATTCTTTATACTTGCCGTAATATAGCCTACCATGCCTGCAGAAAGCTCATCACATGGAATAAACTGGCCTGCACCGAAATACCCTACTTCCACAACTTCCGCCACAGCTCCGGTTGCCATCATTTTTATAGGATTGCCTTTTTTTACACTTCCCTCTTTGATTCTGACAAATACTATTACTCCCTTATATGAATCATATATTGAATCGAAAATAAGTGCCTGCAAAGGTGCCTTGGGATCACCCTCCGGCGCCGGAACTTTCGCAACTATCGCTTCCAAAACATCCTCTATGTTCAGTCCTATCTTGGCTGAAATTCTTGGAGCATCATGTGCCTCTATTCCTATAACATCTTCTATTTCACTTGCAACCAAATCCGGATCGGCACTTGGCAAATCCACCTTATTTATAACAGGAAATACTTCCAGGTCATGATCAAGCGCCATATAAACATTGGCAAGTGTCTGTGCCTCTATACCCTGTGCCGCATCTACTACAAGTATGGCACCGTCACAGGCAGCCAGAGACCTTGAAACCTCATAGTTAAAATCCACATGTCCCGGTGTATCTATAAGATTGAATATATATTCATTACCGTCATTTGCCTTGTAAACAGTTCTTACCGCCTGACTCTTTATGGTAATTCCTCTTTCTCTCTCAAGATCCATATTGTCAAGAACCTGAGACTGCATCTCCCTGCTGGTCAAGAGCCCTGTCTTTTCTATAATTCTGTCTGCAAGTGTAGACTTGCCATGATCTATATGTGCAATAATACAAAAATTTCTAATTTTACTTTGATCAACAATCATCTTTTCTTCCTATCGTTAAACCTTGAATAATAATGCTTATAATAACATTTTTTCAGCATTCTTACAATAATAGTGGGAAATGAAGCGCTTATTACATACCATACATTATGTCAATATACAGCCTGCATGAATCAAAGAGCTGTGAGAGCTTGACATATTCATTTTCCCTATGTACCACCGATAAATCTCCCGGTCCTATAATTACAGGTATAAGTTCATTTTTTATAAGCATACTTGCATCTGTAGAGCCTGTAAAGGTGTCAAACTCCGGATCCATACCCAGCTTTTTTAATGTGGCTTTAATAGTCTTTATTAGTCTGTCTTCCTTTGATGTATCCCATGATGTTCTCATATCGGCTATCTTGTATGTAGCATCAAAATGAGGATTTTCCGCTTTTATTTCATCTATAAGTTCATCCAGTTTTTCCCATATATGCTCAGGCTTATGTCCTACCTGTAGTCTGGCATCCACTGTAAACACACATCTGTCAGGCACTACCTGCGGCTCCACACCTGCATTTATAGCCAATGTTCTCCAGAATGTATCAGGATAATCTTTAAATTCAGTGTTCTTTATCTTTTCTATAAGCTTTATCGCAAGATATATGGCATTTTCGCCCACACCCTTTTGTGAACCGTGAGCAGTCATGCCATGTACACAGACATCAGCCCATGTTCTACCCTTTTGACGATTGCATATCTTCATATCGGTAGGCTCGCATACGATAAGATATTTTGCATTATCAAACACCTTATTTTGATATAATGCCTTTGATCCCTTCATAAAGTTTTCTTCATCTATGGTAGCCGCAATTATTATATCTCTTTCAGGAATAATATTGTTTCTCTTCAAAAGTATCATAGAATATACAGCACTTATCAGTCCGCTTTTCATATCGGCACTTCCTCTGCCATATAATTTTCCGTCCTTTATAGTGGATTTAAAAGGCGGTGTATTCCATCTTTTTATCTCATCATCAGATACCGGAACCACATCCATATGACCTGTGAAAACAATAGCATCCTTATTTGTTTTTCCGTTAAGCTTTGCTATGATATCATATCTTCCCTCTTCCACCGGTACACTAAAATACTCAATACCGTTTTGCTTTAGCAGACTTTCCACATACTCACACATAGGCTTTTCATTTCCTTTTGGATTTGTACTAGGTATGTCCACTGCTTTTGAAAATATGTCTACCAGCTCTTTTTCATCTATCAAATCAAAAATACTTTCCATAATATTTATTCCTTTAATTCATCAATATTCTTATTATACAGATTAAAATATATTCCCTCTTTATTCATCAACTCTTCATGTGTGCCTGACTCTTCTATACCGTTTTCCGTAAGCACCAAGATTTTGCTTGCATTTCTTATGGTTGAAAGTCTATGTGCTATTGTGATTGTAGTTCTGCCCTTACTCAGTATTTCAAGTGACTGCTGCACTATGGCTTCCGAATTATTATCAAGTGCTGAAGTTGCCTCATCAAGTATAAGTATCGGTGGATTCTTTAAGAATACTCTTGCTATGCTTATTCTCTGCTTTTGTCCACCTGAAAGCTTAGTTCCACGCTCTCCTATATATGTATCAAACTTATCCGGAAGCTCCATAATAAAGTCATAGGCACCGGCCATCTTTGCGGCTTTTTCTACATCCTCAAAGCTTGCATCCTTTTTTCCGTAAACTATATTTTCATATATGCTTCCTGAGAACAGGTACACTTCCTGTTGCACAATACCTATATTATCTCTCAATGACTTTTGCTTGAAATCTCTTATATCTGTGCCGTCTATAAGTATTGCACCTTCAGTGACCTCATAAAATCTCGGTATAAGATTTGATATAGTTGTTTTACCTACACCTGAAGAACCTACAATAGCAATATTCTCACCTTTATTTATGCTAAAGCTGATATCATCAAGTACCTTTGAATCACTGTCAGGATATGCGAAGCTTACATTCTCAAATTCTATATCTCCGGATACATCCGTTAATACTCTCGCATTTTCCTTATCGACTATATCGTTCTTTACATCCATTATCTCAATGAATCTTTCAATACCTGTCATTCCCCTTTGGAACTGCTCCATATAGTCAACTATTTTCTTTACTGTATTTAAAAGCATATTTATATACAATGTGTAAAGAAACATATCACCTGCATTTATTTTACCGACCTTCATATAGTAGCTTCCAAGTACTATAACTGTCAGATACATAATTCCGTCAAATATTCTGTATACCACCTGAAAATTTGACATATGTTTGTAGAACTCTTTTTTAATATACAGAAATCTCAAATTTTCTTTATGGAACTTCTTTACTTCCAACTCTTCATTTGCAAATGATTTTACAACCTTTGCGCCCAGAATATTGTTTTCAATACCTGAATTGATCTCACCTACGTGATTTCTTTGTGCCTTTTGTGCCTTTCTCATATGGTTATTTGTGGAAGACATAAAGAATACCATTATCGGTATCATAATAAATATGGTAAGTGTAAGAGTTATATTTATATTTATCAGTATTACAAATGAAACTACAAGTTTTACCAGTGCTATAAAAAACTCTTCCGGACAGTGATGTGCAAACTCTGTAACATCAAAAAGGTCCGTAGTAATTCTTGATAATATCTGACCCGATTTATTTGTATTATAGTAGGAATAAGGGAGCTGCTGTATATGAGAAAAAATATCATATCTCATATCCGTTTCTATCTTTGCCCCCATCACATGGCCTATATTTTGCATATAGTAGTTTGCTATGGTATCAACCACTCTGAGTAAAACAAATATTACTCCAAGTGTCATTATAAGTTTTACAGTCAGGAGGCTCAAATCCTGCCTTGCAGTATTTGTCAGATATCTGAGTATTATCGGCAGCACCAGATCACACATGGTTGAAAAACCTGCACATATAAGATCAAGTATTAATGTTGGATAGTACTTGCCGTAATATGGTAAAAACCGCTTTAACAAATATGAATTTGTATAAGTTTTTTGCATAAGATCTCCTTCTTTAATTTATAGTTATATAAATAGTATATACAATAATAATTTCACAACATTTTTAGTATAGCACCTTTTAGAATAAGAAAGAACTCTAATTTTATATGAATATATTTGTCATTTGACTTATAAAAAAGGCAGCCTATGCTGCCTCCATTAAGTTTCTGTTTTATTTTATATATTTTTCAAAATCTTCTGCACTCATATCTGCTCTGATTGCCGCTTCATCAAGACTAATTAATCCATCCTTTACCAATGATATAAGCGTGTTTATGGTACCTCTTTTAATACCCTGTTCAATTCCTTTTTCTATTCCCTTTTCTATCCCTTTTTCTATCCCCCGGGCCTCTACTCTATCCAGTACTTCACACATATTGACTTTCTCCTTTCCCTTGAAATCGTTTATCGTTTCTTCAAATCTGTTATCTCCTGTCATTGCAGACATTAATGTTAAAAGTTCTTCCACATGAGCAATATTCGTTTCATCAGCTATATAATCTCTATTTTCCCTCATTTGATACAGGTAATCAGCCAATATCCTAAAATCACTTTTAAATAAGTCTATCTTTTCTCTTTCAAGATAGGCTATTTCAAATAAGTTTATCTTAAAATCATTTACATAAGGACGAACATCTTCATCTATATCAAGAACTTCAAAAAGTCTTTTCGGATAATTCCATCTCCTCTCATATCCCAAGTACAATACCAATGTAATCACAGGATACTTTGCCCTGTCACCGTTTTCTTTTCTGCTTTGCTTTACATACTCTGCACCGTCATAACCAAATACTCTAAGAGGCATAAGTTTATTTGGTACTGTCTGATTTTCAAGTCCAAATAATGCGACATTGATTTTATTTTTACGCCAATACTTTGCTATATCTCTTTCCTGTGTTCTGACTCTTCCGTCAATCTTTAGCATACTCATCGGTAATGCATCCATAAGTGCAGATTCATCAACCACATCTCTACCGGCAAACAAAAGTACATTTAAGATATCAGCAAATACATCATTGTACTTTTCAAGCATCTTCTCCGTTATATCTTTATCTTGCATATCTCCTCCTTATTATACCAAAAAAATTTACTGTTGGATTATTTTTTGAAACTTAGAATTTTAGAAATTAAAACCATATAAGATACTTTAATTCTAATGTATATATCTTCAAAATACAATAACAATCTTATTTTTGTGCTTTCCAAACTGTTTTCAATATTCTTACAACATTGAAATATAATTTATGTAAAGGTAGCTTGACATAAACAAAAAATTTATTTATACTTAATGTAAAGGAAGCTTTACATTAAGAGGTAGTGTATTTGAAGAATAACTTAGATAAATTAAGAAAGCTTAAAGGTTTAACTCAAGAAGAATTCGCAAAAGAATTAAAAGTATCAAGGCAAACTGTAAGTGCAATAGAAAACGGCAAATATAATCCGTCTTTGGATTTAGCTTTTGATATAGCTTTATATTTCAACAAGACAATAGAAGAAATATTTATATATTAAAAGGAGAAAAACCATGAAAAGAAGTAATATGATTTATGTACTGATCTATGTTATATTATCCGGAATATCGTTATATATAGCTATTACTTTTGATGCAAATAAAATGTCGGGAGTATTTTACGGACTTACAGGTGCTTTTGTAGCTGGCGGCATTGTGAATATAGCTCAGTATTTTTATTGGAAAAGGCATAATGAAAAATATGATGAAAAATTAGAAATTGAAAGAATAGAACAGCAAGATGAATTAAAACAAAAGCTTAGGGATAAATCAGGAAGATATGCTTATTTGTTTGGTATGTTTATCACTGCTCTATCTATCATGGCATATTCTTTACTTGGAGTATTAGATATCATGGATACAGAATATATCGTGATCTATTTATCAATATACTTGATTAGCCAATTATTTATAGGAAAAATAGTATTTAATCACTTATTGAGAAAGTATGACTGATAAATTATCAACCATAAAAAAGACAGCTACTCGCTGTCTTTTTTATGCCCATTGTCACTTAGGATCTTTATTCTTGTCCCCTACAACCCAGTAATCACATATTTTCCCGCCTGATGCCAATGTGCTTTCTCTATGTAATACGCCCTTTCCTTTCTCAAACATAAGATGATCGATATCACAGCACATCGGTAAAAGATCCAGATAACCGTTATCTCTTGCGAATTTTTCAATGGGACATCTTGTGAAGTGGTAATAAAAACCGTCACTGTGCATCTCCTCATCAAAATTAAAGTCCCAAGTTTTATCCTTATACTCCGGATGTTTATCTGCCCAATCCGCCATTTTATGCATCCTGTCGGAAAACCTTTTCATATCTTTAGGATTATTTAAATCAAAACCGCCTTTGAGTTTGCCGATCAATTTGTTATTTAAAAATTCAACAATGATCTCATTAAAATCATCAACACCAAAATCCCCTGCCCGGCACACAGCCATTAAAACATATGCCGAATAAATATTGCCGGCCATAGGGTTGTTAGAGCCTATATCCTCAGTACTCTCAATCATTTGCCTGTATAAACCGCGTGCCTTTTTTAAACTTTCTTCGGTCTTATCCTTACCGAATTTTCTTATCATAGGTTTTTTCAAGAAAAAACTTATTAAACTAAAATATACCCCCTTGTATTTCATTAGACCCCCTTTAAACTTTTTCACAAGTCAATTTTTCAACATTCACGTCCATGCCTAAACCTAAACCGTTTAAGTTAGGTTTTTATAACCACTATTATTTTACCACTTTCCTACAGACCTTTCCATATTTTAGAGCATATAAATGTAAATACTAAAAAGGGATTGTCGGGAAATAAGTAATTTTACTTCCCGCAGAACGAAATAGAAATATCCTGACAAATACAAGGCTTTTGGGCTTTGCGACTTTGTCAGGATATTTTGTTTTTCTATAATACTGTCTGTTTTTGGGCAT
>NZ_BTHK01000024.1:0-28496 GCF_033242365.1 Lachnoanaerobaculum sanguinis
TTAAAAAACTGGTTGGTTTTAGTAACCTTGATGCCCTCTATTTAACCAAAGCTGAAGTCGACAATTTCTTTCAAAACTGCATGCTCTTGGATACCTAGAGTACTAGGTTTTGAGAGAAACGACGGAAGTCAGGTCTTATAAATCAGTTGTCAATAGCTGTGTCTTATTTGTAGGCTTTATGTATTTTTAATTCAATATATTTCTGACCGACTTATACTAAGGCTAATTCTTCATCTTTATGCACTATCTTATCGGGAACCACCCAACCGAGGGCCTTTCTCTTTTCAATGATATCTGCAACTATTTTTTCACCCAGAGAATCCGGATTTGTATCTACAACCATCACAGAACCAAGTAATTCCTTTGTGCCCTCTTTCAAAAATTCTATTACATTCTTTGAACCGTGAATTTGAGCTTCCACGCAGTGATATGAATTGATTCCCATAAGTCTGAAGCCAAGGGCCGCATCTATTCCCTTTTCATTGCTCCACTCAGGAGATGAAAATGCAAAAGGCATTTCATAAAGCGGCTTACCGGCCTCACCTGCTACACCTGCAAAGATTCCGCTTGACTTGGTATTATCTATACACTCACCGACATGCCATACCGGTGGTAAATCTCCAAGGAATTCTTTTAAACTCTCACCTGCATGCTCCTGTCCCGAAACATTGCAATATCCCATCTTCATAAGCGGGAATGAGGCACATCCGTTTGTAAGTATCAAAATATTGTTTCTAAGCAGTGCATTGGCTACATCAATAACACATTTCTCATACACAACCTTAGGATTGTTACATCCTACTATGTTTACAATACCGAGTATCTTACCTTCCTTTACAGCCTCATATAAAGGCTTCATAGAACCGTAGTGTTTATGCACATATTCAGGTGAAAATCCGACTTCGGCATCCACTTCATAAGGTGGAATGTATACAGGTATACCCTGTCTGTCTTTAAAGCTTTCTATACCTCTAAGTACTATTTTTTCTGCAAGTTCTCTTGTCTCTCCTATATTTGAATGATGATGATCATATTCAAATCTCTCGGCACCCGGCAATCTTGCAGACTCACTGGTTGTAACAACTGTAGTTCTGAAGCACTTTGCAACTTCCATTATTGACGGGAATACATCCTGAACATCGGCAATCCAAAGATCAAGTGCTCCCGTACCAAGTACAAGCTCAGCAGATACCGCATTTGAAAGCGGAATAACTCCTGCATAGCGATACATTGCTGAAAGTCCTGAACAGCAGATTCCGTAGAATCTTATTCCCTTTGCACCAGCCTCTTTTGCAAGATTTATAAACTTCTCTTCCTGTCCGACTCTTACAATCTCACTTACAAGTGTAGGAAGATGACCGTGTACCGCAATATTTACATATCCCTTTTTCAGAGCACCGATATTTACCTTTGATGTAACTCTGTCTCCAACTCCGAAAAGACCGTCAGTTGCTATTGATGTACTTACAACACCTGAGTATGTAAATGCAAGTCCACAGCGCAAAAACTGCTGCATAATACTCTTCCAGTCACCGTCAGTACCGACACCTGTTTTATGATAGGCCTCAAATACTTCATGATATGCGCTGATAGGTAGAATATCCAGTTCCTTCCATACTTTTTTTCTTTCCTCGGAACCAAGTGCCTCTATAATTTTATAATCTCCCGGTACAGTACGGCTCATATCCTCTAAAAGTATATCCGCAAGTTCTGAAGCAATTTTCTTTATACTTCTTCTCTCCGTCTTTATTCCGAAAGCTTTTGCGGTATCCTTTATCTTTTGCTGTCCCAGTATAGGTAAATCAAGCTTTCCTTCAGCTGCCCACTTTAAAGACAGAATAACTTCTCTACCGTGCATACCGTGTTGAGCCGCACCTGCAGCAGCTGAACGAAGTAAATTTCTTGCCACTATAAGGTCCGCATCCGCACCGCAGACTCCCTTAGGACTCTTTGAAGTTATCTTACATGGACCCATATTACAGATCTTACAGCAGATTCCGGCCATACCGAAACCACACTGTGGCTGCTGACTGTCAAATCTGTCAAATGTGGTATCAAATCCAAGCTGATTCTGGCGCAAAATCATCTCTCTTACTGCCGGATCCGGAGTATTTTCCAAAACCTCATCCTTTGACGGAAAAGTTTTTCTGTACTCAGATACGGCATTCATATAATCTCTGATAAAAGCCTTATCGTCTCCGTCCTCTTCATGATCCGACTTTAATGTAATTGTCGGCACTCCATGTTCATCAAATCCTATCAAATTTCTATGGCTGTGAATATGGTCAACTCCATGCTTATGTTCATGATTATGTTCGTGACTATGATTGTGTTCGTGATTATGATTATGTTCGTGACTGTGTTCTTTCTTTCCCATGAGCATTCCTTCCTACTTTAAAACAAGAAACCTATAACCTATTTACCTATTAATTTAGTATGTTTTAAGGTTTTTTGATTATAAAATATTTTTCATTCCATGTCAAGCAGGAATTTGTACTCTTTTAAAAACAAAAAATCGCCATAAACCCATTTTTCGGTTTATAGCGATTTAATTTATATGTCTATATTAATATTCTTCAGCATTAATCTTCTTTAGCAAGCTCCGCTTTAATCTTCTCTGTAAGTGCAGGAACTATCTTATTCAAATCACCTACTATACCATAGTCGGCAACGCTGAAGATAGGCGCATTCTCATCCTTATTGATAGCGATGATAATGTCACTCTCTTCCATACCTGCCAAATGCTGTATAGCACCTGAAATACCTATTGCAAAATAAAGATGTGGACGAACTGTCTTACCTGTCTGTCCTACCTGAATATCCTTTGACATCCAACCTGCATCAACCACAGCTCTTGAACAGCTTACAGTGCCGTGAAGTGCATCTGCCAAATCCTTAAGTATCTTAAAGTTCTCAGCAGAACCTACACCTCTACCTCCTGATACCAAAATCTTTGCAGCCATGATATCTTCCGTTGTCTTGGCATTTTTTACTATCTCAAGAATCTCAACATACTTGCTGTTCTCTTCAAGCTTGGCATCAAAGTCTATTACCTCCGCCTTTGCTCCTGCAACTCTTTCCTTCTTTTGCATAACACCCGGACGAACTGTTGCCATCTGAGGTCTGTTCTCAGGACATGCAATAGTAGCTATGGTATTTCCGCCAAATGCAGGTCTTGTCATCAGAAGCTGATTATGCTTCTGCTCTCTTCCTGCAATAGCCACTAAAGGATAATCACCGATCTCAAGCTGTGTACAGTCTGCTGTAAGTCCTGTTCCTACTCTTGCTGAAACTCTGGGTCCCAGATCTCTACCTATTGCTGTAGCACCGATAATGAATATCTCAGGCTTAAACTCGTTTATAACCGCTGATAATGCCTGTGTATAAGGCTCTGTACGGTACTCTTTAAGTTTAGGATCATCTACAACTATTATCTTATCAGCACCGTGCTCGGCGAGTTCTTCAACCAGTCCCTTTATATCAGATCCAAGTAATACTGCTGTAACCTCGGTATTGAGATCAGCAGCCAAATCCTTACCTTTTCCTATAAGTTCAAGGGAAATACCGCTCAATTTGCCGTCTACCTGCTGGGCAAATGTAAACACTCCCCTGTATTCTTCTGTATTTTGTCTCATAAACGACTCCTTTTTAGATGATATGTGTTTCTTTTAACTTGCCTATGATGTAGTCAACAGACTCTGATGCACCAAGGTTTACCTGCTCTCCTGCACCCTTTCTAACCTTATCGGATGCTTTTGCAATCTGTGTCGGTGAACCCTTAAGACCTATATTTGAGTCATCAACTCCTACAAGGTCCGCTCTTGAGAATACAGTTACTTCTTTATCATAAGCATCAAAAATACCACCCGGAGTCATATATCTTGGCTCATTAAGCTCTGATAAAGCTGTAATAAGTACAGGCATTTTTGCTTTTAAAACATGATATCTGTCATCAAACTGACGCTCTACCACAACACTGTCTCCATCAATCTCTATCTTTTGTGCATAGCTGATAACAGGTAAATCCAGATGTTCTGAAATCTGAGGTCCTACCTGTGCAGTATCTCCGTCTATAGCCTGACGACCTGTAATAATAAGATCATACTCTAATTTTCTAAGTGCTCCTGCTATAGTCTGTGATGTAGCCCATGTATCTGCTCCACCAAGTACTCTGTCTGTTATAAGTACAGCATTGTCGGCTCCCATTGCCAAAGCTTCTCTAAGTACTTCATCAGCCTTTGGAAGTCCCATAGTAACTACTGTAACTTCTGCACCGTATTTATCTTTAAGTCTAAGAGCAGCCTCAAGACCCGCCTTGTCATCCGGGTTCATAATTGTAAGCATAGCTCCTCTGTTTAATGTGCCGTCAGGGTTAAAAACAACACCGCCCTTTGTATCCGGCACTTGTTTAATACAAACAACTATCTTCATGACATCCTCCATTCGTAATAGCACAATTATTTAAGCAATGCGCCTGAAATTACCATTCTTTGTACTTCGCTTGTACCTTCGTATACTTCTGTAATCTTCGCATCACGCATCATTCTTTCAATTTCGTATTCTCTTGTATATCCATATCCACCGTGAAGCTGTACTGCCTTTGTGGTAACTTCCATTGCCACTTCTGCAGCAAATAACTTAGCCATAGCCGCTTCCTCCGAATATGTCTTCTGTGTTGCTTTAGCCATAGCTGCTCTATATACAAGCATCTGTGCCGCCTTTACTTTGGTTGCCATATTTGCAAGCTCAAACTGAGTATTCTGGAATGCTCCGATAGATCTTCCGAATTGCTTTCTCTCTTTTACATAGTTGATAGTTCTCTCAAGTGCTCCCTCAGCGATACCAAGTGCCTGTGCGGCAATACCGATACGACCACCGTCAAGAGTATGCATTGCAATGCCGAATCCCTTACCTGCAGGGCCGAGCATATTTTCCTTTGGAACTCTGCAATCTGTAAAAATAAGCTCATAAGTAGATGAACCTCTGATACCCATCTTCTTTTCCTTTGTTCCGAATCCGAATCCCGGTGTATCCTTCTCAACTATAAATGCGGAGAAAATCTTCTTCTGTCTTCCTTTTGCATCCACCTTTATCTCTGTACATGCAATTACAACATAGATATCCGCCTCTTTACCGTTTGTAATAAAAATCTTTGAGCCGTTAAGTACATACTCGTCACCGTCAAGCACCGCCTTTGTAACAGCGCCCTGAGCATCAGTACCTGCATTAGGCTCTGTAAGTGCGAAAGCGCCAAGTTTCTCTCCCTTTGCCAAAGGAACAAGATATTTTTCCTTCTGTTCAGGTGTACCGTACATAGCGATAGGATCTGCACAAAGTGATGTATGAGCGGAAACAATAACACCTGTTGTCGCACAAACCTTTGACAACTCTTCTACACACATTACATATGCAAGAGGATCGGCTCCCTGTCCTCCATACTCCTTTGCTACAGGAATACCAAGGAAACCGTACTTTGCCATCTTTGTTACAGTCTCTCTTGGAAATATTTCCGTTTCATCCACCTCTATTGCAAGAGGTTTTACTTCCTTTTCGGCAAACTCCCTGAAAAGGGATCTTGCCATCTCATGTTTCTTGTCTAAAGTAAAATCCATGAATCATACCTACTTGAATAAATCCAAGTGCAAACATAAATAGTGAAAGTCTTTGTTTGCGTTATCCTTTCTTAGTTTTCTTTCACCTATATAGTAAATACAAACCCGCCTTTTGTATCTATCTCACATTAAAACCCCTTTCTACACTTTAACTGTAAAAAGGGGATAAATATTTTACTTATAAGAGAATATTCCTTCTCCGGTCTTCTTACCAAGCTTACCTGCAGCTACAAGCTCTTTTAACTTCGGAGCCGGTAAATACTTGTCATCCCCTGTCTCATTGTGAATAACTTCCATAATGGCAAGGCAAATATCAAGTCCGATAAGGTCTGCCAAATGAAGAGGTCCCATAGGATGTGCACATCCCAGAATCATAGCTGTGTCTACACCTTCAGCATCTGCTGTACCTGCAGCCCATACATTGATTGCTTCATTGATCATTGGAACAAGGATACGGTTTACTACAAATCCCGGTGCTTCTTTAACCTGTACAGGAGTCTTTCCGATATCTTCTGATATCTTCTTAATCTTTTCCACCAATTCTGCAGGTGTCTTCTCCCCACCTATTACTTCAACAAGTTTCATCCTGTCCGCAGGGTTAAAGAAATGCATACCTACTACAGGTCTGTCAAGTGCCTCACCTATTCTTGTGATAGAAAGTGATGAAGTATTTGAAGCGAAAATACAATCTTTAGGAACTATATTCTGAAGCTCTTTGAAAATCTGCTGCTTAACTTCCATCTTTTCAAGTGCTACTTCCACGATCAAATCACAGTCACTGCAGATATCGTTAAGGCCTACTTTTATTTTTGAAATAATTGCATCTCCGGCCTCTTTTGATATTTTCTCTTTTCCTACAAGGAAATTGATGTTCTTTTGAATCTTTGCAAAGCCTGCCTGTGCGTATTCTTCCTTAATATCACAAAGTCTTACTTCATATCCTTCTGTCATTGCAAAAGCCTGAGCAATTCCTGAACCCATTGTACCTGCACCGATAATACCAACTTTCATTTTTTTATCCTTTCCGAATTAAAATTTATATTTTAAACTTCATTATAATTTTTTAAATTAGACCTATATTTATGAATTAGTAAAATTCTTCTCTTTTCTCTTTTCAAGAAAAGCGTTCATCCCCTCTATCTGATCATGTGTTTCAAAACAACTTCCAAAGAGCTTTTCTTCTATCACGATTGCATCGTCCATCTTTGCATCAAGTCCGTCATTGATAGCTTTCTTGCATGCACGAACAGCAATAGGAGCGTTTTGTGCTATAGTAGCCGCCATCTTCTTTGCGGCAGGCATAAGTTCCTCCGGTAAATATATAGCGTTAACAAGCCCTATTCTAAACGCCTCATCGGCTTTTATATTTTTTGCTGTATAAATCAACTGCTTTGCCATTCCTACGCCGACTATTCTCGCAAGTCTTTGTGTTCCGCCAAATCCCGGTGTGATTCCAAGTCCTACCTCAGGCTGTCCAAACATCGCACTATCTGAGCATATACGAATATCACAGCTCATAGCAATCTCACATCCTCCGCCAAGTGCGAATCCGTTTACAGCGGCTATAACAGGAACAGGGAAAGTCTCTATCTTTCTGAATACATCATTTCCCTTCTTACCGAAAGCCTCACCCCCTGCCGGGCTCAACTTGCTCATTTCACCTATATCGGCACCTGCTACAAAAGACTTATCTCCTTCTCCTGTCAGAATGACAGCTCTGATTGTATTAGTGTCAATACTGTCAAAGCAAGCATCAAGCTCAGCCAGTACTTCAGAGTTCAAAGCATTGAGCGCCTTCGGTCTGCTTATTGTAACAATACCTACAGCACCTTCTGTATCAAACCTTACAAAACCCATAAAACACCTCCTTGTCAATATTGCATGTCAGAAATCAAGTTTGACATGTTAATCCATATGATAAAAATATAACATATATGTATCCGACAATCAATTAGTTTTTTCGATTAATTATTATATTAATTTTGCATAACTATATTCCGAAATCGAAATATCATCATGCTTAAAACATATATTTTTTTCATTTATATTGAGCAAAATTATTTTGCTGTTCTTTTTATTATCTGTAAAAGATTAAACACGACTCATCTTTAATATTTTTTACATATCAATATTTTCATTTATTATAACACATTGTTTAAATAAGATATATATAAAAACATATTATTTTTTTTATAGCAATTTTGAATAACCAAGGGGTGGATAATTGATTTCACTTGTGCTATGCTATAGGTGATACATATATCTGACAATACAAAAAAAGTTTACTCAATCGGTATTGTCCACTTTTATAGAATAAGTGAGGTGAAAAATATGAAAGAAGTAGTTATCGTCAGTGCAGCAAGAACAGCTATAGGCAGTTTCGGCGGTTCATTGGCAGGTGTAAGTGCAGTAGACCTCGGTATAACTGCGGCAAAGGGAGCCATTGAACGTGCAGGCATTGACGCTTCTCTTATCGACGAAGCCGTTATAGGAAATGTTTTAGGCGCAGGACTTGGCCAGAATATCGCTCGTCAGGTAATACTCGGAGCGGGATTGCCAAATACAACACCCGCATTTTCAATAAATAAGGTTTGCGGTTCAGGTCTTAGAACTGTTGAACTTGCAGCACAGATTATAAAGGCCGGTGATGCGGATATCATTCTTGCAGGCGGTACGGAGAGCATGTCAAACGCTCCATATCTTGTTAAAGGCGCAAGATTCGGCGTTAAGATGGGTAATCAAACATTGATTGACGAGATGATTACAGACGGTCTTTGGGATGCTTACAACAACTATCACATGGGCGTGACAGCTGAAAATATTGCTGAACAAAAAGGAATAACAAGAGAAGACCAGGATGTATTCTCTGTTGAAAGCCAGAGAAGAGCACAGGTAGCTATAGAGACCGGAAGATTAAAAGATGAAATAGTTCCTGTACTTATTCCACAAAGAAAAGGCGATCCTAAGGTATTTGATACGGATGAATATCCTAAGTTCAATACTACAATCGAAAATCTTGCAAAGCTTAAACCGGCATTTAAAAAAGACGGTACTGTAACTGCAGGTAATGCTTCAGGTATCAATGACGGTGCCGCAATGTTCATTATCGCATCAAAGGAAAAGGCACTTGAGCTTAAACTCCCTATCATGGCTACTATAAAGGGATATGCTTCAGGAGGTGTTGATCCAAGCGTAATGGGACTCGGAGTAATTCCGGCATCACAAAAAGCAATGAAAAAAGCTGGTATCACAGCCGACGATCTTGAACTTATAGAGGCAAACGAAGCTTTTGCGGCACAGGCTCTTGCAGTATGCAACGAACTTGGATTTAAGAGAGAAATCACAAATGTAAACGGCGGTGCAATCGCACTTGGACATCCTATCGGAGCATCAGGTGCAAGAATACTCACCACTTTACTGTATGAGATGCAAAAAAG
The DNA here is from genome assembly GCF_033242365.1 of Lachnoanaerobaculum sanguinis. Lineage (NCBI taxonomy): Bacteria > Bacillati > Bacillota > Clostridia > Lachnospirales > Lachnospiraceae > Lachnoanaerobaculum > Lachnoanaerobaculum sanguinis. Next base: position 9,050 of record NZ_BTHK01000024.1, read on the forward strand.
AGATGTTAAATGCGGCCTTGCTACACTGTGTATAGGTGGTGGAATGGGCACAGCAATTGTTGTAGAAAGGGAGACAAAATGAAAATAGTTTCAATCAAAGATGCTATTGCAGGTATCAATGACGGCGCTACAATCATGGTAGGCGGATTTTTAGCATGCGGTACACCCGAACCGATTATTGATGCATTAGTTGAAAAAGGTGTAAAGGACTTAACACTTATTTGTAATGATACGGCAACTCCTACCACAGGTATCGGTAAACTGGTTGCCAACAATCAGGTAAAAAAAGTTATTGCAACACATATAGGTACAAATCCTATAACAGGACAAAAGATGCATGACGGTACTATGGAGGTTGAGCTTTCTCCTCAGGGTACACTTGCAGAGAGAATACGTTCCGGCGGCGCAGGACTTGGAGGTGTACTTACACCTACAGGTGTAGGTACCGAGGTTGCCGAAGGTAAGCAGGTATTAAATATTGACGGTAAAGATTATCTTTTGGAAAAACCTTTAAGAGCCGACTTTGCACTTATCGGTGCAACAATAGCCGATAAGAAGGGAAACCTTTACTTTACTGCTACAAGCAAAAACTTCAATACGGTTATGGCAACTGCTGCCGATGTTGTTATTGCAGGTGCGGAACTTATAGTTCCTGTAGGCGATATCCAGCCTGAAAATGTTGCAATACCTGCAATATTTGTAGATTATCTTGTAGGAGGTGAGTCATAATGTCAAAAGAGAGAATTGCAAGACGTGTTGCAAGAGATTTAAACGATGGTGACGTGGTAAACTTAGGTATAGGACTTCCTACTATGGTGGCTGACTATGTACCTGAGGGTATAGAAATTACACTTCAGTCAGAAAACGGAATCCTCGGTATGGGACCTTTGGCTTCAAGTGCAACAGCAAATAAACATTTAATTAATTCCGGCGGACAAAATGTTACCGTGCTTCCGGGTGCCGCATACTTTGACAGTGCATTCTCATTTATGATTATTCGAGGAGGCCATGTTGATATGACCGTTTTAGGTGCATTGCAGGTGGATGCTCACGGAAATCTTGCAAGCCATATAGTTCCGGGTAAAATGGTACCCGGTATGGGCGGTGCTATGGATCTTGTTACAGGTTCAAAGAAGGTTGTTGTCGCTATGACACATACTGCAAAAGACGGTGCACCGAAAATTTTAAAAGATATCACACTCCCTGCTACAGCTATTCATGCAGTTGATGAAATTGTCACAGAATTGGCTGTAATAAAGGTTACCGATGAAGGTCTTGTGCTTACAGAAGTAGCTGAGGGCGTAAGTGTGGAAGATGTTATAGCAAAGACAGAGGCACCTCTTAAGGTTGCAGATGATTTAAAGACATTCTAATTTATTTTAGTATAATTTAAATTCCCATGACCGGGATGCCGTATTTAAAAGATTAATCTCTTTTAAGATCGACATTCCGGTCTTTTATAATCTCATATCGGATGACTTCAGTATCAGAAAATACTAATTACAAAGATATTTTTGTGTGATATATATAATATATTTATATATTTTCGTTATTTTTTAGACTGGAAAAACGGATATCGGATTGATATAATAATGTTAATAATTAAACAATTTGCAAAAAGGAGGCAGATAAATGTTTAAGAAATTTACAAACGCATGTGTAAATATTGTTCAGAAATATTTGCCGGACGCATTTATTTTTTGTATCGTACTTACTATTCTTGTTTTTGCCGCTGCAATGCCTGTCAGCAAAATGAATCCGTTTGAAATAGCAAACGCTTGGGGCGAAAGTATGTGGTCCCTACTAGGATTCTCAATGCAGATGGCTTTGGTACTTGTACTGGGTACGGCACTTGCTACCGCACCTCCGGTAAAGAGAGCTATAAATGCGGCAGCGGAAGTTCCAAAATCTCCTACATCGGCAATTATTTTTATTACGGTAGTTTCAATGATTGCCTGCTGGCTTAACTGGGGATTCGGACTTGTAGTCGGTGCTATACTTGCAAAGGAAATTGCAAAGAAGGTAAAAGGTGTTGACTACAGACTTCTTATCGCATCTGCATACTCTGGCTTCGTAATCTGGCATGCAGGTTTTTCAGGTTCCATACCTCTACAGCTTGCATCATACAGTGAAGCTATAGGAAAGCAAACAGCAGGTGCGGTAACGGAATCCATTCCGACATCGCTTACCATCTTCTCATCTTGGAATCTTATAATTGTTATAGCTATAATTATAGTTATAGCATTTGTAAATGCACAGATGCATCCTACACCTGAGAATACAGTTACTGTAGACCCTAAGCTTTTATTGGATACTGAAGTACCGGAAAATAAACCTGTTTCAAAAACACCGGCTGAATGGCTTGAGAACTGTCCGTTACTTTCATTACTTACAGCATTATTTGCTATATTGTATCTGGTATATACATTTAAAACCAAGGGAAGTATCACACTCTCTCTTAATGTAGTAAATTTGATTTTCCTTACACTTGGAATTATATTCCACGGAACACCTATAAGTTATGTAAACGCTATTACAGATGCCGCAAAGAGTGCCGGAGGTATTATATTACAGTTCCCGTTCTATGCAGGTATCATGGGCATTATGACTGCTACAGGTCCTACAGGACAGTCACTTGCAGGTGCTATAAGTGATTTCTTTGTAAATATATCAAATCAGACTACATTCCCGTTGTTTACTTTCCTTTCAGCAGGTATTGTAAACTTCTTCGTACCTTCAGGTGGCGGTCAGTGGGCTGTACAGGCTCCTATCGTAATGCCTGCCGGAAACGCTCTCGGTGTTTCTCCTGCGGTATCAGCCATGGCTATTGCATGGGGTGATGCATGGACAAATATGCTTCAACCGTTCTGGGCTTTACCGGCTCTCGGTATAGCAGGTCTCGGTGCAAGAGATATTATGGGATATTGCGCTATAGTTCTTATTGTAACGGGAATAATCATCGGATGCGGATTCCTATTCCTCGTCCCGTTCCTGGCATAAACATAAAAAGTACCGGCCCACAACCGGTACTTTTTTCTTATCTTAAAATAATATATACAGTATACGCTATATAGGCCGCTACCATTGCGAGGCCTTCTTTTTTTGATATCTCACCGTCATTCTTGGCAAGTATATATACCATCAAACTTGCACAAATCAAAAAGAATGTATCGTATACAGCCACAACTTCCGCACCTATCGGATTAAGTACCGATGAAAATGCCAGAATAAATATTATATTGAATATATTTGAACCTACGACATTTCCAAGGGCAAGCGCATTCTCTCCCTTGCTTGATGCTACAATACTTGTCACAAGTTCAGGAAGTGATGTTCCTATAGCGACTATTGTAAGTCCGACCAAAGTCTCACTCATTCCGAACATCAACGCTATTTCGGAAGCGGACTCCACTACCTTGTCACCGCCAAACACTACAAGAGCAAGTCCTCCCACTATATAAACAATGGCCAAAGGTATAGGTAAATTCTTTTTCTTTTCATCATTAGCGTCATTGCTTCCCTTTAATGCAAGTCTTATAGTGTATATCATATACGCTATAAAAATCAGCAGGAAAATAACTCCGGCAATTCTGTCTATGCCGCTTAAAAAGAAAACAAATCCAAGCAACAATATTGTTATAACAATATTTACAATATAATCAAATTTCAAAAGCGCCTTATCCACCGGCATAGCATGTATAATTCCACAAATTCCCACTACAGCCAATAGATTAAATATATTCGATCCGATTACATTATTAAGCGCTATTGCATTGTTGCCCTTTAATGCCGCATCAATACTTACCGCCGCCTCAGGTGCACTGGTTCCGAAAGCCACTATAGTAAGCCCTATTACAACCGAAGGGACATTCAACTTTCTTGCCACTCCCGAAGCACCCTCAACAAAAAAATTAGCTCCTCCCACAAGACATACGAAGCCCAAAATAAGCCATATATATACCATAAAATCATTCCTTTACATTAAAAACTGAACACAGACATAATATCTATATATTCCCTGATTGTCAACATAAGTATTAAAAATAAACTTTATTTCTATTCACCTACTGCTTAAAGAGCAATTACATATTCCTTTAAAAGTATTTAAGAAATTTATCAACACAAATATAGTATTATCTGCTATACTAGGTAAATGTATCGAATACTCTGTATGTCATCTACATCTTATATTTTGTCTATCGTAGATTCCACACAACTCAGGGCATTCAATTTATATAAGGAAGGTAGAAATGAAAAGGAGAAGTAGAAGAAGACGAAAGAATATTTTCGTCCCGATTGTAGTTTTAATTTTTTGTTGTATTTTTACGGCAATGGTTGCCTATGGATGGCAGTCACGTAAAAAGAATGTAAAAGTAGCCGATTCCTCAAAGAATGCAAATGAAACCGTAGAAGTAAATCAAAGTGAAACTTCAACCGACGGTGAAATCAATGCAATATCCGAGAGTGAGACGGATACAACGGCTGAAACCACCACGGTACCTGTGAGCAATCCGGGTCCGGATGAAAAGGTTGTTTATTTCACATTTGACGACGGTCCTTGGACAGGTACACCAAGACTTTTGGATATCTTGGATCAGTACAATATCAAGGCTTGCTTCTTTGTTACAGCACAGTATATGGATACTGAACCTCTGATAAATATGCTTAAGCAGATAAAAGACAGAGGACATAATGTAGCCGTTCACAGTTTGACACATAACTACAAGCAGATATATGCTTCCGTAGATGCTTTTATGGCAGACTATGACGCTATGGACGATCTTATATTTAAGGCTACAGGTGAGCACAGCACTATGCTTCGTTTCCCGGGCGGAAGCAATGCAAGCTATAATAAAGCTATAAGACCTCAGCTTTTACAGGCTGTAAGAGACAGAGGAATAGTATACTTTGACTGGAATTCATTTGACGGTGACGTAGAGGGCAAGAGAGGTCAGGAACTTATCGACCAGACTATCAGACAGGTAAATGAGAATACTCATTCCATTTTACTTATGCATGATATGCCGAATACTGCATTCGTACACGATGCTCTCCCTACAATCATAGAGAGACTTAAAGCTGACGGATATAAGTTTGAGCTTCTTAATGAAAATACACCACCAAGACAGTTTGCAAAATAATATATAAAGGTCTTAATTTTTCCGTTTTATTCCTTCGGAAAGAATTAAGACCTTTTTTAATACACAAAATATAAAAAAGAGAAAACCGAAATGATTTTCTCTCTAATATCCCTTTTGCAAATGTATTAACTATATTACCCCTTCTTGATAAAGAGTCCTCTGAGCTATATATGCTGTATATTGCTCACGTTACCTGCTGTAACTATGTATAACTGTTCTTTTATATTAACTTATTTGCTGTATTCTGTTTTTACTGATTCTGTCCGGCCTGTCTTTCAGCTCTTCTTGCCAAGATTGCTTCAATCTTTTGCTGAGCTTCCTTCGCATCGCCTTCAACAATATAAAGTTCCGGATATCTTACTCCGTGCGCTCTGGCTTCACTATCATTGTTCATATAGATATCAATGGTCTTTCCCTTGATATTACCACCTGTATCCTCAACAACATAGATAGTATCACTATTTCCTATGCGGACTCTTGTACCCCTTGGGAGCACTGACCAGTCAGCCGCAATAGTTCTTCCAACAACCGGTGTTGTGCCTGCTTTTGTTATATTTGAAGGATCGCAATCATGTGAGTAGGCATAGGCTTTAAACTTACCTATGGATCTTCCCTTAGCCGCTTCTCTAAGAGCAGCTATTTCCGCATCCTCCTTTGCTACAAGCTCAGCTTCCTGCTGTTGTTTATATGAGTCAAGCGTTGTTTCATACTGATCGGCATTCAAACCGAATGCGGGACCTGTAACTTTGTCAACCTCCGCCTGTGTAGCTGCATAAGCACTTCCTGCCATCAATGCAGAAAATACACATGCTACTAAAGTAACCTTTTTTATTTTATTTATCATTTACTTCCTTTCTTGCAAAGAACGAATCTTTTGTTCGTCGGGATACACTAATTATATTACATAAATGTTAAATGTCAATAAGAAAATGTTGCATTCTCTTTGCGAAGCATTAAAAAAGGCTCAACCACTCCATTTTTTCGGTTTTTCTGCATAAAAAAATCACGTTAAAATACATTAATTATATATAATAACGTGATATCTCTTATGTTATCTATAAAACTTTGTTAAATATTTTTTAAGTAACTTTTGTAAATTTCTACACAAAATTACACATTATTCAGCCTTTGAAGCAAGCTTGAAAAGCTCTGCAACTTTGCTGATAGGAACCAAAAGTCCGCCTCCCGATGCCGCCATCTTATCACCGTATACATAAGAAGGTACGGCCTGAATCTCCAAAGTCTGCCAAACTTCAATGTTTGAATCCTCCACCTTCTTTGCATTCCTGTTCTCATTAAGCAAGGTAAGGATATCTTCTCTCTTTGCGCCCGCAGCTTCGGCCAAATCAGCCAAAAGCTCTACATCATCAATTCTTTGCTGATTCTCAAAATGTGCTTCAAATACCGAATCATTGTACTTTCTGATATTAAAGCCGTTTTCCGCCAAATAAAATCCTACCTGTGCGGCCAAATCTGAATGCACTCTTGCAGGTTCAGGTCTTGGATGAGCTTCACATGGGGACCATTCAATCTCTACAGTTTTATAATCCGGAAGAATATCTCCAAGTTCCTTTAAACCTTTATAACAAAACGGACAGGTATAATCATAAAAAACTTTAATCTTCTTTGACATAAACTTTTCCTTTCTACTCACAGTATATGATATATTCATACTTTGTAATATTTATTATAACATATACATATTATTAAGGCTATATCTTTGATTTTCTCTTCAATACCATATATCCCGCATCCGCTACCGCCTTTGAAAGCTTCTCAATATCAGGCGGATTTTTTAAAAGGACTGTCGCCATATTATCTTCAAGACTTACAGTTGCCCAAGTTCCGTCAAGAGCATTTAGTGCATTCTCTACATTTCTTACGCAATTATTGCAACTCATACCGTCAATGGCAAGCTTTGCTTCATATGGATAATGTGACTTATCTCTATCCTTTACTTTTACGGACTTCGTGGCTTCTTCATGCTCAGGACAACAATCTCCGCCTTTTTTCAACTTCTTTATATAGTTGATTGAACCGAATACAACTATTGCCGCAACAATTAATACTATAATTATATTTACTACATTCATTAAAAAACCTCCCGGTTAGATATCGCTAACTAGGAGTATATCACTTTGTTCTCAAAAAACAAGTTCCTATTTAAATTTTAATACAATATTATTCTATTATCTCTATCGGACTACCTTCGTATACAAAAATCATTGCATCATACAGGCCGCTTGGCATCGCCTTAGGTCTGTAACTGCTCTGTACTATCCTCATCATCCATGTATATCCTTCTCCAAGGGATCCCATTCTTAACGGAGAATTTATCAGACTGTATAGACTGCTGCCCTCCTTTATATCGGAAAAGTCCAATAAATACTGCTTATCTTTTGCAAATCTTGCCTGTGCCGCAAACGGATCGGCTGAAATAAAACTTTGTATACTTCTTTTTTTCTTTTCAAGGACCTTAATATTGTCTGTAACCTTCCAAAAATCGGTACCTATACTGTAGTAAGCATCTTTAAGATCATTTGATAAAACGGCTCCCATAGATGTATATCCGTTACCGATCTTTGCTATATGTCCGTCATGTGCAGCTATAACAAGCTTTCCGCTACCTATTTTCTTTTCTATATCCAAAACAGCTTCTATATTGCCTGCCATATCACTGTCTCTGAGAGTATAATATGATTCATTGCTGTTAGTGAAAGTCTCCATTGACTGACTTACAGTATTTAGCTCAAATACCGCATCTCTGTCATCTGCATTTGCCACATCTATATCACCGATTTTTTCTTTCAAGCCGGTAACGAAATCAATAACGGCTTTTGCACTTTCTACGCTTATCTCACCTTTTTCTATACAGTCAAGGTTCTTATCAAACTCATCTGCACTTGTAAGTCCTTTTGATGTACAGTAACTTTTTAAAAACTCATAACTTGTTTCGGGATTTTGCATATCAAAGCCGTAGAATCTAAGTTTCTTACCTTCACTTGCAGTGCTGTTGTATTCCCTCATCCATGAAATAAGCTCTTCCATCTGTTTTGTACGATATATCGGAAATGAAAATGTCTTTACAATACTTTCTATATCTCCGTCACCACCTTGAATATATCTGTTTATTGTGGCACACTCACCATAGTCAGCCTCAAGAGCAAACGCTCTGAAGTCATAATCTTTCACCATTTTCTTTAATACCGAAAGTTTAAGTTCCTGAAAGTCCTTACAACCGTGAGCCGCCTCTCCTATCGCAACTACATTTACATTATCCGAAATTTTGATATCCTCTACAGTCTTCATATATGAATTTATGTCCGCTATTTTTTTATGAGCACTTATATCTTCGACCTTAAATCTGCCAAACCACAGGCCGGCTGCTGCCGATATAATAATTACAAAACCAAGTAATATTCTCTTTAATGTCTTCATATCTCGTCTCCTATGCTTTTATAAGCTCATACAATTTCTTAGACCATTCATCATCCGACTGTTCTAATAAAGGTTTTAAAAGAAGCAGCACCTGTTTTGAATAGTAATAAAAGCTGTAAAACAAATCATCCGGAAATACGTCTTCTTCTTCCCATCTCATTTCATCCTCTTCTTCATCATAAACTTCGGACCAAAGATACTTTTCATCAATCATATCTTTAAAGTTCACTAAAGGATCTGCATGTTCCATATTTTCTACAATATTTACCGCTTCAGCTATATATCCGAACAATTCCGCAAGCTCCGGTACAAGGTAGTCTGCTACAGGGTTTTTATCTCTGTCCTTTAAGGCCTTTTTAAAGACTCTGTATAGAAATATACAGGCAAAAGGTGTTGCATGCCACAGTGTGGACTGATGTTCAATTCCCATGGCTATCTCCTCTCCTGCCGTCTCTATAGACTTTTTATCCTTCATTTCATTTAATATTTCAAAGCACTCCGGAAAGTCGGTAGCTCTTTTATAAGTTGTGGTTATTCTGTGCCAAGGTATATCCTCGACTTTGACATTTTCTATATACTTTAAGTTTTCTTTTGTCATTTTTACTCCTAAAAAATACCCCTCATTATTTTTATCAAATGAGGGGCAAATAAATTATTCCAATTTTATATATTTCTTTGTTTCTTCATCTATATGATCAAGGTCCATGTAATGTTTGCTGTCAGGCTCCAATCCCTTTTTCTTTAAGAAATGCTCTGAAAGCCTGCTTATAGTCCTGTATATTATAGCCCAAGTAGGCACAGCTATTATCATTCCCACAATACCGAAAAGTCCGCCAAATAGAAGTATCGAAAACAGTACCCAAAAGCTTGGAAGTCCTGTAGTCTGTCCCAGTATCTTAGGTCCGATAATATTTCCGTCCACCTGCTGTAATACCAAAATCCATACGGCAAACTGAAGTGCCGTAACAGGCGATATAAGAAGCAAAAGTATAATACTTGGAATAGCACCTATAAAAGGTCCGAAGAAAGGTATTACATTGGTTACACCTACCACCACACTTATAAGCAGAGCATAAGGCATATGTATTATGGCCATAAATACATAGTTTATTATTCCTATTATAATAGAATCTATTATCTTACCTACAATAAACTTTTCAAACATATTCTTGATATATCTGGCCTCTGTAACTATTTCATTTCCTATCTTTACTCCTGCAACCGCATATACTATTTTCTTTGCCTGTGATGCCAGTGTAGTCTTCATATTTAGAAGATACATCATTACCATTAAACCGATAATAATATTTACGACCACACCAAGAGCATTGATTACACCGCTTGAGAGATTCTTTATATAGGTATTTACATTAGGCAATACCGTTGTAGTGGCTATATCGCTAAGTCTCGCACTTATATCCAGATAATTCCCGATTATAAGTTTTTCCAGATTCGGATTTTTATTCAGTATATCCTTAAGCCAGGCTTCCAGATTCTGTGTACCCGAAGGTGCGTAGCTGATAACATTTGTGATACTGTTTACCAACTCAGGTATAATCATCATTATCAAAGCAAACACTACCAAAATAAGTATTACAAGACAGGCCAGAGTGGCTATCATCTTCGCATACTTATCGGATTTCTTCCACTTTGGAAACAGTGATGATAATATCTCACCCACCCATATGCCGATACGATCATATACCGGTGCCATCAAAAACGCCATCACCACACCGTAAAGCACTGAAGAAACGGTTGATATTATAGTGCTTATGGCTGTAGCAATAGGCCCAAGTTTACTGAAAATCAAAGATATCACAAGAGCTATTACTATAACCGCAACTGCTGTTAAACCCCATTTAAAATATATGTCATTCTTATTTTCTTCCATTTAAACCTCTACAGCGACCTTGTCATCTTTTATATCAATATTTGCTTCAAAAAAGGCTTTAAGTGTCTCAAAAGCATATCCTACATCCTTTGCACCTGCAGTCTCATATGCGGAATGCATTGCCAACTGCGGCAATCCGATGTCCACAGCATTCATACTTACAACGGTATTTGAAAGATTTCCAAGAGTTGAACCACCTGCAATATCACTTCTGTTTGCAAAAGTCTGATAAGGTATATTTTTCTTTTCAAGAATCTTTTTAAGTATTGCTCTGCTGAATGCATCTGTTGTATATTTTTGATTTGCACTTTCTTTAATTGCAATTCCTTGATTTAAAACCGGTCTGTTCTTTACATCAAACAGTTCAGGGTGATTTGGATGAACGGCATGTGCATTGTCACAGCTGATAAGCATACTCTTTGCTATCGCCCTGTAATACTCTTCCTTTGATTTTCCAAGTGCGGTATTTAATCTGTCAAGTGTGCTTGCAAGGAATGTAGACATGGCCCCCTGCTTTGTAACGGAGCCCACCTCTTCATTGTCAAATACCGCAAAAACATTTATATGGTTTTTATTTTCAGCCTCAACAAATCCTCTAAGCGATGTGTAAACACACTCCAAATCGTCAAGTCTTCCGCTTGATATAAGCTCATTGTCAAATCCGATAACCGCCGCCTTTTGTCTGTTTACCAGATATAGATCTTTTGCAAGTATAGCCTCAGGCTCTATACCCAGTTCCTTTGCAACCATATTGTCAAAGTCAGCTTCTTTAAGACTGCCTGCACTGAATACCGGAAGCATATCAACTTGATTATTGAAAGCAAATCCCTTGTTTATTTCCCTGTTAAAATGTATAGGTACATTTGGAATAATAAGTAAATCTCTATCTATATGAAGAAGTTTTGTTTCAATACCTTTATCGGTATTTACCATAACTCTTCCTGCCAGTGTCAGAGGTTTATCAAGCCATGTGGCATTAATCATACCTCCATAACCTTCCACATTCAGCTTTAAATAGCCGTTCGCTTCTATTATCGGTCTGTCCTTCAGCTTAAATGTTGGTGAATCGGAATGTGCGGCACTTATCTGAAAATGATAATCTCCTTCAGCTATATCAAAAGCTATAAGACTTGATGAATTTCTTTTTGTATAGTACTTTCCTTTGTTTATATTCCATTTTTCATTTTCAGGCAGATAAGTAAAGCCCGATTTTTGTAAAACTTTTTCGCATTCATTTATCGCATGAAACATTGTCACTGATGAATCCAAAAAATCCATCAAATCTCTTAAAATATCCATACAGCCTCTTTCTATTAAATTAAACCTGTTCTTCTGCTAAAAGATTTTCTATAAATTCATATACTTCTTCTCTGCCCTGCTTGGTCTGTGATGAGAAGGGTATAAGTACACCTTCTTTCGGTAATCCAAGTCCTTCTCTCACTATCTTCACACATTTAGCCACCTGACTTCTTTTTAACTTATCAAGCTTTGTAGCTATAATTACAGGCTGATATCCGTTATATACAATCCAGTCATACATCTGTTTATCATTTTTACCCGGCTCATGCCTTATATCTATCAGCAAAAATATACATCTTATCTGCTTTGAAGTATGGAGGTACTTTTCTATCATCTTACCCCATTTTTCCTTTGTGGCAAGGTTTGCATTGGCATAACCGTAACCCGGAAGGTCAACGAAATATAGATCATCATTTACTTTATAATAATTTATGGTCTGTGTCTTTCCGGGCTGACTTGATGTCCTTGCCAAAGATTTCCTGTTCATGAGAGAATTTATCAATGATGATTTTCCCACATTTGACTTACCTGCAAAGACTATTTCCGGATCTGTATTTTCAGGAAATGTACTGGTAATACCGCATACAGTCTCCAGCTCCGCTTTTTTTATTATCATAAGTACCTCTTTTATATTCTTTTATATTACGTCAAAATTTTAATCTGCCAGCGCTACATTTAGGACTTCTTTTATATCCTTGACATATACGATTTCCAAACCGCCTGTAATTTCTGCCGACAATTCGGATACATCCACTTCATTTTCCTTTGGAACGCATACCGTCTTTACTCCCGCAAGCTTGGCAGCCAAGAGCTTTTCTTTTAAACCGCCTATAGGAAGCACCTTGCCTCTTAGCGTTATCTCTCCTGTCATTGCCACATCGGCCCTCACTCTTTTTCCTGTGATAGCGGAAATGATTGCTGTGGTCATTGTCACTCCGGCACTTGGACCGTCCTTCGGTACTGCCCCCTCCGGTATATGCAAATGTATGTCGTTCTTTTCAAAGAATCCTTCTTCTATATCATATTCCTTTGCCATGCTTCTTACAAGACTCTTTGAAATTCCGGCACTCTCCTTCATTACATCGCCCATATTTCCGGTAAGTGTAAGCACTCCTTTTCCCGGCATTATATTTACTTCAATGCTAAGGGTATCTCCACCTACACTTGTCCATGCAAGGCCTGTAACCATTCCGACCTGTGGCTCTTTTTCAACCTCATCATGTCTTACCTTTTCTTTTCCGAGGTATTTTCCGATGTTTTTCTCTGTGATTTTAAAACTCTTTTTACCCTCAAGTGATTCTCTGGCACATTTTCTGCAGATATCCCCGATCCTTCTTGAAAGATTTCTGACTCCGGCCTCTCTTGTATAGTTGTGGATTATCTTCTTTATAGCCTTATCACTGAAATGAATTCCCTTATCCTTCATGCCGTTTGCTTCCACTTCCTTCGGAACAAGGTAGTTCTTTGCAATATGATATTTTTCATTTTCAGTATATGAGCTGATTTCAATTATATCCATTCTGTCAAGAAGCGGTCTTGGAATGGTATCCAGAGTATTTGCCGTAGCTATAAATAAAACCTTAGACAAATCAAGAGGTATTTCAAGATACCTGTCTCTAAAGGTCTTATTTTGTTCCCCGTCAAGCACCTCCAAAAGTGCGGCTGAAACATCACCCTTATAATCTTTTGAGCTTTTGTCTATCTCATCCAGCAAAAGCAGAGGATTTGCAACTTTGGCATGCTTTATAGCTTCCACAATTCTTCCCGGCATAGCACCTACATAGGTTCTTCTATGTCCTCTGATTTCAGCCTCGTCTCCCACTCCGCCAAGACTTATTCTTACATACTTTCTTCCAAGCGCCTTTGCAACGCTCTTTGCAATCGAGGTCTTACCTGTTCCCGGAGGTCCTACAAGACAGAGTATAGGTGAATTTCCTGTCGGGTTTAATATTCTTACAGAGAGATATTCAAGAATTCTGTCCTTTACTTTTTCAAGTCCGTAATGGTCCTCATCCAAAATCTTTTTTGCTCGAATTATATCATTGAAATCTTCACTGTATACACCGAAAGGCATTTCAAAAACAGTGTCCAGATATGTCCTGATTACATTTCCCTCTGCACCGTTACTGCCGGCTGTATTAAGTCTGAAAATATCTTTTTTTATCTTCTCTTTATATTCATCAGCAAGCGCCAAGTTTTTAAGTTTCTCTTCGTACTCGTCGGAAACAGTCTCATAGCCGCTGTTTTTTGCCATTTCATTTTGTATAACCTTCAAATGTTCTCTGAGAATATAATCTCTTTGATTCTTTGAAATGTCCTTATCTACTTCCGATTTTATTTTTTCAGCAATCTCTTTTCTGTCTATGGCCTCGCTCATAATCTCCATAAGCAGCATAGACTCTTCAACCGGTGTCTTCGCGGCATTTATAATCTTTTTCTTCTCATAATCAAGGTTTAGAGCAAGTCTTAATCTGTCCAAAAGCTCAGGCAGATTATCGATAGCAAGCAATTCGTTTAAGATATGTTTTTTAAATCTCTCATTTACATCGCTATAGCCTCTCATAGTCAGCTGCAGACTGTTTAACATTTTGTCAAAGCCTTCATCCGACTGTATATACTCTTCTACTTCCGCCTCATATTCATTTTCGGCATAATTATTCAGAGAAATCAACTTACCGCGTCTTAAGGCTCTTACTACAACCTCTATTACACCGTTATCTTTGTTTTTTACACTCTCAACCTTTGCAATTACACCGTTGGTCTCAGTATATGCACTGTCTTTTCTCTCTTCTTCATTGTCCGCTTTGTATCTTAAAATAAAAAGTTCTTCATCATTCTCATAAGCATCCAGCTGTGCCTTTATTATATTGCTGTCTGCGGATGAAAACCCTATCACCTCTCCCGGAAAGATGATTTGATTCCTTATCAATATTGTTTTTAATTTATTCATTTACTCCCTAATATAATACCCCCGGCTGATATCCGAGGGTAAAATTAAATTTAAGCAATTTCGCTGTTTTCGTCTGTTTCTTTTCTCTTTTTTGATCTTACAGATTTATCTCTGTACACAATATCAGGTTCTCCACCGTCAATCGTCTCTTTTGTAATAGTACAAATACCTATATTCGGATCTGAAGGTATTTCATACATCATATCCGTCATCACACCCTCGAGTATAGATCTTAAACCTCTGGCACCGATTTTTCTCTCAAGCGCAAGGTTGGCCACTTCTTCAACCGCAGATTGATCAAACTCAAGCTTAACGTCATCAAGCTCAAAAAGCTTTTGATACTGCTTAGTAATAGCGTTCTTAGGCTTTGTCATTATCTGTACAAGCGCATCTTTATCAAGCATATCAAGTGATACTGTTACAGGTACACGGCCTATAAACTCAGGTATAAGACCGAACTTGGTCAAATCTCCCGGAAGTACCATCTTGAAAAGCTCATCTATAGACTTTGAGCCCTTTTCCACAACATCTGAATTAAATCCTATGCTGCCCTTTGAAAGTCTGTTCTCAACTATTTTTTCAAGTCCGTCAAATGCACCGCCGCATATGAACAGTATATTTGTAGTATCTATCTGGATAAGTTCCTGTTGAGGATGCTTTCTTCCGCCCTGTGGCGGTACCGAAGCCACACTGCCTTCCAGTATTTTCAGTAAAGCCTGCTGTACACCCTCACCCGACACATCTCTGGTGATAGATACATTCTCAGACTTCTTTGTTATTTTATCTATCTCGTCTATATAAATAATTCCATATTCAGCTCTCTTGACATCACCGTCAGCCGCCTGAATAAGTTTAAGAAGAATATTCTCAACATCTTCTCCGACATATCCCGCCTCTGTAAGTGTAGTAGCGTCTGCTATAGCAAAAGGTACATTTAAAATCTTTGCAAGAGTCTGTGCCAAATATGTTTTACCCGAACCTGTAGGTCCAAGCATAAGTATATTACTCTTTTGAATCTCAACTTCTGAGCTTTTCTTTGATTTAATTCTCTTATAATGATTGTATACCGCTACAGACAATACCTTCTTGGCATCATCCTGTCCGATTACATAATCATCAAGGAAATTCTTGATTTCCTTAGGTTTTAAAAGATTTATTTCATTTGAAGCGTCATAGTAGTCAGATACTCCGTCAAGCTCCTCTTCAAGTATCTCTGAACATAATTCTATACATTCATCACAAATATATACTCCGTTCGGACCTGAAAGAAGTCGTCTAACCTGATCGGATGTTTTTCCACAAAATGAGCAACATATTTTGTCCTTATTGGCCATGATACCTCCTTAGTGGTGTTCTATAACCTTATCTATGATTCCATAAGAAAGAGCTTCCTCGGCAGACATATAATTGTCTCTTTCAGTATCTCTTTCTATGACTTCTATCGGCTGATTTGTATTCTCCGCCAATATTTTATTTAATTTCTGTTTTGTCTTTAATATTTGTTCTGCAACAATCTTTATATCGCTGGCCTGACCCTGTGCGCCACCTGAAGGCTGGTGAATCATTATCTCGGCATTTGGAAGAGCATATCTTTTACCCTTTGTACCGCCTGCCAAAAGGAATGCGCCCATGCTTGCAGCCATACCCATACATATGGTTGATACATCACATTTTACATATTGCATTGTATCATATATAGCCATACCTGCCACAACACTTCCGCCCGGGCTGTTTATATAAAGATTGATATCCTTTGTAGGATCCTCCGATTCAAGGAAAAGAATCTGTGCGACTACAAGACTTGCAGTAACATCATTTACCTCTTCTCCCAAGAAAATTATTCTATCCTTTAAAAGTCTTGAGTATATATCAAAAGCTCTCTCGCCTCTGCTTGTAGACTCAATGACTGTAGGTACTAAACTCATAACTCTCCTATTCTTTAAGATTTTTTAAAATCCTTTAATACTCCAATAAGCCAGCCTTATGGCTGACTTATTTTTAAATTGGTTTATACTAATTTAGCATTTTCTACTAAAAAGTCAATAGCTTTTTGAACTGCAAGATCATCAGTCATCTGCTTTCTCTCATTCTCGCCAAAGAATCCTTTAATCTTTTCCAAGTCCATCTTATAAGAATCTGCTATCTTCTGAAGCTCTACATCTATCTCGGCCTCGCTTACGGTAATCTTCTCAGCCTTTGCAACTTCCTCAAGTACAAGTCTTGTCTTGATCTGCTTTAATGCCTGCGGCTTAAACTGATTGTTTAAATCAGCCTTTGTCATACCTGTAATCTGAAGGTACTGATCAAGTGTAATACCCTGACTCTCCATTCTTCTGCCATAGTCTGCCACAAGTCCTTCAACCTGTGCCTCAACCATAGGCTCAGGAATGTCCATAGTGGAAGTCTCAATCAACTTGTCCACAACAGCATTCTCATTCTCTGTAGCCGCTCTCTTTGCCTTAGCCTCTGAAAGCTGCTTCTTTAAATCTTCCTTGTACTCAGCCATTGTATCAAACTCGCTGATCTCGCTTGCAAAATCATCATCAAGCTCAGGAAGCTCTTTCTTCTTTATTTCCTTTACGGTACAAGCAAATACTGCAGCCTTACCTGCAAGGTCCTTCATCTGATAGTTCTCAGGGAAAGTGATGTTTACATCAAAAGCCTCTCCAACATTATGTCCGATAATCTGATCCTCGAATCCCGGAATAAATGCACCTGAACCGATAACAAGAGGATAATCCTCACCCTTACCGCCGTCAAAAGGAACTCCGTCAATACTTCCTTCGAAATCAAGTGAAATATTGTCTCCGCTTTCTACAGCTCTTCCCTCAACAGTGATAAGTCTTGCGTTCTTCTCCTGCTCGCTCTTTAATGCACTTGCTATATCATCGTCATTAACAACTTCGTCAGCCTTCTTTACTTCGATGCCCTTGTACTCACCGAGAGTTACTGCAGGCTTAACTGCAACCAATGCCTCGTATACGAAATCTTCGCCTTTTTTAGCATTCTTAATCTCTATCTGTGGTCTTGAAACGATCTCAAGCTCACTGTCTCTTACTGCGCTTGGATATGTTGCGTCAAGCATAAAGTCTATAGCATCAGGAATCAAATTCTCAGAACCGTACATCTTCTCAAAAACTTCCTGTGTAACATGTCCTTTTCTAAATCCCGGAACATTGAATTTATTTTTATTTCTCTTAAAGGAATCAGCTATAGCCTTATCAAATTCTTTAGCTTCTACTGTGACTGTAAGCTTTGCCATATTTTTTTCTAATTTTTGTACTTCTACGCTCATTAAAGTTTCTCCTTGTTTCATAAATGCCTAAAGAGGCATATCTAATTAGCCATTATATCATAAAGATAAATCTCATACAACAGTCATTAAAAAGTTTTAGAATTAAAATTACTTATCGCATGTTACTACCAGGCAGCCTCTTGCGTAATCACTCTCCTTGTAAAGACTTAAAGGCATCACAAGAATATCCTCCACCCTGCTGCCATATTCCTTTACATAGCGCTCTCTATCCTCAGGTGAATAATCATATATACCTGCCGAGTAAATATGTCCGCTCTGCAAATCCACTTCAAAATGCAAGTTCTCTGTCTTTATATTTATATTTTTTCCTGCAGCACCTACTGCTGTAGTTTCAAAAACACCCTCAAAGCTATGTTTACCGGCATCAAGCGCTACAACCTTTTCCAGACTCTCACCGGTAGTTGTATCAAAATGTGAAATATCATTTCCGTCAATCTTTAAATCTTTTCCATACAGATGTACAATGGCTCTGTCTCTATTCTCATTATTAAATTCATTAGCCTTTGCCTGTCTCTTTTTATTAAAGCTCATCATAATAACAAAGAGTACCGCCCAAACTACCACTACAATTGCAACAATCAAAAATGTATTATTCATAATTCCTCCAAAAATATTTCCTGCACTTTATATATTAAAGGCACGAATATTATAACAAATATGGTTTAAGTCTACAATGTTTCTATGTCATTTATATTCAAATATTTTCTTTAATTAATACAAAAAATTATGTATACTGATTTTGAACCGGAACAGGCTTATAATTTAAGCAGAATCAACTTATAATACGAAGGAGTACTATGGAAAATATAGAAATAGAAAGAAAATTTCTTGTAAAAGAAATGCCAGATAATCTTGATAACTATGATATGGTAGATATGACTCAAGGATATTTAAATACAAATCCCGTAGTCAGGATAAGAAAAGAAAATGATGATTATGTTCTTACTTATAAAGGAAGCGGATTGCTTTCACGCAGCGAATATAATCTTCCGCTCGATGAAGAATCTTTTAATCATCTGATTAAAAAATGTGACGGTATAATTATCTCAAAAAGCAGATATAAAATTCCGCTAAAAGACAATCTCATAGCGGAGCTTGATATATTTAAAGGTGACCTTGACAGCCTCAAACTTGTAGAGGTGGAGTTTAACTCGGTTGAAGAAGCCGATAATTTTATCCCGCCTGAATGGTTCGGAGAAGATGTTACAACAGACAGCAGATACCACAACTCATATATATCCAAGTACGGATTACTTAAGTGGAGATACTGAAAAAAGGAAAAGGGACTGTCGGGAAATAAGTAATTTTACTTCCCGCAGAACAAAATAGAAATATCCTGACAAATACAAGGCATTTCGGCTTTGTAACTTTGTCAGGATATTTTACTTTTCTATAATACTGTCTATTTTTGG
>NZ_BTHK01000025.1:0-26393 GCF_033242365.1 Lachnoanaerobaculum sanguinis
TTCATCCATTGATAAAATAACCTTTCTGATAAGTCAGTCCCTCCTAGTGTTAGAATATACAAAATAGTATTCTACCATAAGTGGGACATTTTTATTTGTGGTATAATGGGACTTTATCATATATGGCTTATATATTAGGGGTATTTAAGCCTTTGTGCCATTGACATAATATCTGCAAATGATTATAATATTAACCGGTTATAAAATAAAAACAAAGACGGAGAGAGTAATCCTTGGCAGAAGTTTCAGCGAGTCGGTGACGGTGTAAGACCGATACGGAGCGATGGATGAAAATCACTCCCGAGTTGCAATCTGAATTAAGAGTAGGATATGCCGGTTTCCCCGTTATAGGAACACATATGATAGTATGTTGTAAAGGTGGTATATAAGTTTTGGCTTGTCCTGTTACAGGGCAGGCTTTTTTTATATAATCATCTTACAAAGAAAGGATTTTTATGTATAAGAAAGTGCCTACAGACCTTAAATTTGTAGAGAGAGAAAGAGAAGTTGAAAAGTTTTGGCGTGAAAACCATATTTTTGAGAAGAGTATTGAAGACAGAAAAGATGCTCCTACATATATGTTCTATGACGGACCGCCAACAGCAAACGGAAAGCCGCATATAGGACATGCCTTAACCAGAGTTATCAAGGATATGATTCCAAGATATAGAACTATGAAGGGCTATAAGGTTCCAAGAAAAGCAGGTTGGGATACCCACGGACTTCCGGTAGAGATAGAAGTTGAAAAAGAACTTGGAATTAACGGAAAAGAGCAGATAGAAAACTACGGTGTTGCACCTTTTATAGAGAAATGTAAAGAGTCGGTTTGGAAATATAAGGGCATGTGGGAGGAATTCTCAGATGTTATAGGTTTCTGGGCTGATATGAATGATCCATATGTTACATATCATGACTCATATATAGAGTCTGAGTGGTGGGCGCTAAAGCAGATTTGGGATAAGGGACTCCTTTATAAGGGATTTAAAGTAGTTCCGTACTGTCCAAGGTGTGGAACACCGCTTTCCAGCCATGAGGTAGCACAAGGCTATAAGGATGTAAAAGAAAGATCGGCAATAGTCAGATTTAAGAAAAAGGATGAGGATGTATACTTCCTTGCATGGACAACAACACCTTGGACATTACCAAGTAATGTGGCGCTCTGTGTAAATCCGGAAGAAGACTACGTTAAGGTAAAACATGGCGATTACACCTATATTCTTGCAAGCGCATTGGTTGAAACTGTTTTAAAAGAGGACTATACTGTACTTGAAACTTATAAGGGTAAGGAACTTGAAGGTATTGAGTATGAGCCTCTTTGGGGTGGACTTAATGTAAAGAGTAAGGCATGGTTTGTAGTATGTGACAGCTATGTTACTCTTACAGACGGTACAGGAATTGTACATATAGCACCGGCATTTGGTGAGGATGACTCAAGAATAGGTAGAAACTATGATCTTCCTTTTGTTCAGCTTGTAGATGCACAGGGTAATCTTACAAAGGAAACAAAGTGGGAAGGCGTATTCGTAAAGGATGCCGACAAGCTTGTATTAAAAGATCTTGAAGAGAACGGAAAACTCTTTGATGCACCTGTATTTGAGCACAGCTATCCACATTGCTGGAGATGTAATACACCGCTTATCTACTATGCAAGAGAATCTTGGTACATAAAGATGACAGCGGTTAAAGAAGACATAATAAGAAATAATAATACAATCAACTGGATACCTGAAAGTATAGGTAAGGGACGTTTCGGTGATTGGCTTGAGAATATTCAGGACTGGGCAGTATCAAGAAACAGATATTGGGGTACACCTCTTAACGTATGGATTTGTGAATGTGGACATATGCACAGTATCGGAAGTATTGAAGAGTTAAAGTCTATGTCAAAGAATTGTCCTGACAATATAGAACTTCACAGACCTTATATTGACGCTGTGACAATCACCTGTCCGGAGTGCGGTAAGGAGATGAAAAGAACTCCTGAAGTACTTGATGCTTGGTTTGATTCAGGATCTATGCCTTTTGCACAGCATCATTATCCTTTTGAAAATCATGAGAAGTTTGAGGCACAGTTCCCGGCCGACTTTATTTCAGAGGCGGTAGACCAGACAAGAGGTTGGTTCTATTCACTTCTTGCAATATCTACACTTATATTTAACAAGGCACCATACAAGAATGTTATTGTAATGGGACATGTGCAGGATGAAGACGGTCAAAAGATGAGTAAGTCAAAGGGAAATGCCGTAGATCCTATGGATGCACTCAATAAGTTCGGTGCAGATGCTATCAGATGGTATTTCTATGTGAATTCGGCACCATGGCTTCCAAACAGATTCCATGACAAGGCCGTTGAGGAAGGACAGAGAAAATTCCTCGGTACACTTTGGAATACTTATGCATTCTATGTGCTTTATGCAGATATCGACAGCTTTGACCCTACAAAGTACAACTTGGAGTACGAAAAGCTTAGCGTAATGGACAAGTGGCTTTTATCAAAACTTAACACATTGGTGAAGACAGTTGACGACTATTTAAATAACTACAAGATAACAGAGACTGCAAGAGCACTTCAAAGCTTCACAGATGATATGAGTAACTGGTATGTAAGAAGATGTAGAGAGAGATTCTGGGCAAAGGGAATGGAGCAGGATAAGGTAAATGCTTATATGACTTTGTATACAGCTCTTATAACTCTTTCAAAGATAGCTGCACCGATGATACCTTTTATGACAGAAGAAATCTATCAAAATCTTGTAAGAAGCGTAGATAAGAATGCTCCTGAAAGTATCCACTTAACAGACTTCCCGACTGTCAATGAAGATTTTATTGACAAGGATCTTGAGGTAAGCATGGACGAGGTACTTGACATAGTAGTACTTGGTAGAGCTGCAAGAAACTCGGCTAATATAAAGAACCGTCAGCCTATCGGAAATATGTATGTTAAGGCTGAGACTGTACTTGATCCGTTCTATGTAGAGATTATAGAGGATGAGTTAAATGTCAAGGCTGTAGAGTTTAAGGATGATGTAGAAGAATTTGTAAGCTACTCATTTAAGCCACAGTTAAAGACAGTAGGTCCTAAGTACGGTAAGCTCTTAGGAAAGATAAAAGAGGCACTTGCTTCACTTGACGGACATGCGGCTATGAAGTCTTTAAATGAAAACGGAAGTTTAGACTTTGACTTTGACGGTGAAAAGGTCAGCCTTGGAAGAGAAGATTTGCTTATCGAAACTGCAAAGAATGATGACTTTGTAACAGAAGCCGACAATAAGACTACAGTTGTACTTGATATAAGACTTGATGAAGCACTTATTGAAGAAGGTTTTGTAAGAGAGCTTATTTCAAAAATTCAGACTATGAGAAAGGAAGCGGGATTTGAGGTGGTTGATCATATCGTGCTTTCACAGACAGGAAATGAGAGAATTGCTGAAATAATAAAGAAAAATGAAGCAGTAATCAAGAACGACACATTGGCAGATGAGATAGTATATAACAATGTAGAGGGATACACTAAGGATTGGAACTTGAACGGAGAAAATACATCCCTTGGAGTGAGTAAGAAAGGTTAGATATACTTACGATGATGAACGCTAAGGAATTAAAAAAAGCTATAGAGGATAATGTAAAGGTATTATACAGAAAAACTATAGATGAGGCGAGTAAAGAGCAGGTTTTCTATGCTCTTTCCTACGCCATAAAAGATACCATTATAGATGAGTGGATAGCTACACATAAGGCTTATGACGCTCAGGATGCAAAAATTCTATACTATCTGTCAATGGAGTTTTTGATAGGTAGGGCCCTCGGCAACAATATAATAAATCTCGGTGCAAGAAAAGAAGTTGCACAAGTTTTAAATGAGCTTGGTTTTGATTTGACGGATATAGAGGATCAGGAGAGTGACCCTGCTCTTGGAAACGGCGGTCTTGGAAGACTTGCCGCATGCTTCCTTGATTCTCTTGCAACTCTTAATTATCCTGCATACGGTTGCGGCATTAGATACCGCTACGGTATGTTTAAGCAAAAAATAGAAAACGGATATCAAAAGGAAGTTCCGGATAACTGGATCAAAAACGGATATCCTTTTGAAATAAAGAGAAGTGAATATTCTTATATTGTAAAATTCGGTGGAAATGTAAGAGTTGAAAATGTAGACGGTAAGGAGAAGTTTATACAGGAGAACTACGGTTCTGTAAGAGCTATTCCTTATGATATGCCTGTACTGGGATATGAGAACGGAATGGTAAACACACTTCGTATCTGGGATGCCGAGGCTATTACAAACTTCAGCCTTGAGCAGTTTGATAAGGGAGATTATCAAAAGGCGCTTGAGCAGGAGAATCTTGCAAAGACATTGGTAGAGGTACTTTATCCGAACGATAATCACTATGCGGGTAAGGAACTTAGATTAAAGCAACAGTATTTCTTTATCTCAGCCAGCCTTCAAAGAGCGCTTGACAAGTTTAAAGAAAATCACAGCGATATACATGATTTGCCAAAGAAAGTGGTATTCCAGTTAAATGATACTCATCCTACAGTAGCAATACCTGAGCTTATGAGACTTCTTTTGGATGAGGAAGGATTAAGCTGGGATGAGGCATGGAAGATTACTACAGAGTGTATGGCATATACAAACCATACAATAATGGCGGAGGCGCTTGAAAAGTGGCCTATAGACTTGTTTAAATCACTGCTTCCAAGAGTTTATCAAATAGTAGATGAGATAAACAGAAGATTTGTAGAGCAGATAAGAGCAAGATATCCGCACAACTTTGCAGAAAAAGAAAAGAACATGGCAATACTTTACAACGGCCAGGTAAGAATGGCTTATATGGCTATTGTAGCAGGATTTTCCGTAAACGGTGTTGCAAGACTTCATACAGAAATCTTAAAAAATCAGGAGCTTAAAGACTTCTACGAGATGATGCCTGATAAGTTTAACAATAAGACTAACGGTATTACTCAAAGAAGATTCCTTGTTCATGCAAATCCTCTCTTAACAGATTGGATTACAAAGAAGCTTGGAAGCGATAAGTTTATTACTGATTTACCGCTTTTGGCAGGTCTTAAGGATTATTTGGATGATGAAACAGCTCTGGCTGAGTTCATGGAGATAAAGTATCAAAATAAATTAAGGCTTGTGAAGTATATTAAGGAACATAACGGTGTAGATGTAGACCCCGATTCTATCTTTGATGTACAGGTAAAGAGATTGCATGAGTATAAGCGTCAGCTTTTAAATATTTTACATGTAATGTATCTTTATAATAAGCTTAAAAATGATGATAACTTCGATATGTATCCGAGAACATTTATATTCGGTGCCAAGGCGGCTGCAGGATACAGACGAGCAAAGCAGACAATTAAGCTTATAAACTCCGTTGCTGATGTTATCAATAATGACAAGAGTATCAATAATAAGATAAAGGTTGTATTCATAGAGGATTACAAGGTATCAAATGCCGAGATAATCTTTGCCGCAGCTGATGTCAGTGAACAGATTTCTACTGCAAGTAAAGAGGCTTCAGGTACCGGAAATATGAAGTTTATGCTTAACGGTGCACCTACTATAGGAACTATGGACGGTGCAAATGTCGAGATAGTTGAAGAAGTTGGTCAGGAGAATGCATTTATCTTCGGACTTTCTTCAGATGAAGTTATTGCATATGAGAAGAATCATGAATATGATCCGATGGTTATTTTTAACAGTGACAGTGAGATCAGAACTGTACTTATGCAGCTTGTAAACGGATTCTATTCTCCAAACAACACTGAGGAGTTTAGAGAAATCTATGATTCACTCTTAAAGAATAGCGGTCATGACAGAGCCGATACATATTTCATATTGAAGGATTTCAGAAGTTATGCCAAGGCTCATGAAGAAGTTGATAAGGCTTACAGAGATAGGAAGAGATGGGCAAAGATGGCACTTACACAGACTGCAAATGTAGGTAAATTCTCATCCGACAGAACCATTGAAGAATATGTAAGAGATATTTGGCATTTGAGTAAATTAAGGTTGGATAATGCAAAATAAAAAGATTTTCAGTTTTGATATTGATATGACATTGCTTAATCATGAAGATTATAAGATAACCCCTTCAGCTCTTTTGGCTATAGAAAAGCTAAGAGAGCAGGGGCATATCATAGTCCTTGCTACAGGTAGAAATCCTGAAAACAGCGACAGTAAGCAATTCGTTGATATAGTAAAGCCTGATGCTGTGATCGGTCTTAACGGTACCTTAGTAAAGGTGGGAGAAGAAAAAATCTTTGAACATTTTTTTGATAAGGATGTTTTAAGAGGTCTGGCAAAATATGTAGAAGGCAAGGAATGCTCTATTGGACTTACCCTTGAAGATAAGGATTATTTTTTTAATCCGCATATAATTGATGCATATGATATTAAGAGATGGGGACAGCATTTTAGAAAGTTTTATCCGGCTGAAGAATTATTTGACCTGCCCATAAGAACATTGACTTATATAGGACCGGTTGAAGGTGCAAAGGATATAGAAAAGAAATTTCCAACTTTGAAACTGCCGCTCTTTGCAGGAATGTTCGGAGCTGATGTTGTAGAAAAGGTTGCAAGCAAGGCGGAAGGACTAAAACGCCTATGTAATTACTTCGGTGTCGATTTAAAAGATACGGTTTCATTCGGGGATTCAATGAATGATAAGGAAATCTTGGAGGAATCGGGACTTGGTATAGCCATGGGCAATTCAATAGAGGAACTAAAGCAATATGCGGACTATGTCACCGACAATATAGCCGATGACGGAGTTTTTAATGCATTGGTAAAATTTGGCTTTATAAATATTTAATATAAAGGAGCATTATGAAACAGACAATTGTTGATTTAAGAAAAGTAATGCAAAGAGAGGGGATAGACGCATGGATATCCCCTTCTTCTGATGCACATCAAAGTGAATATCCTACAGAATATGACAAATGCAGGAGATTTTTAAGCGGTTTTACAGGAAGTGCGGGTACACTCCTTGTAATGAAGGAAGAAGCTTATCTTTGGACAGACGGAAGATACTTTTTACAGGCAGAAAGTGAGCTCAAAGACAGCGGAATAACTCTTATGAAAATGGGAGAGTCCGGAGTACCTAATCTTGATGAACTCTTGGAAGAAAAGATGAAAAAAGATGAAGTACTCGGATTTAACGGTTCACTTCTAAGCTTCTCGGAAGGAAAAGTAATTGCAGGCAAAGTTGTAAAAAAAGGTGTAAAGCTTGTAATCGGCAAAGAAATCACTGATGAGGTTTGGACTGACAGACCGCAAAGACCTCACACAAAGGTATTTATATTAGATGAGAAGTATGCAGGAAAGTCGGCGGCAAAAAAGATTAGTGAAGTAAGAGAAAGGATGAAGGGTAGAGATCTTTTGATAGTATCTTCATTATCCGATATTGCATGGCTAACTAATCTTAGAGCCTTTGATATAAAATGCAATCCGCTTTTCCTGTCTTATTTTATACTTGAGAGTGACAAGGCTACATTATTTATTCAGGATGAGGCGCTCAGTGATGAGGTAAGAACATATCTGGATGAGAACGGAATAGATATAAAGCCATATGAGAGTTTTGATGAAACTGTGGCAGGCATTAAAAACAAGCAGATAATGTTTGATGAGGCGGATGTCAGCTATAAGACTTTTATCTCAATAAGTAAAAAAGAAAATGCAAACAAACTTTACAGTGTATTAAGCCCTGTAACCTATCTGAAAAACATCAAAAATGATGTTGAGGTTTCAAATATGAAAAAATCTCATATCAGAGACGGTGTATATATGGCTAAGTATATGTACTGGATAAAGCAGCAGGTAAAAAGGGGTGCCAAGCTTACAGAAAAGACAGCATCAGATTATCTTGACAATTTAAGAAGAGAGGATGATCTTTTCCTTGATTTAAGCTTCCCGACTATATCAGGTTATGCCGAAAACGGTGCAATAGTTCACTATGAAGCGGAGTATGAGACCGCAAAGGGGCTGGAAGCTAAAGGATTATACCTGTTTGATTCAGGTGCTACATATAAGGACGGTACCACAGATGTAACCAGAACAATTTCTCTTGGAGAAAATACCTATGAAGAGAAGCTTCATTATACCTTGGTAACCATCGGTATGCTCAGACTTTTAAATACTACATTTAAGAGAGGAGCAATAGGCGTTTGCCTTGATATAAAGGCAAGAGAGGCACTTTGGGAGCATGGACTGGATTATAATCACGGTACCGGACATGGTGTAGGATTTGTAAATACGGTCCATGAAGCACCTACATCTATCAGAAACAAGATAAACAAAGATGTATTCAGAAATCTTGAATTCGAGCCGGGTATGATAATGAGTGATGAGCCGGGAGTATATATAAGCGGTAAGCATGGTATCAGAATGGAAATTTTGATGAATGTTATTGAAAAGCAGGAAGGTTTCCTCGGATTTGAAAGCCTCACCATGGCGCCTATAGACAGTGAACCGCTATTGGTAGATGTAATGACAAAGAAAGATATAGAGTTTTATAATAAATATCAAAAGCAGGTCTATGATTCCATATCCTATGGACTTAGTGAAGAAGAGAAAGCATGGCTGAAGGAATTAACAAAAGAAATATAAAAGCTTCAAAAGAGCTAAAATGTGCAGTCGCCAAAAAATGTGGCGGCTGCGATTATATAAACAGTTCATACAATAAGCATGTCAAGGAGAAACTTGACACAGCAAATTCATTGATAAAAAAATACGGCAAATTTGACGGGATTGTCTCCATGAGCAATCCCTATCATTATAGGAACAAAGTAAGTGCGGTTTTCGGCTTTGAAAACAAGAAAATCATTGCAGGCACTTACGAAAAGAACTCACATAGAGTGGTGGATACAAAAAACTGTTTGATTGAAGATGAGAAGGCGGGAAGTATCATACAGACCATCAAAAAGATGTGTGTTTCATTTAAAATAAAGGCATATGATGAGGACAGCGGCTTCGGCTTCTTGCGCCATGTACTGATACGTGTAGGAAAGAAAAGCGGTCAGATCATAGTGGTTTTGGTGACCTCAAATGTAATATTCCCAAATAAGAATGCCTTTATAAAGGTACTGAGAGGAGAACATCCCGAGATAACTACAATAGTGCAGAATATAAATAACAAAAACACAAGCATGGTACTTGGTGACAGGGAGATAGTGATGTATGGCAAGGGCTATATCACAGATGAACTCTGTGGACTTACATTTAAAATCTCACCGAAGTCATTCTATCAGGTAAACAGAGATCAAACCGAAAAGCTTTACTCTCAGGCAATAGAGTATGCAGGTTTGCAAGGGGATGAGATACTGCTTGATGCCTATTCCGGAATTGGAACTATCGGACTGATTGCGTCAAAGTCCGTAAAGGAAGTAATATCTGTGGAGCTAAATAAGGATGCCCACAAAGATGCCATCACGAATGCCAAGATAAACAATATAAAGAATGTGAAATTTTATAATGCCGATGCAACCGCATTTATAAACGATTTGGCAGCAGCTAATGAAAAGATAGATGTTGTAATCCTGGATCCACCAAGAACCGGATCCACAGAGGAGTTCATAGCCGCGGTAGGCAGGCTGAAACCGAAGAAAGTGGTATATGTGTCCTGCAACCCCGAGACACTGGCAAGGGATTTGGAGGTTTTTAATAAGCAAAGGTACAGATTTGAAAAGGGGATGGTGTTTGATTGCTTTTGTCATACGAAGCATGCGGAAGGGGTGTGCTTGTTGAAGAAAATGTAAATATAGTATAAGAAATTAAATACGTACATATAGTAGTCAGTATATAAGTGAGGTTGATATGACTGGATATATTCAAAATAATTGGGATATGATTTGTTTTTTTCAAAATTGTTATAGGGGTTGTTTTGATAGTAGTGCTATTTTTGATAAGTTACAAAGTTTGGATATAGGAAATTTATTTAGGTTTAGAGTTTTTTTAGATTCAACTGTTATGATGTTTAATAAGGAAAAATTGGAAAAAGAGTATTTTAAAAAAAATTTTCAATATATAGACTTTGCAAATGCTATTTTTGAGTTTGATATTTCGGAATATTACAAACTTATAAGAAAAGTAATAGATGAAAGTCCTAAAAATACTATTTTTGAAAATATAAATTTTAGCGACGATAATTTTAAAGATAACCCAATAGCAATCTTTGCAAATTTGGATAATAAAAATACTGAATCTGATGATTCTATTATTGCTGAACCTATTGTTGCCAAATTTTTTAACCAAGTTAGTATATTAAGAAATTCTTTTGCACATATGCAGTATGGTTGCTTTGAACAAAATGAAATAGGGTATATGTATTATTATGGTATATATAATAAAGATAAAGGAATTAAAAGATATTGTGGCATTGCATTTGAAAGAATAATTCATAAATTTGTAGAAATATTTTATTCAAACCAAGCTATATATGGCATTCCATATAAGCATAGTTTTTTGTGTAATTTTGATAGTAATAGGAATTCTTCAGAGGATTTATTTTTTTATGAAATAAAATATAAATTTGATGCAGATATTAAGTATGACTTAAGTAAAAAGCAACATCCAATGATTGAATATGTAAAACATCAAGATTCTTATATAACAATATTTGATTTTCTTGATAAGGATAGTAATTTTATTATAAAATCAGAAAAAGTAGAAGATAATATTTTAAAATTAATAAAATCGTTTAAAGTAGAAGGGAAAATACTTAATGCAGTGGCTATAGGTTGGTTTTTAAAATTATTATTTGATTTTGAATCAGAGTTTTCGAATTTTATGGTGCATTTAAGGATAGTGGTAGATACCATAATTGAGTATAATTCACATTTAAAAACTGGTATAATAACTAAAGAATTTGAGTCTGATTGTAAAAAAAGAATAGATGAGCTAAAAGAGGATGAGGATGATATAGTAGCATTCAATAATCTTTTTTCAGTCTTAAAATTATATGATATAATGATAAGGACTGAAGATGATGATTTAGAACCATTAAGTACAGAATTTATTGATTCATCTAAATTTCAATATAACTCTAAAGACTTAGTTGATTGGTGTAATGAATATTATCAGTCAAATAATGTGAAGAGTGATGATAAAGTAGAGTTACCAAGAAAATTTATACTTACCAAAATAAGAAATGCTGTTGCACATGGTAATATAAAATTAACTTTAGATAGTACAGGGTTAAATATTAATCTTAGGGACAAATTTAATAATAGATGTGTTGATATAACGGTAAATATTGATGATTTTGAAGAGATGTGTGAAAAAATTCAATTATAATATATTTATTGTGGTAAAGCATTTTTGTAACAGTATGACCTAATTTGTTGCTATAGGGCAATTAAGCCCCATAGCATGTCTCAAAGGGCGTTCTATGGTCCTATGTCAAGATTTAGTACAAATTAAGATGAGAGGTTCTACCGGCTAAGATGCCGGAAGAACATGTACCTTATTATATAGCTTTTCAAACTCGTCAGGAGACATATAATCACAATGACTATGAATCCTTACCGTGTTATAAAAGGCTTCAATGTATTCAAACACAAGACTATAGGCGTGGCTGTAGTCTTGAATACTGAATCTGTTTAGCAATTCTCTTTTAATCAATGAATGAAATGATTCAATGCAAGCATTATCATATGGATAGGCACAACGAGAATAGCTTCGTTGCATAGTTTTAGTGGATTCACGCCAAGCATTTGATACATACTGGCTGCCACGATTGGAATGTATTATTAAAGGTGATTCGGTTTTATGATAGGCCTTAGTGTGAAAGAAAGTAGAGGTAAGATATAAACCCGCGCACTTAAATAAGCTGTCTTAAGTAGGCAACTTATTTAAGGATATAGATTTAGTAGATTGATCAAGAAGCTGAAGGTTTATCAGGAGGAAGTAAGCCTTCCTTTTGTAAAAGTTTTTTGGCTTGCTTGATAGCCTTAGCCTTCTGTTTTTCAACTAAAGGTGCAGGCATATCAATTTTGTAAAGATCACTTGGATTCCATACCTCTCCGGTAGACAGCATCCAGTAGATGGCTGTAAGAATCATACGGGCAATGGCAATAATAGCTCTTTTCTTGCCACGGCGTTTAACAAGAGATTCATATTTCTTTTTGTAGTAAGGAGACTTATCTGATTTCACGGCTGCATGAGCACACTGTACTAATGCAGGTTTGAGGTAGACACCGGCACGTGTAATACGGACAGATTTCTTCTTACCGGCAGATTCATTGTTGCCGGGGGTAAGACCTGCCCAACAACATAAGCGTTTAGAATTACAAAACTGAGACATATCAATACTAATTTCGGAGATGATAGTAATTGCACTATCACGTTTGACACCCGGAATGGTAGTTAATAACAGGATAGCTTTATCATAATCAGGATTGGAAGAAATCAAAGATTCAATCTGTTTATCTACATCATTGATTACAGCTGTGATATAATCCATATGTGCGCGAATTAGGCGCATACGATATTTCTGGGCATCAGTCATCTGATATCTTTCGATAGATTCAATCACAGCGTCTTCTTTGGATTTGAGGCTCTTAAGAAGTTTTGAAGCGATTTCTTCATGGTTAATCGTAGCACCTGATTGTTCAAGCAGATAATCGATAATGGATGAGGATGACTTCCCAAAGATATCGGATACAACAGAATCTAATGCGATATTACAAACAGTAAGAGCATTCTGATATCTATTCTTTTCACTTGAACGGCAAGAAACAAGCTTGTAGCGATATCTTGTGTATTCTCTAAGAATACGAATTGACTTACAAGGAATATAACTGCCTTTTACAAGTCCAAGTCGAAATAAGTCTCCAATCCATTTAGAATCTTTGGTATCATCCTTATTACCCTTAACAGCTTTAACCCATTTGGGATTAGCAATGGTAACATTGATTTGATCTTCGAGAAGATTAAAGACAGGAACCCAGTATTTACCTGTAGATTCCATACAGACATCATGGCATTCATTTTCAAGAAGCCATGATTTAAAGTCTAAAATAGAATTGTTGAAGGTAGAGAATCGCTTCTTTTGATAAGAAGGTTCAATACCGGCGGTAGTTTTGATGATTGTGGCAACGAGAAAAGATTTGTGAACATCGACACCACAACAAGTTGGATAAGTAACTTTCAAAGTGTAACTCCTTTCGTAAAAGATAAGAAGCCATTGACTGAACTGCCACACAATAAAACGAAGAGCTTTAACAATTCTTAGTGTACGGATTCGTGATACCACTTATTTGTGTTTGAAAAGGCAGAACTTACACTGATTAATATGCTGTCTAAAACAGAGAAAGTTTTTACAACTTCTCCTCACGTGCTTTGTAGTATAGCTTCTTGTTATCTATTTTAAATCACAGAGTTGAGATGTAAAATACTTTCATTACTATTTGTGCCGCGGCTTGACCGCGGAATGGAGATTTTTATGAGAATTTACGAATGGAATATAGGAATGGCTGCAACCATTCCAAGCAATAATGGATACAATCTTAAAAGCTGGGTCATTGAGGAAATTATTAAAGACCAGCCGGATATTATAGTTTTGACGGAATTTGTAGTTTCAAGAGGAATTGATTATTATTTTGAAGTCTTAGAAAAGAATAATTATCATTGGTTTATTTCCTCATCCACAAAGAAAAATGGCATATTAATTGCATTGAAAAAATCCACATTTGGATTTGATGATACTTTTAACTATACAACTGACAGCATAAATAATAGTGAAATTCTGAAATGTAATTCTACGCCGGATTTTTATGAAATACAGGTTAAATACCGTGGACGAAAATTATCTATAATTGGAGTGAGAATAAGGAAAGATCTATCAAATAATAGGTTGAATTATTCTAATAAGTTGAATTATTCTGAACGTCAGTTTCAAGCACTAGATACCTATTTATCTTCGTTAAAGCATGATGTGATTTGTATAGGTGATTTTAATGTATATTGGGGACAGAGATGGGAAACGGAAAAAAACATAACGCTACCTAAAACAGCGAAAAAATATAGCTTATGTACACCCCCATATCCTGAAGAGTATTCATATGTTATGCCGGATGAAGTGCCGGAGGATAAAGATAAAGTGCAGCTTGATCATTTGGTAACTAATTTAAAAAATAAATATAGTAAAGTTGACATTGAAGCTAAATATGATTGGAGTTTTATGAATACACTTAGATATAAAAATGGTATTCAAGCAGAGTCTAAGAAAAAAATATCCGGATTACCAGATCATGCGATATTGAAAGTTGAAATAGAATTTAGGAGGGATTGAAGATGTATGAATTTTCTGCACTTAAAATATTACATGAAGATATGAAAGTAAAAAATGAGGAAAGAGCGATATTTCCATTTACATATAACTCGAAAGACTTTAGTTGTATATTTTTAACCGATATTAAACCCATGAGATTGTATTTATCAACTTTGGGAAAGAATCCGATTGTTTTTGAAATTGAAATTGATGAAAACTATTGCGCAAAAACTTATATAGAGGATTATAAAGAACTTATTATATATTTAGAAATAAAATATGATCCAAACCATACTTTTAAACCGATAGATTTATTTGAAGCATTAAACAATAAAATTCCGAAAAAGTTTCAGAGAAAACCGAATTGTTCAGAAGTAGTAAGTGTAGCGTCCAAAAGAAGGATGGTAGAGGAGGCGGACAAAATCTATTTTTGTGGGTGGAGGAATAATCCTACAGGATATAATGTTAGTGAAATGAATATAGAAAAAACGAGAATTGCGCTTGGAGATAAGATTGCGGCTATGTGCAAATCAAAAAATGTCAGTTCATGTTGGACAAATATTTCGAGTGATGAAAATTTGAAAAAAATTAATGATTTATACAGTATGTAAAATAGACTAATAAAAAATTTATTACTATTGTTCCTTTATCCAAAGTCGCAACAGCTATAGTCGGGCTATCTATAGAGCTTGCTTCAAAGGAACAAGCTAAGGAGCAAGTCACGATACAAGATCTTATTCAATTTTGCTCAGTTCCTCGCAGCCGGAAAAAATGCAAGAATTTATGGAGCTGACTGATAGAAGAAACTTTTCAGAAAAATATATTAAGCCTTTGCTTGAGGCGGGGAAGATTGAAATGACGATACCTGATAAGCCAAACAGTAGGAAGCAGAAATATAAAAAAGTGAACAGTAAAAGAATATAATGTAAAGTCGTTTGTTCTTATTCAATTACTTGCAGTTCAAACTAAGCATGCGGAAACAGTAGCATTGTTGGAGAGGCAATGTTTTATCCCTTAAAATATACTACATTTTAAGGGATAAGCTAATAATTAAGGGAATGTCAGTATCTAAATAAAGCATCTGTAATTTCATTAAGGAGGAAAAAATGTGTAATATTGTTTTAGAAAAACACTTGGAAAGGATTAAGGCGGCTTATGAAGCAAGCGTATTCACAAAAGGCATCAGGCCGGAGTCTGAAGATAATATAAAAAAGTTTGAATCAAATTATGAATCGATACCGTCAGAGTACCGTTGGCTACTTCTTAACCTGGGAGGTTGCTATTTGGCGGAACCATGGATTTTTGACTTGAAGGGGCTGGAGGAAAACTATACATTCTTTGAAGAAGCATACGAGGAGTATATGAGCGAATGTGAACACGGGAAAGCCTTTCCAATCGGAGGTCTAGGTGACGGAAGCATCGTATTTATAGACTTGGAAAGCGGAAAGGTGCGTGGATATAATAATGACTATACTGATCTTGAGGAAATAGCAGAGAGCTTTTCTGAGCTTATATTAGATTTGGTAGAACAGGTGGAAAGTTATTCTTGATATAAGAGCTGCTATAATTAGTATACATTTAACCTAAATTATTCGTGATAACACCATGAAAGTGGCTGAAAGCTTACATTATTACTATGTTTCTACTAAATATTACAATTCACTTATTAAGTGAATGAAAAAGAGCGTCCATTTGTGGTAAAATTAAGGTGACAAAACTCAATAAAATCACACAAAGGTGCCATATATGATAAAGTAAGATACAACTAATTTCAGAGTAAAAAACACTCTAAAAGTGTTATAATATATTGAAATATTTTTTGAAAAGGAGGTATTATGCAGCTTTTAGATATAAAGAGAATGGCTCATAACATTCTTGAAAACCAAAACATAGAAAGCAGTTTTATCGAATATAAAAAGTCGGCAAATTTTAAAGATAAAATTCTAAAAACTGCTTGTGCCTTTGCCAATAACTATATGAACAATGAGATAGGCTTGTTGTTTGTTGGAATTAAAGAAGTTGATAATAAAGAAACGGGAGAAAAGGCAATTCCTAAAAGACCGATAGAAGGTATAAAAGAATCTAAAATTGAAGGTATTGAAAATGAATTAAAATCTCTGCTTTCCAATATACACCCTAAAATAAACTATCACATTATTACGGACAAAATTGATGATGAATATTATATTGTCGTTGCAGTAGAGAGTGGTAGTAACGGACCGTTTCAAACGAGTGAAAGGGCGGAAAAGGATAAAGAAATTAGGCTAAAGGCAGGAAGATATATCAGAGTCGGCAGAGATTCAAGACTACCAAACCCAACCGAAGAATTTGAACTTTTGAAGAAATTTGCAAACTTTTCTTTTAGTTCCAATTTGAACGATACAGCTACCATAGATGATTTAAGCTATGAATATATGAAAGAATATCTGCTTCAGACGGGAGCGAAGAAAGATATTAGAGAAATGTCTAAGCTGGATATGGCAAAGAGTATGGGACTTGTCAGTGAAAGTGAGTATGGTGGTTATAGAGCTAAAAATTTTGCTGTGCTGATGTTTGCGGAAACACCAAATAAATTTATTCCAAACGCCCATGTTGAAATCATAAGAGAAATTGACGGAACGGATAAAATGGAATCAAAAAGATTTGATGGGCCGGTTTGGATACAGGCAAAACAAGTCAGCAAGTATTTTGAAGATAATATTATGGCTTCATACACCATAAGGGAAGCTGATAAAATTGAGCATAAGATTATCTATAACTATCCGCTCACAGCATTTGAGGAACTTGCTACTAATGCTATTTTGCATAAAGAATATGATACGCCTGAATATGTAGGAATATATATTTACAAGGATAGAATTTCTTTTGTAAACCATAACAGACCACTTCCTCATGTAACTATCGAAGCTCTTAATAGGGATAGAAGTTTTGATAGACGGCAGTATCTTAATAAAGAACTTAAAGATATGTTCTTTTCATTAAATTTGATAGAGTCTTACGGATCGGGCATAAGGCGAGCAAAAGATGCACTATTAGAAAATGGTTCTCCTGAACTTAAGTTTTATCCGGACAATGAAGAAGATAACTATACTAACGCAGTTATGGGTATAAATTCAGAGTTTTTAAAGGTGTTTAATGGTAGTACTACCCAAGAAACTACCCAAGAAATAAAAATTGAGAAATCCGTATCGAATAGAATTATTGAATTGATGATGATGGAGCCAAATATTACAGCAAAACAAATTGCGGAACATTTAAATGTTTCTTTTGACGGAGTTCGTTATCACATAAAAAAATTAAGAGCAGACGGTAAGATTAAAAGAGAAGGCTCTACCAAATCAGGTAAATGGGTTGTAATGAAATAGAATAAACAAGGTTATAGAATCAAAAGGTGATTAGAGTAAAATCTAACCGCCTTTTTTGTTTGGAGAAAAGAAGAAGATAAAAATGCAAATAAATGATTTTCATAACATTTTGTAGCTTGTAAAACAAGATAGTTTGCGTAGTGAAGCAGAATATCCAAAGCTCTTAAAGGTTTTCGATATGTTTTCTATAGATATCTTGACAAATATTGAATTTTAATTTATTATTAAATATAAATTCAGTATTGGAATAGAGAGAGGCGTGCTATGGCACAAGTATTAAAAGAAGAAGTTAGAAATAGAATACTAGAAGCAGCAGAAAAAGTATTTTATGAAAAGGACTATAGAGGTGCCAAATTAACAGAAATTGCAAAAGAAGCAGATATTCCTGTGGCACTCATTTATACCTATTTCAAAAATAAGGAAGTTTTGTTTGATGCAGTAGTAAGTTCAGTTTATATAAATTTCGAGTCAGCCTTTGACGAGGAAGAGTCTTTGGAAAAAGGTTCTGCTTCTGAAAGGTTTGATGAAGCTGGAGAAAACTACATTCATGAACTTTTAAAAGAGCGTAAGAAGTTAATTATTTTGATGGATAAAAGCTCAGGAACGAAACATACAGAAGCAAAATACAAACTCATATCACAAATGCAGGTTCATATTGAAGTAAGTTTAAAAAGACAATCGAAACAGGAATATGATCCAATGCTTGCTCATATTTTAGCCAGTAACTTTACAGAGGGGCTTCTTGAAATAGCAAGGCACTATCAAAGTGAAGAGTGGGCAAAAGATATGCTAAAACTTATTGCAAGGTGTTATTACAAGGGAGTGGAATCCCTATAATCAGCACTAAAAAATAGACTTTGCGTAATCAGCAAAGTCTTACTTTAAACCTTAATACTGAATTAAAATTCAATATTATTCAATTTTGAAAGGAGAGTTGTTCATGCCGGAAAAAGAATTAAGGAAAAAAGTGATTGGAAAAAATGGCTTATCCAATTTACTTCTTGCTTTAAAAATAGTATGTGATTTGATACCACAAATCTTACTCGTATATTTGATTAGTTCTTTAATTACAAACAATATTAGCGAAGATAATTTGAAATATATTTTCTTAGGAATCTTTATATCGTTTGTATTAAAAGGCGTGTTTTACTATTTTGCAACAAAGGTTGCTCATGAGAAGGCATACGAAAAATTGACAGAACTTAGGATAGATATTATCGGGCATCTAAAAAAACTAAGTTTAGGATTTTTCAAAGAACATAATACCGGGGAGCTTACGAACATTGTTCAGCATGATGTAGAGCAAGTGGAAGTATACCTTGCCCATGGTCTTCCGGAAATAATGTCAGTTACACTTCTGCCTACCATTATTTTCATAGCTATGATTTTTGTGGACTGGCGTCTTGCACTTGGAATGATTGCCGGAGTTCCACTCATGTATTTGGTAAAAGTTCTTTCACAGAAAACAATGGATAAAAACTTTGCTATTTACTTTAACCATGAAAACAAGATGAGAGAAGAGCTAATGGAATATGTAAAAAATATTTCTGTTATTAAGGCTTTTGCTAAAGAAGAGGAGATTAGTGAAAGAACATTAAAAACGGCAAGAGAATATATTTACTGGGTTAAAAAGAGTATGGGGATGGTTACAATTCCAATGGGACTCATTGACATATTTATGGAAATTGGAGTGGTAATTGTCATGATTTTGGTAAGTATCTTTCTTTATCAGGGGAACATTACAACGCCTAATTTTATCCTTGCAATTATTTTATCATCTGCGTTTACTGCATCTATAAGTAAGACAGCTACATTGCAACATTTTTCTATTGTGTTTAGGGAGGCATTAAAGGCGATTGTAAAAGTTTTAACAGTTCCACTTCCAAACAAAAAGACAGAACAAGGTTTAGAATTTGGAAACATAGAATTTAAAGATGTGAATTTTTCATATGGAAAAGATGGCTTTAAGCTAAAAAATATCAATTTGACTTTTAAGAAAAATAGCTTGAATGCGTTTGTAGGGGCAAGCGGTTGTGGGAAAAGTACCGTATCTAATTTGCTTATGGGATTTTGGGATGCAGACGAAGGACAAATACTGATAAATGGAAAAGACATAAAAGAATATAGTCAAGAAAATATCTCAATGTTGATCGGCAGTGTCGGGCAAGATGTTATCCTTTTTGATTTAAGTATTTTTGAAAATATAGCAATCGGAAAACTGAATGCAACAAAAGAAGAAGTTACAGAGGCAGCTAAAAAAGCAAGATGCCATGATTTTATTTCTGCTTTACCAAATGGATATGAAACACGAGTAGGTGAAATGGGAGTTAAGTTATCCGGTGGAGAAAAACAAAGAATCTCCATAGCAAGAATGATACTTAAAAATGCACCGATTTTGATATTAGATGAAGCAATGGCAGCTGTTGATAGTGAAAATGAAAGACTAATCGGCGAAGCAATTGATGATTTAAGCAAGGATAAAACTATCATTACAATTGCTCATCACCTAAATACAATTAGAGATTCAGACCAAATTATTGTTATGGATAAGGGTGTTGTTCTTGATGCAGGAAGCCATGAAGAACTGATGAAAAGATGTGAGTTCTATAAGGATATGGTTGAAGCACAGAACAAAGTAGATAGATGGAATTTGAAAGACGATAGTCTTTCACGAGCAAGTAGCAAAGCGGATTGCGAGTGTACGGAGGTGGTAACAGAAAATGTTTAGAGAAATGTTAAAATTACTTACAAAAACCGGCAAGAGAGATTTGATTATATCAAGTGTATTCTTTGCCTTTTATGGACTAAGCTCCATAGCCATGATTGTTATCGTATTTTCTATACTGTTCCGAATCTTTGATGGAACGAGCTTAGCAAGCCTATATAAATATTTTATTGCGATTGGACTACTTGTAGTCTTCAAAGGTATTTGTAACATGGTTGCGGATATGAAAAAGCATAGTGCAGGTTTCGATATTGTTCAGCAGATAAGAGAACGCATGATTATCAAATTAAAGAAATTCAGTTTGGGTTTTTATACCAATGAACGACTTGGGGAAATAAATACAATTTTACACAAAGATGTTGATAATATGTCCCTTGTTGTAGGACATATGTGGTCAAGAATGTTTGGCGATTTTTTGATAGCTGCAGTCGTATTTATTGGTCTTGCAAATATTGATATAAAGTTGGCACTGACAATGGCAGTATCCGTTCCGATTGCACTTGCTTTTCTATATATGACAATTAAGCAATCTGAAAAAATAGAAAATCAGAACAACTCAGCACTTCTTGATATGGTTAGCCTATTTGTTGAATATGTGAGAGGAATACCTGTATTAAAGAGTTTTGTGGAGAATAAGAGCTTGGATAATGAGCTTATGAATAAGACAAAAAAGTTTGGAGAAACAAGCAAAGCAGCTTCAAGATTCAAGGCAAAACAGTTATCTATATTTGGGTTTTTACTGGATATTGGATATTTGGTTCTTTTAATTGCAGGAACAATATTTGTTATAAAGGGAAGTCTTGATTCTCTTTATTTTATTATCTTTGCTGTAATTTCAAAAGAGTTTTATAAGCCGTTCGCTTCTATGGAACAAAGTTATATGTATTATGTTTCGGCAACAGATAGCTATGAGCGATTAGGAAGAATTTTATATGCAGACATTATACCGGATAAGGTCGATGGAATTATTCCGAAACATAATGATATAGCTTTTGAAAATATTGCTTTTTCCTATGAACAAGATGAATTCAAAATGGAGAATTTAAGTTTTGAGATTAGAGAAAAGACCATGGCTGCACTGGTAGGAGAATCAGGAAGTGGAAAGACTACGATAACTAACTTGTTGTTAAGATTTTACGATGTACAGGAAGGGAAAATTACGCTTGGAGGAATTGATATAAGGGATATTCCTTATGATGAGCTTTTAGATCGTATCAGCATTGTTATGCAGAATGTTCAACTGTTTGATAACACGATTGAAGAAAATATCAGAGTAGGTAAAAAAGGAGCTACAAAAGAGGAAATCATTGAAGCTGCAAAGAAGGCAAGGATACATGATTTCATTATGAGTTTACCAAAAGCTTATGAAACGGATATTGGAGAAAATGGTGGGATTTTATCAGGTGGACAAAGACAAAGAATATCTATTGCAAGAGCCTTTCTGAAAGATGCACCGATTTTAATTCTTGATGAAATGACAAGTAATGTTGATCCTGTAAATGAATCTTTGATACAAGATGCTATTACAGAACTTGCAAAGAATAGAACTGTACTTGTAGTGGCTCATCATTTAAAAACAATTCAAAAAGCTGACCAAATTCTCGTATTTCAAAAAGGAAATTTACTTGAAAAAGGAAAGCATGGGGAACTTCTTGATAAAAATGGTTACTACACAAAATTATGGAAAGCGCAGTATGAGGTGTAACCATGATTTTACTAAAAGATGTTTCTTATGAATGGGA
The DNA here is from genome assembly GCF_033242365.1 of Lachnoanaerobaculum sanguinis. Classification (NCBI taxonomy): domain Bacteria; kingdom Bacillati; phylum Bacillota; class Clostridia; order Lachnospirales; family Lachnospiraceae; genus Lachnoanaerobaculum; species Lachnoanaerobaculum sanguinis. Next base: position 22,109 of record NZ_BTHK01000025.1, read on the forward strand.
AGATGGGCGAACTGCTTTGAAAAATATCAATCTTGAAATTAAAAAAGGTGAATTCGTTTTAATTTCAGGGAAAAGTGGAAGTGGTAAAAGCACTCTTGGAAGTGTAATGAATGGTCTTATTCCACATTATTACAAAGGCAAAATGAAAGGAGAAGCCTTTGCGTCGGGAAAAGATATAAGCAAATTATTACTTCATGAAATAGGGCATATTGTAGGAACTGTATTTCAAGACCCGAGAAGTCAGTTTTTTACTACAACTACAGATGAAGAGATAGCTTTTGGTCTTCAAACTATCTGCAAATCGAGAGATGAAATCAAACAAAGAGTAGAAGAAGTATATGCAGAGCTGGATACCCCGGAACTGAAAGGAAAATCTGTTTTTGAATTATCAAGCGGACAGAAACAAAAGATTGCTATTGCAAGCATCTATGCGATGAATCCGAAAGTTTTAATTTTAGATGAACCTTCAGCAAATTTGGATATGAAAGCAACATTTGACCTGTTTTTAATTTTGGAGAAATTAAAGAAAAAAGGAACAACGGTTGTTCTAATTGAACATCGTTTGTACTATGTAAAGTCTTTATTTGACCGTTTTATTTTGATGAAAGATGGAGAAATTGCACAGGATTTGAGTCGGGAAGAAGTTATCCATCTTGAAGGGAAGTTTTGGGATGAAAATGGATTAAGAACTCTTGAATTAGAAGAATACAGAATAAGTGAGAAGAAAGATTCATATCAATTAAATGATGAAAGTATAAACGGAAAAGACTTGAAATTTTGCTATCCGAATATAGCTAAGGACGGAAAGAAGCAAAAACAGTACATTTTAAATCATCTTGATTTCAATATGGAGTGCGGAAAAGCTATTGGTCTTATCGGCTTAAATGGTACCGGGAAAACTACTTTTGCAAGAGTGATTTCAGGACTTGAGAAGATAAAAGAGGGAAAAATATGGGCGGAAAAAGATAAGGAGTTGAATCGTAAAGATTTAATGGATATGTCATATTTTGTATTTCAAGATTCAGACTATCAGTTATTTTCGGAAAGTGTACTTGATGAAATGCTGCTTGGTATGGAGGGTAAGGATAAAAAAGAAAAAATTCAAAAGGCAAAGTCTATCTTGAGTGTACTTAACTTAGACAAATACATTGATAAGCATCCGTTTGCTTTATCAAGAGGAGAAAAACAAAGACTGACAATAGCTTGTGGAATGATGAAACAGGCAAAGATTTTCATCTATGATGAACCAACATCAGGTTGTGATAAAGACTCAATGCTTTCAGTCGCAAAACTGATTGAAGAACAATTAAAAAATGGTACAACAGTTTTGGTAATAAGTCATGATTTTGAGTTTTTAGCAAACACAGTGAGTAAGCTGTGGGTAATGGGAGATGGAAAAATAGAAAATGTTTTGAATATGAATGAAAGTAATAAATTTCTCATATTAGACAAGATGAGAGGAGGTAGAGAGCTTGTCGGATAGAAAAACTATAGATCCGAGAATAAAACTTACTCTACTTCCAATTGCCTCCTTTACGAGCTTTTTTATAAGCGATACAATTCTACTTTTCGGACTGCTTGTCTTCGCCTTTTTTCTGTATGTATACAGTGGAATGTGGAAAAGAGCATTACGCTTTATCTTGTTTTTTGTGCTTTTATACTGCATAGAGTTAGGGCTTGGAAAGTTTTGCGAAGCAAGCATCGTATTTGCAATATATATGTTTATTTACTTTGCATCAAGAATGACCTTAATCGCTATATTTGGTGGATATATAACAAAGACTACAAGTGTAAGTGAAATGCTGGAAGCGTTAAATAGAATGAAAGTACCAAGAAGCATTGGTATACCTTTTAGTGTTTTGCTTAGGTTTGTACCAACTATAAAAATAGAACTCAAGGCATTAAAAGAGAATATGAAGATTCGAGGAATCATAACAAGCAGATTTTTCCCGTTGCTACATCCAATTAAATATATGAAATATACGCTTGTTCCACTTTTAATGAGAATGATTAAGATTTCAGATGAATTGTCAGCTTCGGCACTTATCAGAGGACTTGATAGTGATGAGAAGAGGGTAACATTAACAGAATTGCGGTTTAGAACAACGGATTTATTGATTGGACTATTAGGAGCTTTTATAATTGCTCTTATGATAGTAATACAGAGAATTTATTAGGAGGACTAGTGTGAAAAATACTTTTCATCACTATTTGTGCCGCAACTTGGCGGCGGAATGGAGATTTTTATGAAAAACAAATTAAATGGTCGTGATTTTATTACAATCGGAATTTTTAATGCAATTGGAATTGTCATATACATGGTAGCCAGCTTTGCTATGGCAACAACAGTTATAGGAGGATTTATTGCTTCAGGAGTTAGCTTTATGATAGCTGCTACCGTTTATATTCTTATGGCTGTAAAAGTTAAAAAGAAGGGTGTATTTACAATATCAGGAACGCTTCTTGGTTTAATTGCATTGTCAGGAGGACATTTGCCTCATGCAGTCTTTGCTGTAATCGGTGGAATGATATGTGATTTGATTATAGGAAATTATGAGAGCAAGGGACGAATGATTATTGGATATGGGACATTTGCATTAGCAGATTTTTTAGGAACAGTAATTCCTGTAATTTTATTCGGAACAGCTTCCTTTGTGGAAAGAGCATCAAAATGGAAAATGAGCGAAGTACAAATAAATGAAGCATTATCTTATTTCAAAGTTTCGTGGGCAGTAGGATTTGGCTTGATAACTTTTGTTCTTGCTTGCATAGGAGCATTTGGTGCAACAAGGATACTTAAAAAACATTTTGAAAAAGCAGGAGTGATTTAATCAATCTTTGTTTGTGAGGGGAAAATGGATTAAATAGTGGAGGTAATTGCTATGTATTATTTAGGGTCTGTTATACATATAGAAAAAACAATAGACCTTTTTGATACCGGTAATTAAAAAAATTCATAAAAATGGTTACCAAAGGCGATAGAAGAAAAACTATCGTCTTTTTCTTTACAAATTTTTTGGGGAGGAGGTGAAGCGACGGACTTTGACTATTTCTATAACAGAGAACCAATAATCGTCCATGAAAGGAAAGAAAAAGAAAAGCACTTAATAAAATATGGCATACCATTAAAAGATTATACTGGTGAGCCACCAACTGGAAGAAGATTGCTGGAAGAAGATTATAATATAAGTTTATATAAAATTTGATAAATAAAAAAATGCATGGTAAACTTAAGTTAATCAAATGAAAAAGAGAAAAGATTATTGAAAAATAAAATTGCGGAATACAGAAAACCATTAGGTTTATCTCAACACATATTAGGTAAGAAAATAGCTTCCTGTATAATTCAAAGTGTAGAAAGTAAATGATTTTACAAAAATAGATACCTAAGTTAAACTGTCATTGCTGACCGGCCAGTTAGCAAATGAGCGGAATAAGGAAGGTATCTATAAATGAATTCTACACAAAATAAGAAGATTGAACAAGTAAAAGAAACAACAATGATTGTCGGCATTGATGTTGGCAGTGAAAAGCATTATTTCAGAGCTTTTAACTGGAGAGGCATAGAACTTACCAGAAAGCCTGTAGCGTTTTCAAACTCTATGGAGGGATTCAACAGCTTTTACAATTCGGTTGTGGAACTGATGCAGAAAAATGAACTTAAAGAGGCACTGGTAGGAATAGAGCCAACCGGTCACTACTGGTTTGATCTTGGGCAGTTCATGGGTGAAAAGAACATAAAGTTTGTGATGGTAAATCCGCACCATGTGCATAAGACCAAAGAATTAGATGACAATAGTCCATCTAAAAATGACAGAAAAGATCCTCGTGTTATTGCAGGGCTTGTAAGGGATGGACGATATTTTTATTCATATATGCCGACAGGTGTATATGCAGAACTGCGGAATGCGTCAAACCGCCGGTTTGTGCTTGTAGAAGAACAGATAAGGGCGAAGAACCGTCTGCAGAAGTGGGTTGCAGTGTATTTCCCGGAATATAAGGGGATTTATACACACATAGATGCCAAGGGAGGTCTGCTGGTGTTAAAGCAGGCACCAACTCTTGAGGAGATAGTAAGACTAGGAGTGGAAGGTATCATAAAGATATGGAAAGACGCTAAACTCCGAGGAAATGGGCATAAGAAGGCTATGCTGATTCTGAATGCAGCCATGAAAAGCATAGGATTAAAAGCAGGTCTTACAGAAGCTCGGATGGAGATACAGGATCTGATAGAGGATTATGAACTCCAGACAAAACGCCTTGAACGGGTCAATGACCTGATCAA
>NZ_BTHK01000026.1:0-21296 GCF_033242365.1 Lachnoanaerobaculum sanguinis
TAGTTACATTATAACATGTAACGGAGAAAGATGGTTATCGTTAGCCATCTTTTTTTATGTAAAAACTTAAGGAGGAGTGACTCATTTTAAGTAACTCCTCCCTCTTTTATGACTGCCATTTCCCGACAGCCCCCGGATTCTACTGATTTGTAAATGCTGTTTGTAAATTATTAAGTTCCAAAACGGCCGGTGCCTCTCTGAAGTTTTGGTATGCAAAGATTCCAAATCCTGAAACTTCTCCGGTTTCTCTTGCAGCCTTTACCTGCCTTAATAAGATATCATTATATCTTAACCATTCCGAAACTGCATTGCCGTCCTTTATATCCTTTCCGGTTCTGTAAAGTCCAAGACCTATATACAGCTTTACATTGCTGTTACTCTTTCTCTTTAACTCCACCCAGCTGTTTAAACAATTTATATATGAATGTGGTGCCAATATACCTGTTCTTGTTTTTGCTTCAAAACCGTGGTATAGCTGCGGCATTATATAATCTATATATTCATTTGAAGCCATCCATCTATCAATATCTACAAAATATGATTTATCACTTCTCAGATTTGATAAAAGCGCTACAGGACTGATTCCGAAAACCGCCTGAGGACGAGCTTCATGTACCGCCTTATATACATCTTTTACAAGCATTGACACATTTTCTCTTCTCCACTGTGTAATACCCAAACTGCTGCCTGAAGCATCATATTCCGCCTTGTCAAAACTCTTTGCCGGATCACTGTCATTTAATGAAGGATAAAAATAATCATCAAACTGTACACCGTCAACCTCATAGTTTTTACAAATTTCACTGATTGAATTCACAAGATAGCTTCTAACCTCCGCACTTGAAGGGTTCAGATAATAATTGCCGTCATGTAATAATACATTCCTCTGCTTTGAAGGATCTCCCATCCACTGCTTCACTATTGAATTATCCGGTATATTTTTCATCATAGAATTGGTAACTCTATAAGGATTTACCCAAGCATGAAATGAAAGTCCCTGTTTGTGAGCACTCTCAATCATATACTCCAGAGGATCAAAATTCGGATTCGAATCTTTTGTGACCATAAACTTTGACAATGGGAAGGATTTCAACTTCTGACCGTAGCTGTCCGAATGACTGTGCACATGGCAAAATATAGCATTCATTCCGCGATTTTTTATATCCGACATAACTTGATCTGCACGTTTCTTAAATGCCTCAACATCTGACGGCATCTCACTCCAGTCAATATATGAAAACCATACTCCTCTAAGTTCTTTTTGCTCTACAACTGCGCTTTTAACAGTACCGTTTCTCTTTACAGGTGTAACCGCCGCATAAACTTGCAAAGAGGCCAAAGTATTTATTATCAATACTATAGCTATAAGTTTGCCGATCAGTCCACTAAACCACGTTCTCTTCATCTTCATCTCACTCTCTATTTTTTAAGTATAATAAAATCACTTAATATCATACTATAGCCAAGATAAAAAACCAATATCAACTTCCTTAAAGACTGATTACAAATACTTTTATCTAAGTTTCACTTCTATCGCCCCCGTTTTTGAAGTTTCAAATATAATACAACCGTTTTCTTTTAATGTCTCTATAGTTTCAGGACTTGGATGTCCGTAATGATTATTTTTTCCACAGGATATAACGGCATAATCGGGACTTACATTTTCTATAAAAGCTTTTAGAGAAGAGTTCTTTGAACCGTGATGAGCCACCTTTAGTATATCCACTTTCCCTATATCAAAGTATTTTAATATGCTCTCCTCGCTGCTTTTACCGATGTCTCCTGTAAATAAGAGTCTTTTTCCATAAGTCTCTATAACAAATGTCTGACTTTGCTCATTCACATTTTCTTTATCCGATTTGTCAGGCCAAAGACAGTCTATCTTTAAATTTTTTCTTTCAAAACAATCACCCATACTCAAATATCTTATATTGCACCCGGCCTCAACTGCAGCTTTCTTTAATTCATCATATGACTTATCTTTCATTGCCTGATACGGAAGAAACATATTCTCTATTTTTATATCCGTTTCAAGAAGATACAGTATTCCGCTTATATGATCGATATCCGAATGTGTGATAAAGCTCATCTCAATATCATCCACTCCCTTATATAAAAGAAAAGGCTCCATACTGTATTCACCCAAAGAAGGCTTTGATGTGCTGCCGCCATCTATCAATATATCCAAATCATCAATATGCATATAAATGCCGTCACCCTGTCCCACATCAAGATACACAACACTTTCAGTTTTAAAAAAAGGATATAAAATAAGAACTGCAACTAAAGAAAGTAAAAGATATTTTTTTCTACACCTCAATATAGATATCGCAATTATACCAAGCAGTAAAATATAATAAATAAGTATCTGCCAAAACTTTGGCCTGCCAAATGCAATATAGTGATAAGGTAAATACTTGGTGGCAATACAAAGAAAATCATAAAATCTCAGAATTAAAACAGTAAATACACTTATATATTTATATAAAGTCAGTCTCAGTATATTTAAAACCAAAGAAAGCATAGAAGAATAAAGCACAAAGCTCATAAGCGGTATAACTAAAATATTGATTAAGAAAGCATATAATGGGAATGTATAAAAATAATATAATGTAACCGGTAAGGTCAAAAGCTGAACTCCGATACTTACGACAAGAATTTTAAATACTCTATAACTACAGGAGGATTTGTCCTTCTTTTCCACAGGCCTAAATCTTTTTATAATAAATGCAATCGGTCCTCCAAGACTTAAAACTGCCGCAAAAGAAAGCTGAAAGCTTAATCCGAAGGGCTCAAACGGTGAAATAAGGCATATGCCTACCGCACTGATACTGAGTGCGGATATAATACAATAACTTCTCCCCAACACCTCAGCAATAAAATACAATATAAGCATTGTACTTGCTCTTACAATACTTACACTATCACCTACCAATAATCCGTAAAACACCAAAAATACACTCGCAAGACTTGCTGAAAGCAAAAAACTTCTTTGAAGTATTTTTCTGAGAAGCTTGTAGAGCCCTATACCGAGCAATGAAACATGAAGACCGGAAATAGCAAGTATATGAGCTATTCCACTTCTTTGATACAGTTTATAAGTACCTTTATCAAGTTCTCCCCTCATACCAAGTATGGTTGCTTTTATAAATCCGGCTCTGTTGGACTCAAAAGTCTCATCTATTTTTGTACTAAGGTATTGTCTTAATAAAAAGAAAAACTCACCTACCTTATCATAGCTTTTATCAACCACCATATAGTCGCTTACCGACATTTTTACATATATACCCTTGGTTTTATAATAGCTTTTTGCATCAAATTCACTGGGGTTGGTCCCTTTACTTATCTCTTCCAACTTCCCTTCAAACTTCACCTTATTTCCAATGTGAATGTCATTTAAAAAGATTTCATCTTTCAGATAGTAGATTACTCCTTCACAGATAATCATTGCATTATCATCTTTGAAAATAATATTTTTAACTCTTCCACATAATGAAGTGCTTTTTTCATTATTATCCACATCAGCTATAAAATTATTCATATATCGGATTTCATATTTGATTCTTAAAATAAAGATACTGCATATCAGAAAAAATATCAGAAAGTAAATTAATTTGAATTTTATAATTTTTTTGTAATTTAGTACAAATAAGACCGCGGCCGCGACGGGAATTCCCGTCGCAAGCCTGTATATACTGAAATAATACCCTAAAAGCTCTCCAAGCAAACAGGCCGTTACTATAAGTACACATGGTCTTTTCATTTTTTAATCCTCTTTTAGATAATCAAGATTTCTCTCTACAGAAGTTCCCAAAGAGATTGTATTATATTTTTTATCGGATTTTCCGTTCACAAGTATCTGCACTCTGCTTATATTAGGCAATTCGGAAAGTGAATCCACTATCGAGTATATTGTAATACTGTCAAGAACATCCGGTATTGCATTGAGGAAGGCCTCATCAAAATTTACATAACAGATGCCCTCATTCATTGTGACACTTACCACCTTTGTATCACTTGGTATAGTAGCCTTCAAACCGGCCGTTTCAGGTCCTTTTATAAGCTCATCAACTATAATTCTCTCTTTTGACGTATTGATATCATAAAACACATCTCTTGCCTCTGTCACCAGCTCTGTCCCCGATTCATCTGCAAAGTAAAGCAAAAGTGTGGCTTTTTCAAAGCTGTTTATATTTGAAACATTATTTATAAAGTTGTTGGCACTTATAAGCCCCACATTTTCTCCCAAGGCATTTACAAGAGGCTGATCTCCTGAACGAATACTTATATATTCTATCCCCTCTATCTGTGTAAATGTCTTTGCCAAGGCCGCTCTTGCAAGTACTTCTCTGGTCACATCCATTCCCTGATAGTTTGTATCAAAGTTTAAATATAAAATATTTCCGTCTATATCAAATCCTTGATATGTAACCTTGTCAGGTAGGGCTACAACCGCTTCCAAATCATCCGGCACCTTTAAAAAATGTGTCATAAGTTCTTTTATCAGTCCGTTTGTATCGCTCTTACCTGAAGCTGCGGTGTATCGGCTTTCCACAAGAGTATTAATATTTGTATTTAAATAATAAATATTGTATTCATTTTCCGCTAAAGATTGTGTCTCCTTTTTCTTACAGGATATAAGAGTTATAGAAAGTAGAACAATTACAATGATCAAAAATTTGTTTCTCACTTCTTATCCCTCCTTTTTACATGATTTAGAGGAATTCTGACTGTAAACGTAGTTCCCTCACCCTCTTTACTTGAAACTTTTATAATGCCGTCATGTAAATGAACTACATTCCTTGTGATAGCAAGTCCCAAGCCGGTACCTCCTGTCTGCCTGGATCTTGCCTTATCTATGCGGTAAAATCTTTCAAAGATAAGATCTTGGTACTCAGGTGCTATTCCGTCTCCGGAGTCTTTTACCTTTATATAGAAAAACTTATGATCCGCGTCAATACTTACCTTTACAAAACCGCCATCCTTGTTATACTTGATTGCATTTTCTATGAGGTTATTTATGGCCAGTGACAACTTGGTTTCATCCACATCGGCACTTACCTCTCTGATAGTCTCAAAAGTCATTTCTATATCACGCTTTTGTGCTATAGGTCTCAGTCTTTTCAAGATTTGTTTTATAAGTTGATTTATATCAATCTGCTCGGTTACCAAAGTGGTAGCTGACTTATCAAGCTTCACCAAAGAGAGAAGGTCATCTATTATCTTTGCCTCTCTGTCTATCTCATCCGAAATATCCTGCATAAACTCCGCATACATCTCATTAGGTACATTTTCCATGCTCATTAAAGAATCCGCCAATACTCTTATAGATGTAATAGGTGTCTTTAACTCATGTGACACATTAGCCACAAACTCATCTCTGGATTTATCCGCATCCTGTAACTTTGCGAGTGTGGTATTGATATTTTCAGAAATAGATTTGGTCAACTGATATTCATTATGCTCTATCTTTTGATCAAGCTTTCCATAGCCTATACTTGATATATCATCTCTTAAATTTATAAGCGGCTTTAACAGTCTTCCGCCTATTATAACAGAGAGTACAAATACTATTGCTGAAAGTGTTATATATAAAAACCTCTCGGTATTTCCAACACCTTCAGCTACCGAAACCAGATTCTCTGTAGACGCAATAAACATTAAGACTCCGTCTATATTCTGGTTATCAATATTCTCATATATCGGCATTGTTTGCAGTATATATGACTTGGTCTTATTGTATATATTTGTATTTGTGCCGTTGAATGTACCTATTATTTCCGGAGAGATGTTTATCTTACCTGTTGCCAGATTAAAAGTATCTTCAATAGTTGTATAGGATTTATCTATTATAACTATTCTACCGTTATATATATCCGCTACTGTATCTATCTCGGATCTTATAACCTCCCTGTTATCGGAATTTTTCAAAAAATTTCCTCTTGTGAGTTTGTTGCTGAGCATAAGACATTTTGTCTGCAACTCTATTTTCCTTGCATCCACTCTTGAGGTAAAATTTGTACGGCTTACAATTCCTCCATATATAAATATAGGTAAGACACCGAAAAGTAAAAATACTACAGACAAAAGCACCCTCAAATTTATAGGAGGCAGTTTAAATTTCGTTTTTTTCTTTTCAACATCCATAATCTTAATTGTCACTTGACTTTCTTGCTGCAGCAACAGCAACCGTTCCCGGGCCTATATGTGTTGCCACGGAAAGTGAAAGATTAACTATATCCACCTTTCCAAAAACAGGCTCAAGCTCTGCTGCAAATTCATTTGCAAAATCGAGCGCATCATACTGTGCTATCATTACTCTGGAATTTTTAGCATCCGGATCATCAAGTCTCTCTGCAAGATCCTTTTTTAACGCTTCAAGCATTATCTGCTTTGCCTGTTTAAATGTTCTGGCTTTTCCATAAGCATCAATCTTTGATTCATGAATTTGAAGTACAGGTTTTATCTTCAGCAATGAAGCAAGAGCGGCTGCCATAGGTGTAATCCTTCCGCCCTTTTTAAGATATTTCAAATCACTTACCATCAAATATATTCCCGACTTGCCTGCATCGGCTTCAAGTTTTTCCTTTATCTTTTCAGGTGACATGCCCTCTTTAAGCATCTCTATTGCATCCAAACCGGCACTTATCTGTGTGATTGATATTCTCTTATTATCCACTACAAATACCTTACCGAAAAACTCATCCTCATTTGAAAGCATTGTTGCCGTATCACATGAACCTGAAAGCCCTGATGTCATAGGTATATGTATTATTGAATCATACTCTTTTAAAAGTTCAGTCCACAGATCCATCACATCTTCAGGTGAAGGCTGTGATGTCACTATATCGGCACCGTTCTTTTGTAATCTTAAGAACTCATCATATGTAATATCCTTACCGTCTAAATATTCTTTTCCGTCTATCATAAACGGCATAGGCAAAATATACATGCCAAGCTCTCTTGCCTCTTCCTTTGTCAAACCACTGTTACTATCCAATACAACCGCTGTACTCATTAGCCTCTATCCTTACCCTTTGCTATTTCATCAATTACATTATTTTTAATCATATCATCTATGATATCATTTCCGCTTTTTTCTTCATCCTCTTCCATCTTTGCATGTAGTACATAGACTGCACATACAAAGACAAGTATCAAAATAAGCACCGCTATTCTGATCATTTAACCACTTCCTTTATAATCCTGAGTGCATTTTTATATGTTATATTTTCAATAAGACTTGCGCTAAAGCCTTCCCTCTCCATTGCATCTGTCAAGAGTCCCATTCCCCCTGCATCCTTCCACTCTAAAATATCACTGAATCCGTCATAGTCCGAGCCCAGAGCCACAAACTCGCTTCCTCCAACATTTACCATATATTTGAGCATATCTATAGTATCGTCTATATAGGCTTTTCTTTCTCTGTTTGAAAAATCCTTCGATAAGAACTCAGGATAAAAGTTAAGCCCCGAAATGCATCCTTTATTTGCCATCTTCTTTATCATATCATCAGTCAAATTTCTCGAATGATTGCATACCGCTCTGGCATTGGAGTGACTCGCAACAAAAGGTCTCTTTGCAATATCAATTATATCATAAATTCCCGCATCCGAAAGATGTGAAACATCAACTATTATTCCCAACTCTTCCATTTTTTCCACAACCTCAAATCCGAAAGGTTTAAGACCGTTGTCTTTATCAGGGGTATAGCCGACACATTCACCGTTTTCTATAATTCGTTTATTACCGAAGCCTATACAGTTTTCAAAATTCCAGGTAAGAGTTATCATCCTTACACCTCTGTTGTAAAAGTGTATAAGATTTTCTATACTGCCCTCTATCGCCTCACCCTCTTCTATTGTGAGGAATGCCGAAATCTTATTGTTTTCCCTGTTTTTTTGGATATCGCTATAGCTTTTTGCAAACGCAATATCAGACGAATTTTTCTCTATTTCTTCTTCATACAAATCAATCAGTTCATTTACATATTTATATGGTGAGTCCACCTCTTTTAAATATGTAAACATAGCAAAGCATTGTAAAAGTACATCTGATTTTTTCAGCTTGCTTATATCAATCATTAAATCATTCTCTTTTAGACTTATACCCTTATTTTTATATATTTCACTGATTGTATCACAATGTAAATCAACTATCATGTTTCCCCTTTTTTCAAATCCTTATGCCACCATTTTCCTGATATAAATCTATATGCAAAATTTGACGATCGAAATACCCAGTCTATAATCATTGCACACCATACACCTATTGCTCCTATATGAAAAACATTGGCTATAAAAAGTGATGTTGCAAATCTGAATACCGCCATTGAAAACAGACTTACCGTCATAGTAAACTTCACATCATTTCCTGCTCTTAGTGCATTAGGAAGTATAAAGCTTAGAGGCCATAAGAATACCGCCATTCCCATATGTATCCATACCAGTACGGCTGTAAGCTCTCTTGTGGCATCCGATACCTTATATATTGAGATAAAAAAGCTTTGAAATCCCAATATAAATATAGTGGGAATTATAATGACCGCATATCCTATAAACATCAGTTTTTTTACATAGTATTTAGCTTCTTTATAATTTCCCGCACCCACACATCTTCCTATGACCGTTATCATAGCAATACTTATCGCATTGCCCATGTTTACGCCAAGTCCGTCAAGATTATTTGCTATGGCATTGGCCGCTATCTCCGCTCTTCCAAAGTTTGAAATTATGGAAACTACAGCAACCCTTCCGACCTGAAACAGTGAGTTTTCAATTCCTGAAGGTATTCCGATATAAAGTATCCTTCTCATATAGTCCATTCTCAGTCTGAATACCTCTTCTAACTTCAAATAAACTATAGCATTTTTATTCCTTGATGCAAGTATTGTTATAGCAATAGCGGCTACACCTCTTGATATAACACTCGGTATAGCCACACCGGCCACTCCCATATGTAATACAAAGATTCCGACACTGTTTCCGACTACATTTATTATATTCATAAGTATGCTGACTTTCATGGAAGTCTTTGAATCTCCTATACTTCTGTATATAGCCGCGCCTGAATTATATATTGCCAGCATAGGAAAACTTATTGCGGTTATTGTCAAATACTGCTTGCTTGCCTCAAACACCTCATTATCTATATTACCGAAAAGCATTGATATAAGAGGATGAGCGAATATTATAACAAGTATGGAAATAATAACGGAAACCGAAAATGTCATAATCTCAAGCTGAGCAGCCGCAGTACATGCATCGTCGTTTTTCCTTGCACCTATAAACTGACTGATTACTACTGCACCGCCTGTTGCAAGTGCAGCAAGTAAAGATATAAGCACATTGTTTACCATATCAACAAGCGACACTCCCGATACTGCCGCCTCACCTGCAAAGCTTACCATAACGGTATCCGACATTCCTACAGCTATGGCCAGAAACTGCTCGATAATCAGCGGAACTATAAGCAGTTTCAAATCAGTATTACTGAATAATTTCCCGGTATATTTTTTATTATCCTGTTCCATATATTCTCCATATAGCCGTCGCTTTACAAGTTCTCACTCACCAGTAAATATCCCGAATGTGGTTCTATCTCCATGTTCACATGGCCGTTATCATTAAAATATGTTACCATTCCTACATTGTAACCTGTAGGATTTGTATATATTACTCTGCTTATAGCCGCATTATCTCTCATACCTGTGAGATAGAGCGGAATATCTATTTTCTTTTTTTCTCTTCCGGTATGAATTATAATTACAGATACATTATCTTTTGAAACTCTTGCATAACCTACTATACCGTCTTTTGAAATAAGTTTTATCAAAGAGCCGTGTTTTAACTCTTTTCTTATTCTATGCCATCTGTTCATATATCTGTGATACTCTAAAAGTTCAAGATTTTCATTTCCCCAAGGATATGTTCTCCTGCTGTCCGGATCTGTAAAACCGCATACTCCGACCTCGTCACCATAGTATACGGTAGGTGCACCCGGCAGAGTTAACTGCATCATTATGGCCTGCCTCATAACTTCAAGCTTTACACCTAAGCTTGCATCCTCTGATTTATGAGTATTTATTCTTCCTACAATACCGTTTGTTCTTGTCAGGAATCTGGAATGATCATGATTTGAAAGCTGAATCATAGATACAAGTGCTACATCATAATGCATTTTTCCAAGCGCATTCTTTAACATCATAAAGAACACATCTGCATTTCCCTTAAGGCTCATATCCTCTCTGTCGGAATGTTTTTCAAGGCCTGTCAGAAACCAGCTCACCGGCTCCATAAAGCCGTCATAGTTCATTACTCCGTCCCAACACTTGCCGTCCAGCCAAAAACTCGGATCACCGTAATGCTCGGCAAGAATAATTGCGTCCTTGTTTACGGATTTTACCGCATCTCTGAACATAGTCCAAAACTTATGGTTAAACTCTTTTGTATATCCGAGATCTGCCGCTACATCAAGTCTCCAACCGTCCACATTAAAAGGCGGTGATATCCACTTCTTTGCAATTCTAAGTATCTCATCAACCAGCTTTTGACTGTTTTCATAATAGAGCTTCGGCAAGGTATCATGTCCCCACCAGCCGTCATATTCCGTTCCGATAAAGTTAAAGTATGATCTGAATTCACTTTCTTCTGACCAGTATGCACCTATCGGATATTCTTCATCCGCTCTTTTATAAATACCCTCTTTGTCCATCCATTTATTAAAGGATCCGCAGTGATTAAATACTCCGTCTATAATCACTTTGATATTTTTCTTATGAGCTTCTTTTACCAGTTTTATAAATACTTCATTACTTGCCTCAAGATTTTTCCTACTTGTAACTCTTTTTACATACTTTGCGGCATTTTTATTGTCACTGTCAAACTCACCTAAAACTCCGTCCGTATCCTCCACAATTTTTCCTATATGGGGATCGATGTAGTCATAGTCCTGCGTATCATATTTGTGATTTGAAGGTGATACAAATAGAGGGTTAAAGTATATCACCTCAACCCCAAAGTCCTTTAAGTAGTCCAGTTTTTGTAAAACGCCCTCCAAGTCTCCGCCATAGAAATATCCCACATCAAAGTTTGAAGGATATTCATTCCAATTTTCCTTATGTTTTACAGGTAAACCTATATATATATATTCATCATCCACGACATCATTGGTTTCATCTCCACGATTGAATCTGTCGATGAATATCTGATACATTAAAGCTCCCTTTGCCCACTCAGGCAAAGAGAAGTCTTTATTGTATTCAAACAATGTGTCTTCTTTTAAATAATCCGTAACTCCGAATCTTGTATAAAAGAGAGTTCTTCCGCCCTCATTTATTTTAAAATAATATTTGAAATAATTTACATCATTCAAATCAGCGTAGTAATAATCAAAGTATTCACTTGAACGAAGCTTTTCCATCTTTGATTCACTACCATCAAAATGATTTACCAAAAAAATTTCCGGCTTATCATCCTTAAAAACCCTTATCTGTATTCGTATTTCCTGTCTATTTTTAAGGCTTTGTAATGATATATAATCTATCGTTTCATCACTAAAAATACCTTCAATATTCATTTAAAATAACGCCTCAAATTCTTCAAAACCTATCTTTTCTTTCTCTATAAGAAGCTTAGCACATGACTCAAGCACATACTTTCTCTTCAATATTATCTCTTTCGCCTTTTTGTGGCAATCATTGATAATGTTTCTGACTTCCTCATCAATCATACTTGCAGTCTCTTCGCTGTATCCCTTTGTCTGACCGAAGTCTCTTCCTATGAATATTTCATCACCTTCATTGCCGTAATTTACAAGTCCGGCTCTATCGTTCATACCGAACTCCATCACCATTGCCTTTGCAACCTTTGTCGCCTGCTTTATGTCTGAGCTTGCTCCTGTCGTAATGTCACCGAAGATGATTTCTTCCGCTATTCTTCCTCCAAGACTTACCATTATGTCATTTAACATCTTGGATTTTGTATTAAACATCTGATCCTCGCCCGGCAAAGGCATTGTATATCCTGCAGCACTTACACCTGTAGGTATAATGGAAATGGTGTGTACCGGTCCTACTCCTTCAAGTTCTCTGAAAAGTATGGCATGTCCGGCCTCATGATATGCGGTAATCGCTTTTTCCTTTTCACTTACTATTCTTGATTTCTTCTCAGTACCTATTCCCACTTTTATAAATGCTCTGTTTATATCATCTGCACAAATATAAGCCTTTCCTTCCCTTGCGGAAAGTATTGCCGACTCGTTCATAAGATTTTCAAGGTCCGCACCTGTAAATCCTGAAGTCTGTCTCGCCACCGAATGTAAGTCTACATCATCACCTAAAGGCTTTGATGAAGCATGTATCTTCAATATTGCTTCTCTTGCAGCTACATCAGGTCTGCCTACTGCAACTTTTCTGTCAAATCTTCCCGGTCTAAGGAGTGCAGGATCCAAAATATCTACACGGTTTGTTGCCGCCATCACTATGATGCCTTGATTTCCTCCAAATCCGTCCATCTCCACAAGGAGCTGATTTAGAGTCTGCTCTCTCTCATCGTGACTTCCGCCAAGTCCTGAACCTCTTCTTCTACCGACCGCATCAATCTCATCTATAAATATAATACATGGTGCATTTTTCTTGGCGTCCTCAAAAAGATCTCTGACTCTGCTTGCACCGACACCTACAAACATCTCCACAAAATCGGAACCTGATATTGTAAAGAAAGGTACTCCGGCTTCACCGGCCACCGCCTTTGCCAAAAGAGTTTTTCCGGTTCCCGGAGGTCCCACCAATATAATTCCTTTAGGAATTCTGGCACCAAGTCTTGTGTACTTGCCCGGATCCTTTAAAAAGTCTACAACTTCAGCCAGTTCTTCTTTCTCTTCCTCAAGTCCTGCAACCTTTGAAAAGTTTACATTTGCAGTCTTTACGATTCTGGCTCTGCTTTTGCCGAAATTCATCATCTTATTATTGCCGCCGGCGCCGCCTGCCGCAATCTTTCCGTTCATATACATGACAAAGAACATTACCATGACGGCCGCAAGTAATACCGGCAATACGGTATTTGTAAATATGCTCTCTCTCGGAACATCATCTAAGATATAAGTTATATCCTTAGCCTCCATTTTTTTGATGAACTCATTTACATCAGATATAAAATAATGTACTTCAGCTTTACCGTATTTATCCTGATCCTTGAAGTAAATTATAGCCTCACCTGTAGGAGTTTGTGAATTCTGTCTTATCTCTATCAGTCCGATATTATTCTCTTCAATTACGCTGTTAAACTCGGCAGAGTTAAGTTTTGTAATACTCAGCTGATTTCCCATGTTAAATATCAGCCATATTATAAGTGCCACAACAAACAGTAAGAAAAACATTCTTACCGGATTATCCGTTTTTTTCATTATTCTCCAATCTGGTCAGAAAGCTCCATAACCCCGATGTATGGAAGATTTCTATATCTCTGGTCGTAATCAAGTCCGTATCCCACCACAAACTTGTCCTCTATTTCAAAGCATACATAGTCTACAGTAACATCCTTTTCTCTTCTTGACGGCTTATCTAAAAGAGTACAAAGCTTTATTGACTTCGGTCCTCTCTTTTCCAATATATCAAGAAGATATGACAAAGTATTACCTGAATCAATAATATCTTCTACTACAAGTACATCCTTACCTGCTATACTGTCGTCCAGATCCTTTATTATCTTTACAACACCTGAGCTTGTAGTTTCAGCACCGTAGCTTGAAACACTCATGAAATCAAGTCTTACATTCAAATCAAGTCTCTTGGCAAGGTCACACATAAACATGACTCCACCCTTTAGCACACATATAAGTATCAAATCTTTGCCCTTGTAATCTGCATTGATTCTTCCCGCAATCTCCAAAATCCTTTTACTTATCTCATCTTCCGATATCAGTACTTCAACTTTTTCTTTCATATCATCTCCTACTTACTTCTATTTTTAAAATATTTTTTGTATTTTCATCTATTCTGTAGAGTTCTCCCGTTCTGTCAAGTCCGGCGTCCTCTCCGAATATATTGCTCTCTCTAAATATCCAAAGTATCTCAAAGCCCGTCGCAACAACTACATGTTCCCCTCTGATATTTAAAGGTATCTTATCATCCGTGAAAAGTTTTTTGACAGCCTTTCTGCCGGATTTTATATGTATAAAATCTCCGCTTTCACATCTTCTGATTACAATATTTTCCTCTATGATTTTTATCATATCATCTTTATTAATAATATTGTTTATACATATAGGTTTTCTATTATATTTTACTATATTTTCAAGGACTTTGTCAAAATCAAGCCACCTGATATTACCGGCTTTCGGAATGTCCTTAATATTGAAATTATCCAAAATCTTGTAGTTTATTTCAGGTAATACATATTTATCATCATCCGATTCTTTTTTATCTTCATCTGCAAATCTTATATTTTCATATTCATTGTAGACTTTTATTCCGTATTTTAAATCAAGCTTTTTTCCGTTTTCCGATTTTGCAAGATTCCATATATCCTCTATATGCACCATACCGATATCTTTTATTCCAAGCTCTTTACTCTTTAATACTTTTCTTAAAGTATACCTGATAATATATGTACTGATAATATGAGACTCATTAAGTAAGGCCTCTTTGTCTAATAAAAATTCATATTTGCCTTTGATTTTTAAATTCTTTTCACAAAATTTTATAGCTGAACTTTCAAAAAACTCATCGGCCTCAGCCGCAATTTTAGAAGATTTATAAAAATTATTGATCACATTACTGTTAACGTTTTTTTCAAGTATCGGAAAGACCTCGTTCCTTAAAATATTTCTTGTATAATCATTTTCCAGATTGGTACTGTCCGTCATATAATCTATACTGTTTCTTTTAAGATAGTCCTCTATTTCATCCCTTGAAAATGCCAGTAAAGGTCTTATAATATTTTTATTTCTTACCAAAATACCCTTTAATCCCGATATACCGCTACCCCTTGAAAGATTGTGAAGTATGGTCTCCGCATTGTCATTTTTATTATGAGCCACTGCAATTTTGATCTTGTTAAAATCCGATCCTTCCTTTAACGCTATATCTTTTGATACACTTTCAAAAGCCTCATATCTCATCTTTCTTCCGGCTTCTTCTTCACTTAGTTTATGCTCTTTTGCAATTCTCGGTATATCATAGTGAAAGCTGAAAAAACAAATATCAAGTTTTTCACAAAATTTCTTTACATAATTTTCATCACGACTTGCCTCTTCACCTCTTATACCATGATTTATATGTACGACAAAAAGCCTTATTTCTAAGGCTTTTTGTATACGACTCAGTGTATGCAACAGGCATATGGAATCTGCACCTCCACTTACACCGAGTACTATTCTATCTTTTTTTTCGATCAGATTATTATCCTCTATGAAATGACTAAACGTATCTATATCTAACATATTATTTTTCTGCCTTTATAGCAATCTCATCAGGAAAAACAAGTCCAAGTTTTTCTCTTGCCATTTCTATTATATAACTGTCGGTTTGAACATATTTTCTTTGTTCTTCAAGTTTCTTTGATCTTTCGTCTTCACTCTCAAGTTCTTCAATTACTTTTTGATTGTAGGACTCTCTTTTTGCCAATTCCTGTTTTATACTGTTTACCTTTAATCCGAGAATAATCGCTACAGATAAAACCACTCCGGTGACAAAAATTATCGCAAATTTATTTTCCGATATTGCGCCGGCTTTCTTTCTTTTTCTCGCCATAAAAACACTCCTTTTAAATTCCGGTGTCGGCTTTATTTAAAAACTGACATATTTTTAAGCGGCTACTGACTTTATAATAGTATCATTCTATTCTTTTTGCAAGCCTCAATCATATCGGCAGGCCAAACACTTGACTGAACTTCTCCAACATGTGCTTTGTTAAGAAGAAGCATACAAAGTCTGCTCTGTCCTATACCTCCACCTATTGTATATGGTAATTCTCCCGCCAAAAGAGCCTTATGGAAAGGTAAACTCTTTCTGTCAAGTGCATTTGCGGTCTTTAACTGAGCTTCCATTGCCGCTTCATCCACTCTGATACCCATACTTGATATTTCCAATGCACATTTTAAATTCTCAAACCAGAAGAGAATATCACCGTTTAACTCCCAGTCGTCATAGTCAGGTGCTCTGCCGTCATGAGGCTTTCCGTCTCCCAAAGCACCACCGATTTTCTCCACAAAAACACAGCCATGTTCTTTAACAATAAGATTTTCTCTCTCCTTCGGAGTCTTATCAGGATATCTAAGTCTAAGATCCTCTGATGTGATAAAGAATATATCATCCGGCAAATGGTTGACAGCCTCAGGATATTTATACCACACCTCATGCTCCATATGCTTGATCACTTTAAATATGGTTCTTACCGTATCTTCCAAAACCTCAATAGTTCTGTCTTCTTTTCTTATTACCTTTTCCCAGTCCCATTGATCCACATAGCATGAGTGAAGATTGTCAAGTTCCTCATCTCTTCTTATGGCATTCATATTTGTGTAAAGGCCTTCACCCGGCGCAAAATTATACTCACCAAGAGCCATTCTCTTCCACTTTGCAAGTGATTGAACAACTTCATACTCCTCATTAGGAACCCCGAGTATATCAAATGCTACAGGACGCTCAACTCCGTTTAAGTTATCATTCAATCCGCTTGACTTTGATACAAATAAAGGAGCTGAAACCCTCTCCAGATTCATTTCTTTTCCGAATTCTTTTTGAAATGTATCTCTGATATATTTTATCGCTTCCTGCGTCTGTCTTACACTTAATACAGGATCATAACCCTTTGGTAAAATCAATGCCATAAACAACCTCCGATATATAAATTCATACTCTTTAAAAAAATTATGATAACACTAAGTACCCCAATATACAATAGATAATGCCATAACTTAATAAAAAAGACAAAAGAAAAAAGACTGCCTTTTACAGCAGTCTTAAAAATTATTCAATTGCAATTGTCTTCGGCTCCTGTGGAAGTCTCTCTTTTTCCTTTGGCAAAGTGAGTTTCAAAATACCGTTGTTATATGAAGCCTTGATATCTTCCTCGGTTATTGCTTCTCCTACAAAGAAACTTCTCTGACATGAACCGAATCTTCTCTCTCTACGGATGTATTTATCCTGTTCATCCTTTTCATCTTTACTTTCCTCATGCTTTGCACTGATTGTAAGGTATCCGTCCTTTAAGCTTGCACTTATATCTTCCTTATTAAATCCCGGAATCTCTACACTCAGCTCATAGTTTCCTTCGACTTCCTTTACATCTGTCTTCATGCTTGGAGCCTCAAACTTTCTAAAATCTCTTCCAAAAAAATCATTATTAAAAAAATCATCAAATAAATTGTAACTTCTTCCCGGTAATAACATATCCATATCTCCTTCTTTAGTATTCATTATAGTTTGCAAATAAAACCTTGTAACAATATTGTTATCTATGTCTTATTTGTTATATGCATACTATAATACCAATTATTAGCACTGTCAATAGTTGAGTGCTAATTTTTTCAAAAAATTTTTATCATAAAAAACCGGCTCTTATTATGAGCCGGTCAAATTTGTCTCAATATATTATTTCTGTATTGCCTTAAATGCTTCTGTCTGTGATGTCATGCCTCTCTCTGATGCCAATCTCTCTATAGAAGAAGCTCCAAAGAAGCCGTCAATCTCAGGAACATGCTTTATTACATATGCAGCATCCTCAGGATCTGCAATAGGACCGCCATGGCAAATTACCATTATCTCCGGATTAACCTCACGACCTGCCTTAATGATCTCACGAATCTTTTCACAGCAATCGTCAAGGGTTAAAGCGGTTTCAGCTCCGATTGATCCCTTTGTTGTAAGTCCCATATGGGCAACTAAAATATCTGCACCTGCCTCTGCCATAGCCTTTGCCTGCTCAGGATCGAAAACATATGGACATGTTAACATATCAAGCTTATGTGCTTCTCTGATCATTTCTACTTCGAGCCCATATCCCATTCCTGTTTCCTCAAGATTTGCACGGAACTTACCGTCTATCAATCCTACTGTCGGGAAGTTTTGTACACCGTTAAAGCCTTGATCCTTTAATTGCTTTAAGAAAAGGTCCATTACACGGAACGGATCTGTTCCGCAAACACCTGCAAGGACAGGAGTGTTCTTTACTATAGGAAGTACTTCCGCACCCATTTCCTGTACAATTTTATTTGCATCACCATAAGCCAATAATCCTGATAAAGATCCTCTACCTGCCATTCTAAAACGCCCTGAGTTATAGATGATAAGCATATCGGCTCCGCCTTTTTCGCTGCACTTTGCTGTAATACCTGTTCCGGCACCGACACCTACAAGGATCTTTCCGGCTGCTACCTCAGATTTAAACTTGTCCATGATCTCTTTTCTTGATTGTCTGTTCATTTTATTTCTCCTTTACTTATATATTTATACTTCCAACATTTTAATAAGTTCTTCTGCAGCTCTTTGTGCAAAAGCTTTATCATTTATATTATTATCCATCTCGACTATATTAACTTTATCTGTGTCGATATTATTTTTTAATGTATCAAACAAAGCTTCATCCTCTTTAATTCCATAAAAAGGCTGACCTTGTGCATCAATCATTGATACTCCTTTTAAAGGTAGAATCAATACTGTCTTACCGGAAGATGCATTTAATTTTTCTGCAATCTTTTGACCGAATTTTATATTTTCTTCCACTGTAGTTCTCATTAGAGTAACTGTCGGATTATGTTTATAAAAATTACGATTTTTAAATTTCTCAGGGACAGTATCAATCGGTCCGAAGTTTACCATATCAAGTGCACCAACAGAAACAACCTGTGGAACATGATTTCTTCCCGCCGCTTCAAGTCTGTTAGGTCCGGCACCAAGTACTCCTCCGACTATTTCATCACACCACTCTGTTGTTGTAATATCCAGTACTCCTTTGAAAAATCCCGCATCTATAAGAGACTCCATAGTCTTTCCGCCTGTTCCCGTTGCATGGAAAACAAGTACTTCATAACCACGCTCTTCCAAATACTCTTTTGCAAAATCCACACATGGAGTAGTTACTCCGAACATTGTAGCGGCAATCAAAGGTTTTTCATCTTCCTCAACTTTTTTTATCTTATCCGCCATTCCCACCATTCCGGCAATAGCAAGTACCGCATTTTTAAATATTGTTTTTGAAATTTTATTCAGACCTGCAACATCCACTATAGAAGGCATCATTATTATGTCACTTGTCCCGACATACTGAGATACATTTCCTGAAGCCATGGTGGAAACCATCATTTTAGGTACACCGATAGGTAAGGCCCTCATTGCAGGTGTTACAAGTGATGTTCCTCCGGAACCTCCAAATGAGATGATACCGTCAAACTTTCCTTCAGCATAAAGCCTTGGAATCAACAGCTCCATTCCCTTTGATAAAGCCTCTGTGGCCATTGCCCTGTCTCTTCTTGAGACAATATCTTCAATATCATAGCCTGCTTCTTTTGCAATTTCTTTATTTGATACATCAACCTCAATCTCAGAATCAAATACACCGGTATTTATCATATATGCCTTTAACCCCAGTTCTTCTATCAGCTCTTTGACATATAGAAACTCTTCACCCTTAGTATCAAATGTACCTGCTACAGCAATAGT
Organism: Lachnoanaerobaculum sanguinis; assembly: GCF_033242365.1. Classification (NCBI taxonomy): domain Bacteria; kingdom Bacillati; phylum Bacillota; class Clostridia; order Lachnospirales; family Lachnospiraceae; genus Lachnoanaerobaculum; species Lachnoanaerobaculum sanguinis. The sequence continues at coordinate 19,661 of NZ_BTHK01000026.1, forward strand.
TTTCATCTAATCCTTTAGACTCCTTTCCGTTTAGACTTGTTACGATTCCTTATAAATAACCATGCTTTAATAATACCCTAAATATAAAAAAATTAAATGTCATTATTTTATCTTTTATTGTGTTTATTTTATATTCTAATTGTATTTTATATATTAAATATTGTTCTTATATTATCTTTTATAATATAAGAACAAAAAAACAACCTCTTATCGGTACCAAAAGAGATTGTTCTTCATATTTTTATTTATTTTTGTTTACGATATATTTCCGGAGATACTCCTATATACTTCTTAAAGATTTTGGTGAATTGAACATAATCCGTATAACCAACAGCCATTCCTATTTCCTTACAGGAAGTCTTGCCGTTTTTCAAGAGTTCTTTAGCTTTATTGAGCCTAAACCAAATTAAATATTCCGTGAATGACATCCCTGTATCTTTTTTGAATCTTATACTGTAATATGTCGGCGATATATGCGCCACCAAGGCCAGATCTCTAAGTTGAATTACTTCCATATAATGTTCTTCAATATACCTTTTTGCCATCTCGGTATAATCGGCTGTATTTAAACTTCCGTCTATAGCTTTTACAAAGAGGTCCTCACTGTTAAACTCTCCATAGCTTTTAAAGGCCTTCGTCGTATTATGAATTGCCCTTTCTATAGGTATTCTCTCAAATGTAGAACCGCCTATATACCCCTGACAGCTTGTATTTTGATACATATACTTCATATCTATCGGTGTACTTGCAGGTCCTGAATATATCATTCTTATAATATCTTTATTTTTTTCCTCGCAAACTTTAAATATATCTTCCGCCATCCTGTGAGCATCATATAATGACAATGATTTCTTTGCTCCCAAAAATCCTCCCTTCGTAAGTCCAAGATGAACACATATGGCATCCGCTCCGGCATCTATCATTCTTTTTGCCTCATATTCTGTAGTTACAAAAGCCACTGTAAACAGATCAAAATAATCGGCAAGCTTTATTGCCTCAATCTCTTTTTCAAATGAAGTGCCTTCCTCCTCCAATGCCTCGCGAAACTTCCCGTCTATCAAAGCCAGTGTGGGGAAATTTACAATTCCCGCAAATCCGCTCATTTTTATTTCCCTAATATATTCATATAGGTTTATTTCCGGATCCGAAGCCAATATTCCAAAAAGTATGGGAATGTTTTTTATAATAGGCAACAGTTCTCTTGTACCCAATTCCATAACAATATCATTGCTGTTACCATAACACAGATAGCTTGCATAGGAACTTCTGCCGGTAATACGATATTTTCCCGCACTGAGAGCCATTATAAAGTCTACACCTCCCATGGCAACATATTTGGCTGTCATGCCAGATCCCAAAGCCGCTCCGATAATATGACCGTTTACATTGATTTGCGCATGTAACATCTTTTTTATTGTTTCTCTATCCAAAGTTTTCATGTCCCCCACGCCGTATATTTTATCACTTTGTTTTATTATAAAGACATATAAAATAAATATCAAACCTGACTTCCGTCGTTTCTCTCAAAACCTAGTACTCTAGGTATCCAAGAGCATGCAGTTTTGAAAGAAATTGTCGACTTCAGCTTTGGTTAAATAGAGGGCATCAAGGTTACTAAAACCAACCAGTTTTTTAA
>NZ_BTHK01000027.1:0-20123 GCF_033242365.1 Lachnoanaerobaculum sanguinis
TCAATCAATGAGTAGAGCAAGAAGTGTCCTATATTAAGTTCAACAGGAGTGGAAAATGCACGAGGACGGGATTCTTCAGAAAGAACTTTTGTTCTATTCTCATTTTGCTCTTTTACATAGTCGCTGTAAAATTTGACAGGATCCGGAATCTCACCTGAAATCAAATCCTCAACATAACCAAAAGATTTTACATTTTTTGTTCTTGGTTGCTTTTTATCCTTATCCCAAAATGATTCATACATTTGAAGATAAGTACCTTTTTTCTTCTTTTCTTTTCTCAAAAAATAAGCCATAAACACCTCTAAAAGCAAAGTACTATGAAGTACTATGATTATAACATACTCAAAAAATTTTTTCAAATTTTTTAAAATATTTTTTATGTCAGAAAAGCCTTTAAAATAAGGGATTTAAAAGAATTGCATAAAACTAAATAGCTTATTAGAAATTTAAAACGTCGGAACTTTCATAGTACTTCGACGGAAGACGGGAAGGTTGGAGGGTGTGTTGTTAATTAGACTTTCAATAATAATATTTATTAAATTAAAATAATCACTTGTTCTATAAAAAACACTAAACGATAGCTGTTATAATTATACTAAATATAAAAAATATGTATTTTTATATTGACATTTATATAAAAATTTTAGAAAATATTTATAGTATATAATCGTAGTTAATTTTAAGTTACAACTGAATAAAAGAGTTTAAAGTGGGATAAAAAATGAAGAATATAAAAAAATACTTAGTCATATTATTATTTTTTTTAGTGCTTTGGATTGCTTATCTTACGTTTATTAATTGGAAGTGTAGGATAATAATTAAAGACAATGTTTTTATAGGTATAAAAAGTGGAATTACTGAAAAAAAAGAAGATTTAAAAGTAGTGGAAATACCGGATGGCGTGAGTGAAATTGGAGTTTTTGCTTTTGCAGACTGCGTGAATTTAGAGATGGTTACATTGTCCGACGGAATTAAAGAAATTGAAATGGGAGCTTTTTATAATTGCCAAAATTTAAAAGATATTAAATTACCTGAAAAATTAGAAATAATAAGAAATGATGCATTTTTAAATTGCAAATCATTAAATGAGATAAAAATTCCAAATAGAGTCAAAATAATAGAAGAAGGTACATTTTCAGAATGCAGTTCTTTGAAAGATTTACAGTTATCAAATAATATAACTGAAATAAAAGAAAAAGCATTTAATAATTGTATAAATCTTAAAAGTGTATATTTGCCGGACAGTATAAAGACAATTGGAAGTGCCGCTTTTTATAATTGCAGCAGCTTATCTACAGTGAGAATGTCAGAAGGAATTGAAAGTGTAGGAGAAAATGTATTTGGAGGTACGGAAGCCTTTAAAAGTAGTATGGTTGACGAATATGGCTCTATATACTTTGGAAAAGTTCTTTTATATAACAATGGTTTAAATGATAATGTCAGAGTTAAAGATTCCACAAAGGTAATTGCAAATGCTGTATTTATAAATAATTCCAAGCTAAGAGAGATTGAACTGCCTGAAGGAATAATTGAAATTGGAGACAATTGTTTTGAGAATTGTACGGCATTGAAAAAGATAAATATTAAAGAAGGACTGAAAAGAATCGGAACAAATGCCTTTGCGGGGTCTGGTGTAGCAGAAGTTAAATTGCCTGAAAGTATAATTGAAATTGGATATGGGGCATTTAATAACTGTAAAGACTTGTCAGGTATTAATTTACCATCAGGAATAGAAAGTATTGCTGGGTACAGTTTTGAGAATACAAAGTATCTAAATAATATAAAACCTGACGAATGTGGATGTAAGTATGTAGATAATATACTTTTAGCTTCTGAAAATAATAATGGAAGTTCAATAATACATATTAAAGCAGGAACCAGATTAATTGCTGAACAGGTTTTTGAAAATAGAAAGGATATTGAAGAGATTTATATTCCTAAAAGTGTAGAAATAATCTGTTCAGAGGCATTTTTTCTATGTTCAAATTTAAGAAAAGTGGATTTTGAAGATGATATAAAATTGAAAGAAATTAATTATTTTACATTTGTCGGGTGTGTAAAGATGGAAAATATTGATTTGCCTAACAGTTTAACAGCAATATATGCATACTCGTTTGGAGATTGTTCTTTCACTAAAATAAAAATACCTGAAAATGTAGAATATCTGGATTCATTCGCTATCAGAGAATGCTATTCATTAAAGGAGATTGAATTGCCTGAGAGATTGAAGGGAGAATATCACTGGATTGAGACCGATGGAATTAAGACACCTAAACTTGTATTTTACTAGAAAACTATGTACAAGCTCTACGATCATAAAAAGGATGAACCTGAAAAATATATATTATTAAAAGAAGAGATATGTAAAATGAAAGAGCTGTGTGGGAATATATGAATAAGTGAAATGATATTATTGGTATGGAAGAATTACACTAAAAGATTTGTTTATATTTGACAGCAGTACAAGGTATTTTAGATATGTGTTATGTATAGCAAGTGAGAGTAATATCTTTACTGTAAAAGACCGGATAAGTTTGGAAAACTTTCTAAGTATACATGATCCGGATTTAAATTTTAAACAAAGAGGAGCTGTTGATGGGAGTATATAAAAATAGGAGACTTACTATATTTATTTTATTATTTTCTTTAGTCATATCAGCCATTTTCATATTGTTATATTTTGAGTACAGTGCTGAAAAGAGAGAAGAAAAAGCTATGAGATATTACTATGAAATAATTCCGGTAATTAAATTATCACATATTTTAGGGACAGACATTGAATGCAATGATGAGAAAGGAAATAAATGGATTATAAAAGCCGGTGGAAATATGGAGAACATTGTATATGAATACACATTAGATTATATACATGGGAAAATTAGTTCTTTGGTTAGATATAGGATTATTGAAAATAAGAATACTAACAGCTATATTAAAAATTTTAATTCTAATATGAGAAATATACGAATTTCCGGAATAGATGGCGTAGGAAATACAATATATCCTAAAACAATATCGGAGGGTGAAAGATTGGATAGTTTTACAGAATGTAAAAATCTGAAGGATTTGATTGAATATATGAAGAAAATAAATAAAGATGGAGGATATTATATTGACGAACTGGATACTATAGGATTGGACGGTTCAAGCTTTGAAGGAAAAATTACATATGATACAGGGAAAGGTTATGAAAAGGTAATAACAGAATATGGGTCAATTACTCTGAATCAATTATTTAAAAATGATTATAGTACAGATGATTATTGATTTTTTATATTGAAGTAGTAGAAAAAGAAATAGATTTAAGAGGGATATTGTAATGGGGAGCAAATTAAAGTTTAGGTGGATTTTATGTTTTATAATATTTTCCTTAGCACTATTGATATATGGGAATCATTTACTTAAAGAAAGAGCTAAAAAATTGGAAGATATGAGAAGAACTGAGGCATTCGAATTTATGGATGATGGCTGGAAGAAATACAGAATGATGCAGTATGTAGGTGCAAATATGGAGTATACCGATAGTAAAGGAAATATCAAAGTAATAGAAACAGAACCTGTGCTTCTAGATGTATTTGATGAAGCTATAGACCCTTATATTTTAGGTAAGACATCTTCCCTCGGCTCTTTTCGGATAACTGAGGGTAAAAGAACATCAGAATTTATACAAAACTTTAATGATAATATGAAACATGTAAAGATATGGGGTGCACATAAGAACATGTATATATCAATTGCTGAAAATGAGGGATTGGAAGAGTTTAAAGATATAAATAGTTTTGAAGAACTGTGGGAATATATGAATAAGCGAAATGATGAAGGAGTTATATATATAAATGAACTTTACATAATTGGGTATGACAGAACAGGACAAGACACAAAGTTTATATATGATTACGGGAATGGAGAAAGTAAAGAAATATCAGATAGTGCAATTAGCTTATTTGAATTATTTAAAGACAAGTATAAAGATTGGTCATAAGGAGAAGCTTATGGTTAGAATAAAGAGTAGATTAAAGTTTAGGTGGATTTCTTGCCTTATTTTCCTTAGTATCATTGGTATATGGAAATCATATACCTAAAGGTCATGACAAAACAGCATAATTTACAAAGTTTATCTACGATTATGTAAATGGGGAAGAAAAAGTAATGACAGACTATGGGAAAATAGACCTTGATGATTTATTTGGTTAAAATACAAGGGGGATTAATTTGGATAAAAAAGTGATAACAGTAAGATTATTTATTCTTTTTGGAATAATATTTACTTTAGTATGTATTGGTATTTATTCTATATGTAAATATAGAGTCCACCTAAAAAATATAATAAAGATGCGCAATAAAGATTCAATAGAATTTTTTTATGATGAAGTAAGAAAATATGAATTACAGCAAGCCACAGAAGCTAAATTGGAGTATGTCGCTACTGATGGAAGCGTGTTTTATTTTGACAATGAAACTATGTTGGTCGATAAGTGTGAAGAAGTATCCGACAAATATATAAAGGGAGAGATAAAGGCACTGGGACAATTTAAACTGATAGAGGGAGAAAATACAGCTAGGAGGATAGAGATATTCAACGATAATATGTCTCATATAAAAGTATGGAATGAACCTGAGAAAAGATATAAGACAATTTCTGAGAGTGAAGGGTTGGAAGAATTTAAGGAAGTAAAAAATCTGGATGAATTATGTAGATATATGTATAAGAAAAGTGAGTTTAATGTACTGTACATTGATGAACTTAACATAATAGGGCATGATAGGACAGCACAATTTACAAAGTTTATCTATGACTACGGAAATGGAAAAGAAAAAGTAATAAAAGAATATGGGAAAATATCTTTTAGAAAATTATTTGAGGTATTTTAGTGTGAGTATTATCACTCGGGATATTATTTGAGAATTATCTTAAACAAACCTTGCCGGAGATGTAAATCTAAGCATTAAACTTCTTAAAGTCGGCAAAGACATGGAAATAATAAAGGATAGAGATCGATATGAAGAGTAATATTAAATTTCCGGGGTTATTTTTAGTATTATGTATATTAATAACAGGATGTATGGACTCCTCATTTAATAAAAAAATAAATATTAATAGTATAGAAAGTGATATAAATGGATTTTATAAAAAATTTTCAACTGATTATTTAAATGAAGAGATAACAGTTGTTAATAAAAATATAATAGGCTGGGATGGGGAAGTAGTAAAATATATAGATGCAAATAATAAAGTGTCAAGATGTACTGTAATAATTTACGGAGAAGATGAAAAATCAACTTCAGAATATTATTTTATAGATGGTTATACATATGTAACAATATTAAAAGAATACTATGCATATCCTATATATTATTCATATAACAGACCGATAGATATAATGTACAGAACATTTGATGAGGTAGTTATTTATGATAGCATGATTTATAAGCTTGTAAATGGAGAATTTATCAAAAAAAATATAGAAGATATAAAAATGCCTTATACATCATTACAGGAGATAAATGAAGCGATAGGTGAGTGAGATGAAAAAAGTTTTATGGTAAAAACATACTACTTAAAGATAATAAACTATAACTATTTATTGTCAAGAATGGAGAGCAATATGTATAAAAAAATAAATGTGGCTATATTATTGATATCAATATTTTTAGTATTTATATTTATAATTTTTTATATAGAACATATAAATAGTAAAAGAAAGGAAAATGCACTGATATATTATAATCAAATCATACCGATAATAACTTTGGCTGATGTTTTAGATGCAGACTTAGAGTATAGTGACAATTATGGTAATAAAGGTATATTAAAAGGTGGAGAAGAAAATTTAACAAGAAGAGTGAGTGATGATATACGGGATTATATCACAAAGCAAAATAATCATATGTATGAATACCGAATAATAGAATCCGAAAAAGTTTTGAAATGTATTGGCAATTTTAATAATAATATGAAAAATATCAGAATCTCAAGAAGCGATATGAAAGATGGATGTATAGTTGAAAAGACAATATCAGAGGGAGAGGGATTGGGAGAGTTTCATGAGTGTAATGATTTAAGTGCATTAATTGATTATATGAGTAGAAAAACTGTTGATGGAGAGTATTTTATAGAAGTATTGGATATTATAGGAGTAAATGGGTCAGATATACCCGGTAGGATAGTATATATAACGGATGACAAAACAGAGAAAGTTCTTTATGAGAATGACACTTTGAATCTTTCTATGTTATTTAAAGATAATGGCAGATAATATCTGAACATTTGTTTTTATGATGTATCAATACTTTCATAATCAGTATGTCAGTATACTTGACTTATAATAAGTATATTACTATAATGGATGTAGTTTTAAAAACTACATTAAACGGAGTTGAAAAATATGACATATAGATTAATTGGGGATAGTTGTACGGATTTGGATGAGAATCTAAAAAAAGATGATAATATAAAAATTGTGCCGCTTACACTTGAAATCGGAGATTATCAGGTTATAGATGACGAGAAGTTTGATCAAAAAGACTTTATAAAGAGAATGGCCGAATCGAAAATAGGACCAAAAAGTGCCTGTCCGTCACCGGATGCCTTTAAAGAAGCTTTGGAATGTGATACTGATATGGCATTTGTTGTTACCCTTTCAGAGCATCTTAGCGGAAGTTATCAAAGTGCCGAGATCGGAAAGAAACTTTACGAAGAGGACTATGAAAAAAAGGATATTTTAGTGCTTTCTTCAAGGTCGGCATCTGCAGGGCAGTATAGACTTATGCTTGAGCTTGATAAATTATGTAAAGAAGGTCTTGGATTTGAAGAGATTTCAAAGAGAATAATTAAGCTTAGAGATGAGATGAAGACATATTTTGTTTTGGAGTCTCTTGATACACTTAGAAAGAACGGAAGGCTTTCGGCGGTGAGTGCATTTATAGCATCAGCTTTAAATATCAAGCCTATTATGGGTGCCGTAGACGGTGTGATAGTAAAGAAAGACCAGCAAAGGGGTATGCAGAAAGCTCTGGCGAAAATGGTTGAACTTGCTATATCTGAAGCGGGAGAAAATGCATCCGAAAAGATTGTATGTATTACTCATATAAATAATGAAGAAAGAGGAGAGAGTGTAGCTAAGCTTTTCCGTGACAGCAATAAATTTAAGGATGTTAAGGTTGTAAACGGTGCAGGAGTTGCCACTTTGTACGCAGGTGACGGCGGAATAGTTCTTGCAATCGGATAGATCAAAAATAAACTGAAGTACACAATAATAAATTGTGTACTTTTTTTGGATTTATGATAAACTTACTTTAGAATGTATAGATATTAGAATTGTATTTATGCTTTAATTAAAATATTAAGCGAGGGGTATATGAATTTACTTGAGGCAAGGGATATATTGGAGACTAGAGGTCAAAAGTTATTAGAGGAGCTTTACGGAAAATCCGGAGTTGACGATAATTTAAAGAGATATGAAGCTGTTTTAAATGGTTTCTTAAAGGAATTTGGAGAAAAGGATGTTAAAATGTTTTCATCTCCCGGAAGAACCGAGATTTCAGGAAACCATACGGACCATAACAACGGCAAGGTACTTGGAGGAAGCATAAATCTTGACTGTGTAGCGGCGGCCGCAAAAAATGACTCCGACTTTGTTAATATAATAAGTGAGTCGTTTTCACAGAAGTTTAGAGTGAATATAAAGGATATTGAGCCGGGAACAGATAAGATAGGTACAATAGAACTTTTGAAGGGAATACTGGCAGGATTTGAACAAAGGGGTGCAAGTATCGGCGGTTTCGATGCCTATATTACAAGCAATGTAATTTCAAGTGCAGGGGTAAGTTCCTCAGCCGCATTTGAAACTTTGATTTGTCAAATAATAAATACTTTATTTAATGAAGGAAAACTTTCAAAAACAGATTATGCCTATATCGGAAAATATGCGGAGAACAATTATTGGGATAAGGCAAGCGGACTGCTTGATCAGATGTGTTGTGCTTATGGAGGGCTTATAAGCATAGACTTTGTAAATCCAGATTCACCGAAGGTTGAAGAGATTGATTTTGACTTTGCGGGAGCAAAGCATGATCTTATAATTGTACAGACAGGAAGAGGACATGCGGATCTTTCAGCCGACTATTCTTCAATACCTGCAGAGATGAAAAAGGTGGCGGAGTTTTTCGGAAAGTCTACATTATCTGAAGTGGATGAAAATGAATTTTATAAAAATCTTTCAAAAATAAGAGCTTTTGCAGGTGACAGAGCTGTACTTAGAAGTATTCATTTCTTTGATGAGAATAAGAGAGTCGATAATGAGATAAAAGCATTAAAGAGCAATGATTTCGATTCTTTCTTAAAGAACATTACGGACAGCGGAAATTCATCATGGAAATATCTTCAAAATGTATATACAAATGCCGCACCGAATGAACAGGGGATTACAGTGGCACTGGCTTTATCCGAGAGGTTCCTTAAAGAAAAGAATGTGGGGGCAACCAGGGTTCACGGTGGAGGATTTGCAGGAGTTATTATGGCGATGGTTCCTGAAAATTACAGTGATGAGTATGTTTCATATATGGATAAATTCCTTGGGAAAGGATCAAGTTATAAGATGAAAATCAGACCTTACGGGTCTATATGTTTGGATGAAATGATTTAAAGGAGGATAAATGAACGAAGAACAATATTCGATAGCATGTCTTATTGTCGGAATACTGAGCTGTGTACTTTGTTGCATGTGTTTCGGACTTCCGCTTGGAATAGTAGGTATAGTACTTTTTGTTTTGTCTACAAGGAACGGACATGGAATAGATGTAAAGGCAGGTATAGGACTTGCTTTATCTATTCTGGGCTTTATACTTTCAATTGTTGCGGCATTTATAATAATAATAGGATTGTTATTCTCAGATGATAACGACTACAGCAGCTATCGTGATAACAGTAATCCTTTTGAATATTTTATTGAAGAGTATGGTGATTCATTGGATTATGATGACAGTGATGAATATCAGAATCTTCCATACTATTTTGATGAAAATGAAGATGAACAAATAAATGAACTATAATATGGATAAGGAATAAACTTATGAAATGCCCTTTTTGCCAGGCGCAGGATACAAAGGTTATTGATTCTCGTCCTGCGGATGACAATTCTTCAATAAGAAGAAGAAGGCAGTGTGAGAGCTGCAATAAGAGATTTACCACATATGAAAAACTTGAGACTATTCCTCTTATGGTAATTAAAAAGGATGACAGCAGAGAAAACTTTGACAGGTCAAAGATAGAGTATGGAATCATCCAAAGCTGTCATAAGAGACCTGTCTCCACGGTTGTAATAAGAAAAACGGTGGATGATATAGAAAACCAAATCTATTCTATGGAAGTCAGTGAGATACCTACCAGAAAGATAGGTGAGCTTGTGATGGAAAAATTAAAGGAACTGGACGAGGTTGCATATGTAAGATTTGCATCTGTATACAGGGAGTTTAAGGATGTAAATACTTTTGTAGATGAGATCTCAAAGCTTTTAAAGAAATGATTTTTATGAATAAACTTTTTCCGGATTTACACAAGAAAGATATATATGAGATAGACTATAGGGGGCTTTATAATAAGGGATTCAGAGCTGTTCTTTTTGATATAGACAATACCTTGACCACTCATGGAACAAAGGCTGACAGGTCAAATATTGAGTTTTTTAAATCTCTTAGAGAAATAGGATTTAAGACCTGTCTTATTTCAAACAATAAAGAAAAAAGAGTTTCACCGTTTGCAAAGGCGGTCGGATCGCCATATATATATAAGGCTGACAAACCTTCAAAAAAGGGATACCTAAAAGCGATGAATACTTTGAATGTAAAAAGAGAACAGACCTTTTTTGTGGGAGACCAGATTTTTACAGATATATGGGGAGCTAATAATGCAGGGGTTTACTCTGTTCTGGTGGATCCGATAAGCCCGAAAGAAGAGATACAGATAGTCATAAAAAGGTTCTTTGAAAGAATTGTACTTTTCTTTTATAAAATTAAGATAGATAAGGTGAAAAAGAATGGTAAGTGCTGATACAAAAGTTTACGGTATAATAGGAAATCCTGTTTCACACAGCCTTTCTCCGATTTTACAAAATACTTTGGCTAAAGAATTGAATATAGATATGAGCTATTCGGCATTTCATGTGACTGAAAATATCAAAGAGGCCATAAAAGGTGCTTTTGCGTTAGGTATTAAGGGTTTTAATGTAACTATTCCATATAAAAAGGACATGCTTGAAATAGTTAGCGATATTGATGACAGGGCAAGAAAAATAGGTGCAGTAAATACTCTTATAAAGACTGAAAGCGGTTATAAGGGATATAATACGGATATTATAGGACTTGGAATGAGTCTTTATAATAATAATCTTAGTATAAAGAGTAAGGACATAATTATTTTGGGGGCAGGAGGTGCCGCAAAGGCTGTACTTTATCTTGCAATAGAAGAGGGGGTAAATTCAATTACTCTTGTAAACAGAAATATTTCAAAGGCTGATGAACTGAAAGCGGAGGTTGGTATTAAAGATATCTCCGTTATTTCTTTGGATGATTTGAAGTCAAATATTAATCTGTTGGATAAGGATAATTATTTTGTATTCCAGACCACTAATGTCGGTATGCATCCAAATGTTGAAGATTGCATAATAGAAGATGAGGCATTTTATGAAAAATGTGACTCGGGTATCGATCTTATTTATATACCTTTTGAGACTGCATTTATTAAGAAGATGAAATCAAAAGGAAAGGTTTGCATAAACGGTCTGGATATGCTTATTCTTCAGGGTGTTGCAAGCTTTGAGATATGGAACAATGTTAAAGTCGATAAAGATATTATAGAAAAAGTAAAAGTATTGTTGACAGAGAAACTTAGAGAGAGAATGCAATGAAAATTTTGGTGATAAACGGTGTGAATATGAATTTCCTCGGAATAAGAAATAAGGAGGTTTATGGAAACAAGGACTACAGCTATCTTTTGAAAATGATTGATAAAAAGGCAAAAGAACTTGGCGTAGATGTGGAATGCTTTCAGAGCAATCACGAGGGTGCCATAGTTGACAAGCTTCAGGAGGCATATTTTGAAAAACCTGCAGGAATAGTTATAAATCCTGCAGCATTTACGCATACAAGTGTAGCTATAAGAGATGCTCTTGAGAGTCTTGATTGTATTAAGGTAGAGGTACATATATCAAATATTTCAGAAAGAGAAGAGTTCAGGCATAAGTCACTTACACAGCCTGTATGCACAGGACAAATAGCAGGACTTGGGCTAAGCGGATATACTCTTGCAATGGAGTACATAATAGAGCAAACTAAGTCTTGATTTGACATCAAAATTGTTATAAAATAGTTCAAGTATCGCATGAAAGTTTTTAGGAGGAAATATTAATGGTTTCAGCAGGTGATTTTAAAAATGGTTTGACATTGGAGATTGAGGAAGGACAGGTTTTTCAGATTCTTGAATTCCAGCATGTTAAGCCGGGAAAGGGAGCTGCATTCGTTCGTACAAAAATCAGGAATGTAATTACAGGTAGCGTTGTTGAAAGAACTTTCCGACCTACTGAGAAATTCCCACAGGCAAGAATAGACAGAGCCGATATGCAGTATTTATATGCAGACGGAGATATGTTCAACTTTATGAATGTTGAGACATATGATCAGATCGCACTTAATGCAGACAAGGTTGGAGATGCGTTGAAGTTCGTAAAAGAGAATGAGATGGTTAAGATATGTTCATTCAACGGTAATGTATTCTCTGTAGAGCCACCTTTATTTGTAGAGTTGGAGGTTACAGATACAGAGCCGGGATTTGCAGGAAATACAGCACAGGGCGCTACAAAGCCGGCAACAGTGGAGACAGGTGCAGTTGTTTATGTTCCATTGTTTGTAAATCTTGGTGATAAGATTAAGATTGATACAAGAACAGGTGAGTATTTATCAAGAGTTTAAAATTTTCAATGTTTGACGGTCATCTTGACCGTCTTTTTTGTAGTTGAGTTGCACAGTATAGTGCATAAAAATAAATTATACAGACTGGAGATATATGAAGACAATTATTGAATTGATTTCCGATGAGCTTAAGTGCGCATTTGCAAAATTGTCATATGATGAAAAGTACGGAAAGGCCAATATTTCAAACAGACCTGACCTATGTGAGTATCAATGCAACGGCGCAATGGCGGCAGCTAAGGAATATAAGAAAAAACCTATTGATATAGCAAATGAGGTTGTTGAAATCCTAAAAGAAAGTGAGAGCTTTGAAAAAATCGAAGCTATTATGCCCGGATTTATCAATATAAATATAAGCAATACTTTTATAGAGAAATATGTGAGAGACATGTCAAACTCACAGAAGTATGGCATAGAGCTTGATAATCCTGCAAAGAAAATAATAATCGACTACGGCGGTGCAAATGTTGCAAAGCCTCTTCATATCGGACATTTACGTTCTGCAATCATCGGAGAGAGCTTAAAAAGAATGGGAAGATTCTTCGGTAATGAGGTGATTGCGGATGTGCACCTTGGTGACTGGGGTCTTCAGATGGGGCTTATAATAGAAGAGCTTAGAGAGAGAAAACCTGAGCTTGTTTATTTTAAGGAAAACTATGACGGAGAGTATCCGAAGGAAGCGCCTTTCAGTTTAAATGATTTGGAGGAAATATATCCTGCGGCTTCAAAAAAGTCAAAGGTTGATGAAAATTTTAAGCAAAGAGCACAGGAAGCCACTTTGGAACTTCAAAAAGGTTACAGACCGTACAGAGAGATTTGGAAGCATATAATTAACGTATCCGTAGAGGACTTAAAGAAAAACTACAGCTCACTTTTGGTAGACTTTGATCTCTGGAAGGGTGAGTCTGATGCCGATCCTTATATACCGGATTTGATTAAAGATTTGGAAGACAGAAAAATTGCAAGAGTTTCTGAAGGTGCCTTGGTAGTGGATATAGCTATGGAAGGCGATAAGAAGGAATTGCCACCTTGTATAATAAGAAAATCCGACGGTGCAGCACTTTATGCCACATCGGATCTCGGTACTTTGGTAGAAAGAGAAAAGCTTTATTCACCTGATGAATATATCTATATTGCGGATAAGAGACAGGAACTTCACTATACACAGTTTTTCAGGGTATCAAGAATTGCAGGAATAGTTCCTCCAAATCATGAACTTATATATATTGGATTCGGTACAATAAACGGTAAAGACGGAAAGCCTTTAAAGACCAGAGACGGCGGTGTGGTTCGTCTTGAGACTGTTATTAAGGATATTGAGGATGCCGTATTTGCAAAGATAAAGGAATCAAGAGATGTATCCGATGAGGAAGCAAGAAATACTGCAAAGATTGTAGGACTTGCGGCTATTAAATATGGTGATTTAAGCAATCAGGCTGCAAAGGATTATATATTTGATATTGACAGATTTATATCATTTGAGGGAAATACAGGACCTTATATTCTGTATACAATAGTAAGAATAAAGTCTATACTTGAAAAATACTATGAGAGCAGCTCACAAAAGGTGAGTTTGAGTGATTTAACAGTTCCTGTAGAAGATATACATAAAAAGCTTTATATGGAATTGTCACAGTTTAATGAAGTCATGAAATCTGCATGGAATGAGCTTGCACCACATAAAATATGTCAGTATATTTATGCGGTTTCAAATACATTCAACTCATTCTATCATGAAATAAAGATACTTTCTGAAGCTGATGAGAAAAAGAAAAAAGGATACCTTGCAACAATTCTTCTTACAAAAGAATTGTTGGAGTCCGCTATAAATTTGCTTGGAATAGAAGCACCGGATAAAATGTAACATTTGCTCCTACCGAATTCTGAATTTGGTAGGAGTTTTTTTATTTGGCAAAAAAATATTTTTGCTATATTATTTTTATTTAGATTGAATTTTTCTGTATAAAATTATAGACTGGAGGTAACATATTAATGCAGAGATTGAGAGAATTTTATTAATAAATATTTGTAAAAAATCCTTGCTTTCTGTATCACAAAAGAATGTATACAAAAAAATACAATATAAATTCTTGAAAATCGTCTGTAACTTTGTACAAATATGGTATAATAAAAGAAAATAAGGGTGGAAAAATGCTTCAAACGGCAGTATACCGAAAGACTAAGAATTGCTTTGGTTTCTTGGTTTATTTGTGCGTCAGGAGATTATGTATCGCTTTAAAATAATCTGAAAATTGACAATTGATTTGACTTGTTTTACACAAATTACTGCCTGATTTCTTACATTTGTTTACCCGGATAGAAGAGGAGAAAAATATGGGATTAGCTACATTTATTGGTGGTGTACATCCATATGAGGGCAAGGAACTCTCAATGGAACATCCGATAACGGTACTACAACCAAATGGAGTTGAAATGGTGTTCCCGTTAAGCCAACATATCGGTGCACCTGCAAAACCCTTGGTGGCTGTCGGAGATGAAGTGCTGGTCGGACAAATCATCGCAGAGGCGGGGGGATTCATATCAGCCAATGTGGTAAGCTCGGTGTCCGGAAAAGTGAAAAAGATCGAACCCAGAAGAGTGGCAAACGGTTCAATGGTGAATTCTATTATCATTGAGAATGATAAGGAATATCGTGCCGTAGAAGGTTTTGGAGAAAAAAGAGATTATACAAAACTTTCTAAAGATGAAATCAGAAAAATAGTGAAAGATGCAGGTATCGTCGGACTCGGAGGAGCTGCTTTCCCGACACATGTGAAGCTTTCACCAAAGAACGAAAATGAGATTGATTATATCATTGTAAACGGTGCGGAATGTGAGCCTTATCTTACAAGTGATTACAGACTTATGATGGAAGAACCTGAAAAGCTGGTAGAAGGCTTAAAGATTATACTTGGGCTTTTCCCGAATGCAAAAGGTATTATAGGTATTGAAAATAATAAACCTGAAGCTATTGAGAAAATAAAAAAACTTGTACAAAACGAATCGAAAATAGAGGTTGTGGAGCTGTATACAAAGTATCCTCAGGGTGGTGAGCGTTCGCTGATTTTTGCTTGCACAGGAAGAAAGTTAAACTCAAGTCTTTTGCCTGCAGATGTAGGCTGTATTGTTGACAATACGGATACGGTCATTTCAATATATAATGCGGTAGCCGAGTCTACACCTCTTATCAGAAGGATTGTAACTATAACAGGTGATGCCGTTACTACTCCGCAAAACTTTAAAGTAAGAACGGGAACCAATTATCAGGAACTTATTGAAGCGGCAGGCGGTTTCAAGACTGAGCCAAAAAAGGTGCTTTCAGGCGGACCTATGATGGGACAGGCTTTGTTTACTCTTGATATTCCTGTTACCAAGTCATCATCTTCAATTACAACTTTTGTGGAAGATGAAGTTGAGGAAAATCCTGAAACACCATGCATCAAATGCGGAAGATGTATTGATGTGTGTCCAAGTTTTCTTGTGCCTGTTCTTATGATGGATAAGGCGTTAAAGGACGACACTGAAGGATTCGAAAAGTTAAACGGTATGGAATGTGTTGAATGTGGCTCATGTGCTTATGTATGTCCTGCAAAGAGACCACTTACTCAAGGATTTAAATATATGCGTCAGGCTGTTGCAGCAAAGAGAAGAGCTGAAGCGGCAAAGAAGGAGGGGAAATAATGGCAGGCAAATTTAATGTTTCATCATCTCCTCATGTAAGGGATAATTCATCCACAGCAAATATCATGAAGGATGTTTGTATTGCAATGATACCTACTTTGGCATTCGGTTGCTTCCAGTTCGGTTTATCTGCGCTTATCGTGGTTATATGTACAGTTCTTGCATGTGTACTTGCTGAATATTTATACGAAAAAATAATGAATAAGCCTGTAACTATCGGAGATTTTTCCGCTGTGGTTACCGGACTTATATTGGCTCTTAATATGCCGCCTCAGATTCCTGTTTGGATGCCTATACTTGGCGGTGTATTTGCAATAATTGTTGTAAAGCAGCTTTACGGCGGACTTGGACAAAACTTTATGAATCCGGCTTTGGCTGCAAGATGCTTTATGCTTATATCATTTGCCGGAAGTATGACAAATTTCAGCTCTGTGGCTATGAACTATGATTCATCATCTACACCTACGCCTCTTGCTTTCTTAAAGGCAAAGGGAATTGCAGATGCACTTGAGCAGTATGATCTTGTAAATATTTTCCTCGGTAGGATACCGGGAACAATAGGAGAGGTTTCAACCATAGCTTTACTTATCGGTGCAATTTATCTTGTGGTAAGAAAGGTTATTTCTCTTAGAATACCGCTTATATATATTGCTACAGTGGCTGTATTTGTATTCTTATTCGGTGATCACAATCCTACAACTGTTTTATACCATGTGCTCAGCGGCGGTCTTATATTCGGTGCGTTCTTTATGGCAACAGATTATGTAAGCAGTCCTGTTACAAAAATGGGACAGGTGTATTTTGCAATATTTATCGGTATACTTACAGGTTTATTCAGATTATTCGGCGGCAATGCTGAGGGAGTTTCCTATGCTATCATTATCGGTAATGTAGTGGCTCCGCTTATAGAGAAGGCGACATTGCCGAAGGCATTTGGAAGGGAGGCAAAGAAGGCATGAAAAAACAATCAGGATTTGTAAAAGATGCGATTATTTTATTTGCTATAACCCTTATTTCGGGCCTTGTATTGGGATTTGTATACGATATAACTAAGGCTCCTATAGCGGCTGCGGCAAAGGCGGCAAAGAATGAGGCTTATGCTGTTGTTTTCCCTGAGGCTAAGGATTTTGAGGAGAATGAAGCCGATACGGCAAAGATAGCGGAGACTGCAGACGAAATTGCAGGTAAGGGCTTCGGACATTCAAATATTGATGAAGTTGTTACCGCAAAGGATGAGTCGGGAAATAATATAGGCAGAGTTATAACATCAACATCAAAAGACGGATATAACGGTACGGTACAAATATCCGTAGGCATAAAGTCTGACGGTACTGTGGTCGGAATAACATTCCTTACACTTGAAGAGACACCGGGTCTTGGTATGAGAGCGGCGGAAGCGTCTTTCTACGGTCAGTATGCAAATAAAAATACAAAAGAATTCAAGCTTGTAAAGGGTGCTGCAGGTGCAGATGATGAGATATCGGCTATAAGCGGATCTACCATCACAAGTACAGCTGTTACCAATGCTGTCAATGCAGCGCTTTACTTTAATTCAATATTGGAATAAGGAGGAAATATGAACAAGAGTTTAGAGCGTTTATATAACGGTATATTCAGAGAAAATCCTACCTTTGTTCTGATGTTAGGTATGTGTCCTACACTTGCGGTTACAACATCTGTAGTAAATGCTATAGGTATGGGACTTTCTACAACAGCCGTTTTGATGTTTTCAAATTTAATTATTTCTGCAATGAGAAATATAATACCTGACAGAGTGAGAATCCCTGCGTTTATAGTTATCGTTGCATCTTTGGTTACGGTAGTACAGCTTTTGATGCAGGGTTACACACCTGAACTTTATAAATCACTCGGTATTTATATACCGCTTATAGTTGTTAACTGTATTATTCTTGGTAGAGCGGAGAGTTATGCTTCAAAGAATCCTGCAATTCCGTCTTTCTTTGACGGAATTGGAATGGGAATCGGATTTACGCTTTCACTTTCCTGCATAGCTTTTGTAAGAGAGCTTATCGGTGCCGGAACTATATTTAAGGGACTTATTGCTTTACCTAACAATAATCAGATAATACCTACCGATTTTACTATTTCAATACTTGTACTTGCTCCGGGTGCATTCTTTGTACTTGCACTTTTGTCGGCTTTGCAAAATTACTTTAAGGCTCCAAGTGCTACAAATACAGGTATGTCATCCGACATAGCATGTGGCGGAAACTGTTCGGCATGCTTTGGTGAAAGTAAGGCACACAATCACAATGCTATTGATAAGGATATAGAAGAAAAGGAACTTGAGGCAAAGAGAAAGAAAGAAGAGGCTCTTGCTAAGGCAAAGGCTGAGAAAGAAAATGCAGCTAATGCAGGGGAGGGTAAATAATGACTCAACTGATTTTACTTTTAATTAGTGCGGCACTGGTAAACAATGTAGTGCTTAGCAGATTTTTGGGACTTTGTCCTTTCCTCGGTGTATCAAAAAAGACTGAAACTTCTGTAGGTATGGGTGCTGCGGTTATATTCGTTATCACTCTCTCAAGTATGGCGGCCAGCCTTATTTATACACATATTTTGATTCCGCTTAAACTTGAGTATTTGCAGACTATTGTATTTATTCTTGTTATAGCGGCTTTGGTACAGTTTGTTGAGATGGTATTAAAGAAAAATATGCCTTCACTTTATGAGGCTCTGGGTGTATACCTTCCTCTTATTACAACCAACTGTGCTGTTTTGGGTGTTGCTCTTGACAATGTTGCAAAGGAATACAATTTTGCACAAAGCCTTGTGTACGGAGTAGGTACTGCAAGCGGATTTGCTTTGGCTATAGTATTGCTTTCAGGTGTCAGAGAGAAAATTGAAAATAATGATATACCTCATGTAGTATCAGGTATGCCTATTGTACTTATTACAGCAGGTCTTATGGCAATTGCCTTTACCGGATTCTCGGGACTTATTTAGGAGGAAAGAATATGAATGGAGTAATTATTGCGGCGGCAGTAGTTGGTATAGTCGGCATTCTTATTGGTCTCCTACTTGGAGTTGCCAGTGAGAAGTTTAAAGTGGAAGTGGATGAAAAAGAAATAGCTGTAAGAGATGCATTACCCGGAAACAACTGTGGTGGTTGCGGATATCCCGGTTGTGACGGCCTTGCAAAAGCTATTGCGGCAGGTGAAGCACCTGTAAATAAATGTCCTGTAGGTGGAGCGCCTGTAGCTGAAATTATCGGTGAGATAATGGGAGTAAGTGCAGGTGAGGCCATAAAGCAGGTTGCATTTGTAAAATGTAAGGGAACTTGTGATAAAACAAAACAAAACTTTACATATTTCGGTATCACAGATTGTAATTCAGCTATGAATGTTCCCGGACAGGGTGGTAAAGCCTGTAGCTACGGATGTATGGGATTCGGATCATGTGTAAGAGCTTGTGAGTTTGATTCTATACATATAGTAGACGGCATTGCATTGGTGGACAGAGAGAAATGTGTAGCATGTGGAAAATGTGTTGAGGCCTGTCCTAAGAAACTTATAGACTTGGTACCTTATGAGACATTTACTTTTGTACAGTGTAATTCACAGGATAAGGGTAAAGCTGTCAAAGAGGTATGTGAGGTTGGTTGTATTGCATGTACCATGTGTGTAAAGGCTTGTGAGGATGATGCAATCCATATGAACGGAAATGTAGCGCTGATAGACTATTCCAAATGTACAAATTGCGGAAAATGTGCGGCAAAGTGCCCAACTAAGGTTATACAAGTTGTTGACGGAAAAATTGCAATGACTGCATAATATTGATTTTAAAAGGGGAGTTTAGATATCTGAGCTCCTCTTTTTTAGTAGAAGAATAGAACTGTGAAAATAGTTTCAATGCTTTGGTATAAAATTTATAAGTATAAAACTTTATTTAGTATTTCAGACACAAAAAAACCACCTTGGGAATAGGTGGTTTTAACATTTTTAGGGGGGCCGGACAGTTAAACTGTCCGGTATGAGTATGAAAAAGCTTTGTAGTTCCAGTAATTCTGAAACCTGCACTAGCCATCGCTAATGCTCTTATAATATAAAAAATAATTGTGTCTATATTATGGAAAAAATATAAAAAAAATATAAAGAAAGAAAATAATAAATAAAAAACAAAGCTTATGTATTTATAAAAAATTTAGGTTACAAAAACACGGATTTTAGACAAAAATTTCTGTTTATTATTCAGAAAAAATGGAATAGGGGCCATAACAAATATGCATACCGGAGTTTTAGAAAGGGCTTAGAAATGAATTAGACATATATTGATATATAGATTATGATAGGAAAGTATTAGGGGTATTTAAGCCTTTGTGCCATGTCAAGCATAAATGATTATGTCCCAAAATAATTAATTTATAAGCCCCCACAAAGGGGCTTTTATTATGCGCTTTTTACGTCGTCTTCAATTCTGTGTGGCTGTGAATGTGCAAATTTATTAAAGGCCTCTAA
>NZ_BTHK01000028.1:0-16849 GCF_033242365.1 Lachnoanaerobaculum sanguinis
GAACGAATAGTGATGACGTTTTATTTGGTGCACCCATTATTACTATATATCTGCCCTGTATGAGGTAAAGATCACTCCATAACCTTAGTTCTATTCAATGACAGGTATCAAAAAGTATTGAATTTATTAAAAAACACTTGATTATATGGAGAGTGGAGGTTTTATGAGAAAAATAATATATTTAATTTGTGTATTTGTAAGTATATGTATTTTGTCAGGTTGCGGTTCAAAAAGTGTTACCATAAAATTTGGAGGTGATACTGAAACCGTAGCAGAAAGTAAGGATGAGTCCGGAACGGAAGAGGAGAGCAACATAGCTGAGAAGTCTGCTGTTCAGGAAACGGTAGCAGAGGTTGCACATTCAGAATCTTTGCAGGAGACTCAGCCTCAAACTGTAGCTGCTACTCAGGCACAGGTTTTGACAACTCTTTATGTAGTGAATTGTAATGAAAGCATTACGCTTCGTGTATCAGATTCCACAAATGCAAAGGAGATAAAGCAGATACCTTTAGGTGCGGCGGTAAGCTTTATGGAGAATGCGGCAAACGGTTTTTATAAAGTAAGTTACAATGGAAGCACAGGTTATGCACTGGCATCATATTTAAGTGTCGACCCGTACAATCATTATGTTGCATCTACAAAAGCAAGCACGGTATGGTCAGGAAAAGTGGTAAGATGCAATGAATATATAACACTTCGTAGGACTCCAAGCACAAAGGGAGAGGAGATTACAAAGATTCCGCTTGGAGCTATAGTTACAGTTTATAGCGGAGCGGATAACGGATTTTACTATATAGATTATGACGGATTTGAAGGCTATGCATTGGCAGGATATATTGATGCATATTGATATTCTATTGTTCAGTAAGCTGTATTATTTGGTATAAGGATCAGCATTATAAATATTGACTAGATATATATCGTGATATATACTACTTGTGAAAGGACGGTGATTTTATGTTGTCGGCAAAAATTTTTGAAAATGGTAGAAGTCAAGCGGTAAGATTACCTAAGGAGTATAGATTTTGCTGTGATGAAGTTATGGTAAATAAAATTGGTGATATATTGATTTTATTGCCGAAAAACGGTAAGTGGGATTCATTTATTACAGCCATAGATATGTTTTCAGATGATTTTATGGCTGACAGAGGAGAAATCTCGGATCAAAAGAGAGAAGAACTATGAGATATATGTTGGATACAAATATATGCATATATATAATAAAGAATAAACCGGAGAGTGTAGTAAAAGAACTGAAAAGACATGATCCTACGGAAATATGTATTTCCGCTATAACATATGCGGAGCTTATACATGGTGTCGAGAAAAGTATGGCAGTTGATAAAAACAGACTTGCGCTAACATTGCTGTTGTCGAATATAGAGGTATTGGATTTTGATATTAATGCAGCAAATAATTATGGAAAGATAAGGACATATTTGGAAAAACAAGGAACACCGATAGGTCCTCTTGATATGATGATAGCTGCTCATGCACAGTCGCTAGGTTATTCTATAGTAACCAACAATATTAAAGAGTTTATGAGAGTACCAAATTTAGAAGTATGTAATTGGGTCAAGTAAGTATGAAATCTGATTTTCCCCTTGCATTTATGTAAGAAATGTGCTATAGTGATTAAAATATGTTTGACGGGAAAGTGGGCCGATGGGTCCACTTTTTTATGCATATGAAAGGATAGAAATGAGCAAAAGTGAAACTTATGTAAAAAGAACGGAAGAGTTCTTGGAAAAACTTAGCAGTGAGCTCCAATTTGAAGTGGTGGATGTCGAGTTTGTAAAAGAGGCGGGAGAGTACTACTTAAGAGCATACTGTGATATGGACAAAGAAGGCGGCATAGGAATAGATGACTGTGTCGAAATTTCAAGGCATCTTAGCGATTGGCTGGATGAAAAGGACTTTATTGAAGAGGGATATATTCTGGAGGTTTCCTCTCCGGGACTTGGAAGAGCACTGAAAAAAGACAAGGATTTCATAAGAGAACTTGGAAAGGAAGTGGAACTCAAGCTCTATAAGGCAAGAGAAGGTGTTAAAGATTTTGAAGGAATATTAAAGGCTTTTGACGGTGAAAACATTACCGTAGAAACAGAAGGTGGAGACGAAGTCTTTACAAAAAAAGAAATTGCAAATATCAGATTAAAGATAGATTTTTAACGGAGGATAATACTAAGGATGAATAAGGAATTACTGGAGGCACTTGATCTCCTGGAAAAAGAGAAAAATATAAGTAAGGCGGCAATTTTGGAAGCTATTGAGAACTCTTTAATTTCCGCATGTAAAAACAATTTCGGAACAGCGGATAATGTAAAGGTAAGTGTAAATCCTGACACATGTGATTATTCCATAATACAGGCAAAAGAAGTTGTAGAGACTTTGGGCAGCAAGCCTACTATAGAAGACAAGGCAACAAAGATATCACTTGCAGATGCCAGAATGCAAAATCCTAATTTAAGCATCGGTGATACAGTACTTGTACCGGTTATTTCAAAGGAATTCGGAAGAATCGCCGCCGGAGTTGCCAAAAATGTTATCTTACAAAAGATAAGAGAAGAAGAGAGAAAAGTGATATTCAACGACTACTATATGAAGGAAAGAGATATAGTAAGCGGTGTTGTTACCAGATTTATGGGTAAGAATATTGCAATTAATCTCGGAAGAATAGATGCCGTGCTTGCAGAGAGTGAGCAGGTAAAAGGAGAAGAATTAAAACTCGGAGACAGATTGAAGGTGTTTGTGTTGGAGGTAAAGGACAATCCTAAGGGACCGAGAATATCTGTATCAAGAACACATCCCGAATTTGTAAAGAGACTCTTCGAGTCTGAAGTACCTGAAATCAGAGACGGAGTGGTAGAGATAAAGTCAATCTCAAGAGAGGCCGGATCGAGAACAAAGATTGCCGTATGCAGCCATGAAGCCGATATTGACCCTGTAGGTGCCTGTGTAGGTGTTGACGGTGTCAGAGTAAATGCTGTAGTGGAAGAGCTTAGAGGAGAGAAAGTCGATATAGTAAACTGGGATGAAAATCCGGGATACTTGATAGAGAATGCACTTTCACCTGCAAAAGTAATTGCTGTTGTGGCGGATGAAGAAACAAAAGAAGCTGATGTAATAGTTCCTGATTATCAGCTTTCACTTGCTATCGGTAAGGAAGGACAGAATGCAAGACTTGCAGCCAGACTTACAGGATATAAGATAGATATAAAGAGTGAGAGCCAGGCAAGAGAAATGGGAGTATTTGATTCTTTGGACGGCAGTGATGATATGCCTGTTGACGAGGGATATACACCGGATACTGAAGAATTTGATGCTGAGGCAGAAACAAAAGATGACAACGACATTGAAGAATAAAACACCTCAAAGAAAATGCATCGGATGTAATGAGTCAAAGCCTAAAAAAGAATTGATACGAATAGTAAGGACACCTGAAGGAGAGATGCTTTTAGACAGCACCTGCAGAGCAAACGGAAGAGGTGCTTATATATGCAATAATATAGATTGTCTGCAAAAAGCAATAAAGACCAAGGGACTTAACAGAGCATTTAAGATGAATGTTGATAATGATGTTTTATTAAAGCTTAGTGAGGAGATGGCGGAACTTGGCAAGAGATAGGATATTAAATTTAATCGGACTTGCTATGAAAGCAGGTAAAGTGGTGTCGGGAGAGTTTTCAGTTGAAAAGTGCATAAAATCCGGTAAAGCGAGGCTGGTAATAATAGCATCGGACGCATCTGAAAACACGAAGAAGAAATTTGAAGACAAATGTAAATTTTATCATGTTCCTATATTAATATATTCCACAAAGGAAGATTTGGGAATGATTTTGGGCAAAGGGCTTAGATCATCAATAACATTAACTGAGGACGGATTTAAAAATGCAATATTAAAAATCACGGAGGAATGATAATTGAGAGTAAACGATCTGGCAAAAGAATTAGGCAAAAATAATAATGAGTTGACAGCATATTTGAAGGAGAACGGCATATCAAAGGTGGCCATGTCAAATATATCAGCTGATGAAGAAAAAATGCTTAGAGAAAAATTCAATAAAATAGATGGAAATAAAGTAGTGAATAATAATAAAGAAAATATGGAAAACAATAGAACGGTAGAGACTACACAGGAAGTATCGGAAACAAAGAAGGAGGAAGCGCCTAAGAAAAAGGTTGTAGTATTCAGACCGCAGAATGCACAGCAGATGCCTGCAAAAAAGTCGGGTTCAAAATCTGCGCAGGCTCCTAAGAAGAATACAAAAAAGGATGCGGAAGCAACAAAGCAGCCTCAAAAGAAGGCTACGGAAGAGAAGAAAACCGACGTTTCAAAATCCGATATTTCAAAAGAAATAAAGAAAGAAGAAAAGGTGGTTGAGACTGTAAAGACAGAGGAAGTTGTTACAGCAAAAGAGCCTGTAGCAAATGTAGAGAGTAAAACACCTGTTGCTACAGAGGAGAAGAAGGCACAAGCACCGGTTTTAGAGAGTATAGAGCCTGCTAAACCTAGAAATGTCTATGCGGAGATGGAAGCCGCTAAAAAAGCTAAGGAAAGTGCTCAGCCTATAAGAAATATCTTCAAAGAAAGAGAAGAAAGAGATAAGGCAAGAGGTAAGGATTCCCGTCCGCAAAACAGAGATAAAAAGCCTTTTAACAAAGATAAGGACCAAAAGGGAAACTTTAAGAACGACAGAAACTCAAAGGGCAGAGACGGTGCCGGAAATAACGACAGAAACAGAAACTTTGCCGGAAAAGACAATAAAAACTTCCAGGGTTCAAATGACAGAAACAACAGAAATGACAGAAATAAGGATTTCTCCAAGGATGAGAATACCGGCAGAAGTTTCGGAAACAACAAGCAGCAGGGATTTAAGAAAAATGATGCTGCAGCAGGAGTTCCCGTACTTGACGGCTTAGGAAAGAAGACTTCCAACAGAGTAAATAAGAATAATTTCAAAAATAATAACAAGAACGATAAGAAGCACAGAACCGAGGACGGTCCTGCAAAGGGCAAGGTGAGCAAGCATCCGTTTATAATGCCTGTAAAGCAAAAGGTTGAAGAGGTACAGGATGATATCAAAGAAATCATCATTCCTGAGACAATTACAATCAAGGAGTTTGCTTCAAAGCTTAAGCTTCAGCCGTCAACAATTGTAAAGAAGCTTTTCTTAAAAGGCCAGATAGTTACACTTAATACGGAGCTTACTTTCGAGCAGGCTGAAGAGATTGCTCTTGAGTATGATGTAATCTGTACTATGGAGGAGAAGGTAGATGTTATCGGCGAGCTTTTGGCGGAGGCTGAGGATCCTGAAGAGACTTTGGTGTCAAGACCGCCTGTAGTGGTTGTAATGGGCCATGTCGATCACGGTAAAACATCACTTCTTGATGCTATAAGAAAAACTAATGTTACCAGCAGAGAAGCCGGAGGTATTACACAGCATATCGGTGCCTATATGGTAAAAATAAACGGAGAGCCTATAACATTCCTTGATACACCGGGACATGAGGCGTTTACAGCAATGCGTATGCGTGGTGCACAGGCTACAGATATTGCAATACTTGTAGTAGCTGCAGATGACGGTGTAATGCCGCAGACTGTAGAGGCTATAAACCATGCAAAGGCGGCAGGAGTTGAAATAATAGTTGCTATCAATAAGATAGACAGACCGGCTGCAAATATTGACAAGGTAAAGCAGGAACTTTCAGAGTATGAGCTTATACCTGAAGATTGGGGCGGTTCTACCATTTTCGTACCTGTATCCGCAAAGAACGGTGACGGTATATCAAATCTCTTGGAGATGGTAATACTTACAGCGGAAGTAAAGGAGCTTAAGGCAAATCCTAACAGAAAAGCAAGAGGTCTTGTAATAGAGGCGGAGCTTGACAAGGGTAAGGGACCTGTAGCGAGAATACTTGTTCAAAAGGGTACTCTTCATGTAGGAGATTTCATAGCGGCAGGATCATGTTCAGGTAAGGTTCGTGCCATGATGAATGATAAGGGAGTAAAAGTAAAGTCGGCAGGACCTTCAACACCTGTTGAGATTTTGGGACTTGACAGCGTACCGAATGCCGGTGAAGTATTTGTAGCTACAGAAAACGATAAGGAAGCAAAGGCATTTGCGGCTACATTTATCTCGGAGAGCAAGAATAAGCTTATCGAAGATACAAAGGCCAAGCTTTCACTTGACGATCTCTTCAGTCAGATTAAGGCGGGAAATGTCAAGGAACTTCCTATAGTTGTGAAGGCTGACGTTCAAGGTTCTGTAGAGGCTGTAAAGCAGTCACTTACAAAACTTTCAAATGAAGAAGTTGCCGTAAAGGTAATCCATGGCGGTGTAGGTGCAATTAACGAGAGTGACGTTGTACTTGCGGCTGCAAGTAATGCGATTATTATCGGATTTAATGTAAAGCCGGATCAGATGGCAAAGGCTACAGCGGAAAGAGAAAATGTAGACCTTAGACTTTACAGAGTAATCTATCAGGCAATTGAAGATATAGAGAGCGCTATGAAGGGAATGCTTGAGCCTATCTATGAGGAGAAGGTTATCGGACATGCTGAAATCAGACAGATCTTTAAGGCTTCAGGCGTAGGTAATATCGCAGGAAGCTATGTGCTTGACGGTAAGTTTGTAAGAGGCTGTAAGGTAAGAATTACAAGAGACGGAGAGCAGATCTTTGACGGAAATCTTGCATCACTTAAGAGATTCAAGGATGATGTTAAGGAAGTTGCAACAGGATATGAATGTGGTCTTGTATTTGAAAAGTTCAATGATATTAAGGAATTTGACCAGGTAGAAGCATATGCTATGGTAGAGGTTCCAAGATCATAATAAAGAAAGGAATGTATGAGAAAGAACAGTTTAAAGTCTACTATGATCAACTCGGAGGTAATGAAAACCGTATCTGAAATCATAAGAGGTGATGTAAAGGACCCAAGAGTCGCACCTATGACAAGTGTAACAGATGCGGAAGTTACCACAGACTTAAAATACGCAACAATTTATGTCAGCGTATTGGGTGATGATGAGCAGTCAAAGAAGACATTACAAGGTCTTAAATCTTCTTCAGGATTTATAAGAAAAGAACTTGCAAGAAGATTAAACTTAAGAAATACTCCTGAATTAAAATTTGTTTTGGATGAGTCATTGGCTTACGGCATGAAAATGGACAAGCTGATAGATGAAGTAATAAAAAAAGATGAGAAGGGCAATGAATAAACTAATAGAGCTTATTGAAAATGCAAAAAATATAGCTATAACAGGTCATGTAAGCCCTGACGGAGACTGTACAGGATCCACCTTGGGATTGTATAACTATATAACAGAAAATTTTGAAGACAAGAATGTAAAAGTATGTATTGAAAAGCCTTCAATGAAGTTTTCATTTATGAACGGGTTTGAGCTGATAAGTGAGGATCCGTTTATGGAGGCCGACTTACTTGTTTCTTTAGATGCGTCAGACAGAGAAAGGCTTGGAAGCAGAGGTGTAATGCTTGAGAGTGCCGCACAAAGCATATGCATAGACCATCATATCACCAATACAAAGTTTGCAAAATTTAATATAGTGGAAGATTTCAGAAGTTCTACTTGTGAACTCTTGTACACTTTGCTGGATAGTGATAAAGTAAGTGTAGAGACTGCAAAATGCTTATATACAGGTATAGTCCATGATTCCGGAGTGTTTAAATATCAATCCACCACAAAGGAAACCATGGATATAGCCGGAGAGCTGATTTCAAAAGGTTTTGATTTCACAAAAATCATAGATGATACATATTTTAAAAAAGATTTTAATGCGAGCAAGCTTTTGGGACTGGTACTTACAAATTCAAAATTGGAGTTTGAAGGTAAGTGCTGCTACGGTGTTCTGGATTATGATACCTGGAGTAAGTATATTTCAGATAAAAAGAAAATGGATGGAATCATAGACAATCTGAGAAATATAGACGGTGTGGAGATTGCATTATTTATGTATGAGACCGCTAAAGATGAATACAAAGTAAGTTTGCGTTCTATAAATAAAAATGTCAGCAGTATTGCGGCTGCACTTGGCGGAGGCGGTCATATCAGAGCCGCCGGCGCTACAGTGTACGGCAAGGCTGATGAAATTTTAAAAAACACACTATTGCCTATGATTGAGAAAGAATTGAATGGCTAAGAATGCTTATAACGGAATAATAAATATATTCAAAGAAAAAGGATTTACATCTCATGATGTTGTAGCAAAAATGAGAGGAATTCTTAAGCAAAAGAAAATCGGGCATTCGGGAACATTGGACCCGGATGCTGTCGGTGTACTTCCGGTATTGTTAGGCAATGCTACCGTATTGTCGGATATGTTGACTGACAAGTCGAAAGAATACGAGGCGGTACTGCTTTTAGGAGTGTCTACAGATACACAGGATACTTCAGGAGAAATTTCGGAAAAAAAAGACACTTCACATTTGACCGAGGATGAAGTTAAAGAGGTAATAAATTCATTTCTTGGAGAGTATATGCAGCTTCCACCTATGTATTCGGCATTAAAAGTAGGCGGAAAAAAGCTTGTTGATCTGGCAAGAGAAGGCAAGGAAGTAAAGAGAGAACCGAGAAAAGTTGAAATTTTCCATATTGATATAATCGATATGGATTTGCCGAGAGTAAAGTTTAAGGCCAAAGTATCTAAGGGAACTTATATCAGAACTCTATGCCATGATATAGGAGAAAAACTTTCGGTAGGCGGTTGTATGGAGTCTCTTGTCAGAAAGAGAGTGGACAGATTTGATATAGACGGGGCAATTACCCTAAAACAACTGGAATCAGAGAGAGATAATATAGATAAAAGGATAATGAGCGTGGAAGAGTATTTTTCCTTCCTGCCAAAAATAAATACCTCCCCTGACTTTGATAAATATCTGCATAACGGAAATAAATTAAAATTTGAAAAAGATTTTGAAGACAGTGACTTATATAGAGTCTATGATTCTAATGACATATTTATTGCAATATATAAAAAAGAATCGGATGAATTAAAGCCATTCAAGATGTTTTTATAGATAGGTGATAATGTGATTACATTTATAAATACTACAGACATAAAGATAACAGAGAGAACAGCTGTTGCTATAGGGAAATTTGACGGTGAGCATAGGGGACACAGAAAATTATTCAGAACACTGAAGGAAGAGGCTAATAAAAAGGGTTTAAAGACTGTAGTTTTTTCTTTCAAAACTTTACCGTCAAATATTGTAAGAAATAATCATACCACACAGATATTTACAAATGTGGAAAGACAAAAAAAATTGGAAGAACTTGGAATTGATTATTATATAGAATATCCTTTTGATATGGATATTGCAAAGCTGTCAGGTGAAGAGTTTTTGACAGATATCCTTATCAAAAAACTTGGTATGGCTGTGATAGTTGCAGGAGCTGATGCGGCTTTTGGATATAAAAAGAGCGGAAATGTTGAGCTTTTGAACAGATTGTCAAAGACTTTGGGATATGATGTAAAGATAATTGAAAAGGAAAAGGATGATTTCCATAATGATATAAGCTCAACACTTATAAGATCAAAGCTTGATGAGGGCGATATGGAAGAAGCAAATAAGCTTCTTGGAGGAATATACTCTATAAGCGGTGTTGTTGAGGAGGGAAATAAGATAGGGGCGACCATAGGTTTTCCGACCTTAAATATTTTCCCTTCAAACCAGAAGCATCTGCCCAAGTACGGAGTTTATGCATCCAGAGTAAGAATCGGTGATGATGATACTCTTTATCTCGGACTTACAAATGTCGGATCAAATCCAAGTATTGAAAATGATAAAAAAAATCATATTTCAAGAGTTGAGACATACCTGTATAACTTTGAAGCAAACCTTTACGGCAGAGAAATAGAGGTATATCTTTATAAATATATAAGACCTGAGATGAAATTCGGAAGTCTTGAGGAATTAAAAAACCAAATAAGTAATGATAAACAGGAAGTTTTAAACTTCCTTAACAGTCAAGTAAAATAAAGGAGAACTATGGACGATAAGAATTTATTTGAAAACGGTATAGTGGAAGAAGGTAATGTTTCAGTATCTATAACACTTGAGGATGATACTGTACTTGAATGTGTTGTGCTCAACATTTTCAGTGCAGGAGACAGAGAGTATATTGCGGTAATGCCTGAGGATGACAATGATGAGGGGACTGTATATCTTTACAGATACTCGGAGACCGAGGACGGACAGCCTGAGCTTACCAATATAGAGACCGATGAAGAATATGAGATAGTTGCAGATGCTTTTGACGAGCTTCTTGATGAGGAAGAGTTTGAAGACCTGCTTGGTGAAGAAGATTTATAGATTTTAGATTGGAGCAATATAGTACGATTGTATTATATTGCTCCAAAATTTTAGAGAGAATATGAAAAAAGAACTGGATTATTTTTATATTGACGGAAAATACGGATGGAATCAGGAAGATTTCAAAAATCTGTGGATGAATAAGGGCGGATGCGCCTGTGTTACAGCCTGTGACAGCTTTGTTTATATGAGAAAGTATTTGGGTAAAGATAAGCTTTATCCATATGATATAGAGAATGTGAACTCACTTGATTATGTGGATTTTTCAAATGATGTAAAGCCTTATTTAAGGCCAAGGTGGACAGGCATAGACAGACTTGAGATATATGTTGACGGTATAAGTGATTTCTTGGAAGATATTGATGAACACAGTATAAGTTTGTCTGAGTTTTCAGGTGATAATGATATCGAGGATGCCGTTAAGATTGTAAAATCTCAGATAGATAAAAAAATGCCGATACCCATGCTTGTACTGATGCATAAAAATCCTAAATTTAAAGATTTCGTGTGGCATTGGTTCTTACTTACAGGATATGAGGAAGACGGCGAAAAATTTATGGTTAAAGTTGTAAGTTATGGAAGTTACAGATGGTTTGACTTTAAAGAGCTGTGGAATACAGGGCATAAACGCAAGGGCGGACTTATATTGTTTAATGAAAACAAGTGATTTATCTTAGATTAAAATTAATTAGCTTGACAATACACTAAATAAAGCATAGATTGATAGGGATAAGGCTTGTGTAGTTGCCGGAAAAAGGATGGAATAATAGAATGGAAAAAAGAAATTTGACACTGTTGACTGACTTGTATGAACTTACAATGATGCAGGGCTACCATTTGGAAAATAATGTAAACGAAACGGTTATTTTTGATATGTTCTACAGATCAAATCCGAATAAAAACGGATATGCTATCTGTGCAGGACTTGATCAGGTGATAGATTATATTGAAAATTTGCATTTTGACGATGAAGATATTGAATATCTCAGAAAGACAAAGCTTTTTAGAGATGATTTCCTTGAGTATCTCAGAGATTTTAAATTCACAGGTGATATCTATGCTATACCTGAGGGAAGTGTTATATTCCCAAGAGAACCGCTTGTAAAGGTCATTGCACCTATAATGCAGGCACAGCTTATAGAGACAGCACTTTTAAATATCATAAATCACCAGTCACTTATAGCAACAAAAGCCGCCAGAGTGGTTTTGGCCGCAGACGGTGACGGAGTAATGGAGTTCGGACTTAGAAGGGCACAGGGACCTGATGCAGGTATCTACGGTGCAAGAGCGGCTGTGATAGGAGGTTGTGTAGGAACAAGTAATGTGCTTTGCGGAAGAATGTTTGACGTACCGATACTTGGAACACATGCTCACAGCTGGATAATGAGTTTCCCCGATGAGCTTTCAGCATTCAGAACCTATGCAAAGACCTTCCCGACAGCATGTACACTTTTGGTGGATACATATGATACCCTAAAATCAGGTGTACCGAATGCTATAACTGTATTTAAGGAGATGAGGGCTGCCGGGATACCTCTAAAGAATTACGGTATCAGACTTGACAGCGGAGACCTTGCATACCTTTCAAAGAGAGCCAAGGAGATGCTTGATGAAGCAGGCTTTGAGGATGCAGTTATATCGGCTTCAAATGATTTGGACGAGAATATTATATCTTCATTGAAATTGCAGGGCGCCACAATCAACAGATGGGGTGTAGGTACAAACCTTATTACATCAAAAGATTGTCCGGCATTTGGAGGAGTATATAAGCTTGCGGCAGTTATGAATGAAAAAACAGGAGAGTTTATTCCTAAGATAAAACTGTCGGAGAATGCCGAGAAGATAACAAATCCGGGAAATAAGAAAATATATAGAATTTACAATAAAAAGACAGGCAAGATAATAGCCGATTATATCTGTTTGGAAGAGGAGAATCTGTCTACAGACGAGTCACTTATGCTCTTTGATCCGGTTGAGACATGGAAGAGAACAAAGCTTAATGCAGGTTCATTTGAGACTAAGGAACTTTTGTTACCGATATTTAAAAAAGGTGAATGTGTATACAAATCTCCTTCGGTAATGGAAATAAGAGAATTTTGTAAAAAAGAGCTTGATACCCTTTGGGATGAGTCAAAGAGACTTGCATATCCTCATGAGACATATGTTGACCTTTCACAGAAGCTGTGGGATATGAGATATGAGCTGTTAC
Source organism: Lachnoanaerobaculum sanguinis (assembly GCF_033242365.1). Classification (NCBI taxonomy): domain Bacteria; kingdom Bacillati; phylum Bacillota; class Clostridia; order Lachnospirales; family Lachnospiraceae; genus Lachnoanaerobaculum; species Lachnoanaerobaculum sanguinis. The sequence continues at coordinate 12,546 of NZ_BTHK01000028.1, forward strand.
AAAAGTATAATTATCAGGAGTTATAGATTTAAGCAGTAAAAGAAAGAGTAGTATGATACAGGAAATATATCCGAAAGTATTTTATCCTGAATATAGGAGAAAGAAAGCCACAAAGGAAAATAATAAAAAGTCATTTGTTTTACATTTTGAGTACAATAAGATAATGCTTATAAAAGATGCATTGACAGGAGCATTGAGTATTCCGAGATTTGAAGATTTGGAAGACGAAGATGAAAATTTATATGAAAAATCCTACTATGTAAACTCTGTAGACGATGAGGAATTTTATCTGGTAGATGATATAAGTATTCCTGAGTTTGGCGGATTCTATATGGAGGGAATACAGGTTTTGCGTGAGTTTGAGCCTCGTTATCAGGCTTTTGCAAGTGTAAGTGCATCACAGGTATACAGATGGATGCAGAGCAGAAAATATTGCGGATACTGCGGTACAAAGACTGAAAAGTCTGCGACTGAAAGAGCATTGATTTGCCCGAAGTGTAAGAACATAGAATACCCTAAGATATCTCCTGCAGTTATAGTAGCGATCAGAAACGGAAACAAACTGCTTCTTACAAAGAATGCAAAAGGTACGTATAAGTATTATGCCTTAGTTGCAGGCTTTGTTGAAGTAGGTGAAACACTTGAAGAAGCTGTTGCAAGAGAGGTAAAGGAAGAGGTCGGACTTAAGGTAAAAAATGTAAGACCTTATAAATCACAACCATGGTCGTTTTCAGATACCATCATGCTTGCATTTATTGCGGATTTGGACGGAGATGACAAAATCACATTGCAGGAAGAAGAGTTATCTGAAGCAAGGTGGTTTGAGAGGGAAGATGTACCTGTACTGCCTTTCCATATAAGCGTAGGACATGAGATGATTCAAAAGTTCAGAGACGGTGAAATATAAAAAAGTCGGGTTTTCCCGACTTTTTATGGTAGTCTGTACGGATAAAAAGGAAGGTTCCTTATTACTCCATATATTAATAATATAACAATTATAACAATCATGATATTGTTTTCAAGTTTACTTATTTTTCTTTGGCCGGTCTTTATATATCGTAATTGATAAAAAATATAGTAGATTACGATTAAAGGAAAAAGAAATACAAGTATCTGATTATAGTAAAAAGCGGACCTTATATCACCGTGAGAAAGTGATACACACATTCTGCTGACCCCACAGCTTGGACAATCCAAATGAGTTATAGTCTTAAACGCGCATGGGATACGGATATGAATAAAATACAGTATATATAAAAAAATACCAAGGCAAGAAATTGCAATGGTATTTTTTATTACTCTTTTAATTCTGTCTTGCATATTAGAATGGAGACTTGTTGCTATCGCTTTCTGCAAGCTTATTGATAGTATCCTGCATTAAAGCATATGTTACAATTGCAAGACCGAAGAATGCAAGTACAACATAAAGAATAGGACGGCTTTCTGCTGTTCTTCCTGTCTCTACCATCTTCTGATCCAAAATTGTACCTGATTTATACACCCAGTATAAGAAGAAAAGTCCGCAAGTAACAAAACTGAGAACAATAACAAGTACAGGTGACATTGCGTTAGGATCGTCTGATATTGCATTGATATCAGTTGCGATGCAATAAAGCCAATAAATCCCATAGATACCACATGTTACGATAGATAAAATTATACATGTGACAATATTTTTACTTTGTAAAGTACTCATAAAAATACTCCTTTCAAAATAATGGTATTTTTACATGTAAGCCTGTTAGAGAAATCAAACATACATGTACCATTTTGTTAAATTCGAAGAAATTTTAACAAAAAAATATAACATAGTAAATACCATAAATATAATTGTAAAGATTTATAAAGAATAATGTAATAATAAAATAATACAGTATGAGAAGGGTTATATTATTAAATAGAACATTGGAAAGCTCATAAATGGATACAAAATAAAATAGATAATCAAGCAAAATAGAATTGGAAATACTAAAAAGGAATAAAAAATACTTAAAATAGAATTATATTGAGAAAAATGATTTGATATGCTAATATATAAATATATGGAGGTGGTTTTATGTGGAAGGGTATTGTTAGATTGTCATCTTTAACAATAAAAAATATTAAGAATGTAAAAAACGGTACAATTATCATGCCACATGAAAACGATAGAAGTTTGGATTGTGGCGGTGCGGAAATACTTGGTATCTATGGACAAAACGGTTCGGGAAAGACTGCAATTGTTGATACATTTTCATTTCTTCAACAAATTATGATTGGCGAGGAATTAGACACTAAAATATCTGATTATATTGATACGGATTCAGAAAGCGCCGAGGTAAATGCAGAGTTTAATATATTCAGTGAAAATACTTTATATGAAGTTGGATACAATATAATTTTTGCTAAGAGTGACGACGGAATATTTATTGATAGAGAATATATAAATTGTGCAATAAATTATGACGGAAGCAGAACAAATAAAAATATCTTTATGGACTATAAGAGAAATGACAATGAAGCTATTTTTAAGCCACAGAAAAGACTTGAGGAATTGATTGGAAAGAATAAGGATATTAAAACAGATCTTATTGTAGCAAAGAAAATGGCTGAAAAGAGTAATTGTTCATATATATTTGGAGAAAACAGTAGAGAAATCTTCTTCAATAATGTATCAGATAAGTTTAAAAATTATGAATTTGTTTTGAAGGCGTTATTTAGATTTGCGGTTAGAGATTTATTTGTAATTGATAATTCACACTCAGGTATGATTTCGACTAATGTTTTGTTACCGATGTCTTTTCGTGTAGATAAAGAAAAAGTAGGAATGAAAGGAGATTTTGCAGTACCTTTGATGGAGCCTTTTGTATTGGACAGTGAACGAAAGGAGCTTCTTGGGGAGATTGTAGATCAAATCAATACAGTCCTTTATACAATAATTCCGGGAATGAGAATAGATATTAAAGACTACGGTAAGCAGACTTTGGACTCCGGTGAAGAGGGATGGAAAGTTGAGCTTATGTCTGTAAGAGGAGATAAGAAACCTATCCCAATAAGAATGGAATCAGACGGTATTATTAAAATAATTTCAATTTTAAATGCTCTTATACAGGCATTTAGCAATTCTTCAATATGCCTTGTTATAGATGAGTTGGATGCCGGAATATTTGAGTATCTGTTAGGTGAGTTATTGGATATTTTTTCAAAGAGTGCCAAGGGTCAGTTGATTTTTACATCTCATAATCTTCGTGCTCTTGAGATGCTTGATAAAGAAAGTATTATGTTTTCGACAGTCAATCCTGATAACAGATATATTCATATGAAAAATGTTAAAGATTCAAATAACCTAAGAAGTATGTATATAAGAAGTATAACTCTTGGTGGTCAGGAAGAGACGATTTATGAAGAAACAGACAGCTTAAAGATATCCAGAGCATTCAGAAAAGCAGGTAAACTTTTATATGAAGAGAGAAAAAAAAGTTGTAATGGTAATAGTTGAAGGTCCCAGTGATGAAAGTGCAATGGGAGGTATTTTAAAAGAATATTTCTCATCTAAGGAAGTTCAATTTGCAGTGGTTCATGGTGATATTACGTCAGACTATGATACTACAAGAGATAATGTACTGATAAAAATTGGAAATAAAGTAGAAGAAATCAGAAGTAGGTACGGATATCATTTGAGCGATTTTGTCAGCATAATTCATATAGCAGATACAGACGGTGTATTTACAAAAGAATGTATAAAGAAAAGTGAAGTCAAGAATATACAATATTATGAGGATCGTATTGAAGCTTTTAATATTTTGGAAGTAGAGAAGAGGAATCTACATAAGTCTGAAATTCTTTCAAAGCTCTATTCGACAGGAAAAGTTAAAGATATCAATTACAGGATTTACTTCAATTCCTGTAACCTTGAGCATGTATTATATAATGAACTGAAAGACTTTACAGATTATGAGAAAGAAATACTTTCAGATGACTTTGCAGAAAAGTATGAGGGAGAAGTTGAAGCATTTATTGAATTTATATCCGATTCCAACATTGCGGTTACGGGTACATATAAAAATACCTGGAAATTTATAGAAAAGGATATGAATTCACTTCATAGGCATTCTAATATGCATTTAATATTTAAATGATACCGGTAAGAAGATTTACAGTATAATCTATTGCTTTGTAAAAGAACATATGATCCTGTCTTTGACAGTTTCAAAAGTTAAAATGCCCTTGAACCCCAGTATTTTACTGGCTTTCAGGGCATTTTTATTTCGTTTTGAAAATAAAAAAATAGTATTTTATTTTCCTTTGCTTTGTTTTTGTATTGT
>NZ_BTHK01000029.1:0-13919 GCF_033242365.1 Lachnoanaerobaculum sanguinis
CCCAAAAATAGACAGTATTATAGAAAAGTAAAATATCCTGACAAAGTTACAAAGCCGAAATGCCTTGTATTTGTCAGGATATTTCTATTTTGTTCTGCGGGAAGTAAAATTACTTATTTCCCGACAGTCCCTTTGTTGTGCTTATATATAATTTTTGATATATAGTTTGAGCAATCCCTTAAGTAAAAGATTGTCATCTACGATAATATCATGTGTACAAAGAGGTGTTACAAAAGGTGCGAGACCTCCTGTGGCTACTACATTAAGTTTTTCACCAAGCTCTTCTTCCATACGTGATATAATACCGTCCATCATACCTGCATGTCCGAATAGGATACCGCTTCTCATACTGTCTATTGTATTCTTTGCTATAACTTTTTTCGGCATATCGAGATTTACCTGTGGAAGCTGAGCGGTTTTTGAACTTAGAGTATCAAGTGAGATTCGAAGTCCGGGATGTATTATACCGCCTATATAATTTCCGCTTTTATCTACTACAGATATGGTGGTAGCGGTTCCCATATCTATGATTGCAAGCGGAAGAGGATACTCATCCATTGCAGCCACAGCGTCCACTATCATATCGGAGCCGACAGTTTTCGGATTGTCCATAAGTATATTCAATCCTGTTTTCATACCTGATTCTACAAGCATACATTCAATACCGAGTATTTTTTTGATTGCATTTCTGACGGTTTCATTCAGAGGAGGAACTACGCTTGATAGAATTGCACCTTCTATATCCGAAGGTTTTATTCCATGTATATCGAGGATACCTTTTATATACATAGAGTACTCAAGATCGGTTCTTGTAGTGTAGGTTGTGACTCTTTCAAGAAAATATGTTTTTTCATTGTCGATACCGCCGATGACAATATTTGTGTTACCCATATCGATTGCTAAAATCATAAAATTATCCTTCTTATGTAAGTAGATTTAAGGCTTTTAAAGTATGTATACCGTCTAAGCGTCTGAGAACGATATTTCAATAAAAGCTTTATTTTATATAAAGTATACTAATCTCTGTTCTTGCTTGCAATAATAAAATAGCGTATAATCGTGTAAGCATTATATCTAAATAAAAATTAAGATTTATGGAGGCTTTATGCTGAAAGATAAAAATATATTACTTGGTGTAACCGGGGGTATTGCGGCATATAAAATTGCAAACCTTGCAAGTATGTTAAAAAAACAGGGTGCAAATGTAAAAGTAATAATGACTGAGAATGCCTGTCAGTTCATCACACCTATGACATTTGAAACTCTTACGGCACAAAAAGTATATACAGATACATTTGACAGAAATTTTGAATTTAAAGTGGATCATATAGAGCTTGGAAAGTGGGCGGATGTATTTTTGATAGCACCGGCCACCGCAAATGTTATAGGAAAGCTGGCAAACGGTATTGCGGATGATATGCTGACTACTACGGCTTTAGCAATGAGATGCCCTATAGTGGTTTCACCTGCTATGAATACCACGATGTTTGAAAACAAGGTGGTTAAGCACAATATTATGAAACTTAGAACCTACGGCATGGATATTATCATGCCTGCAAGCGGTCATCTGGCATGTGGAGATAGCGGAGCAGGAAAAATGCCTGAACCTGAGATGCTCTTGGAATATATCAAAAGGGCAGTATATAAGAAAAAGGATCTTGTCGGTAAGAAAGTATGCGTAAGTGCGGGACCTACAAGAGAGGCAATTGACCCTGTAAGATATATATCAAACAACTCCACAGGAAAGATGGGAGTGGAGATTGCAAAGATGGCGGCTTATCGAGGCGCCAAGGTAAGTCTCATAATGGGACCGTCAAATGTCTTTGTACCTGATTTTATAAACAGAATTGATATAAAATCAGCTGAGGATATGTATGAAGAGATTATGAAAATATCAGATTCACAGGATATTATAATAAAGGCTGCGGCCGTTGCGGATTATACACCTGCAAATTACAGTGATGAAAAGATAAAGAAAAAAGACGGGGATCTTTCTATTGAACTTTCAAGGACTAAAGATATATTAAAGGAACTTGGAGAGAGAAAAGAAAATAATCCTAAGAAACAGTTTATTTGCGGATTTTCCATGGAGACCGAAAATATGGAAGAGAATTCAAAGAATAAATTGGCTAAGAAAAATGCGGATATGATAGTTGCAAATAATGTAAAGGTTGAGGGAGCGGGATTCGGAACCGATACAAATGTGGTTACCATATTTACAAAGGATAATGAGATAAGACTTGATAAGCTGTCAAAACTGGAAGTGGCAGAAAAGATATTTGATGAGATAGTGAGGAATTTTTAAGTGAACTTTGGAGAGATAAGTAAGAGAAGAACATTTGCCATAATATCACACCCGGATGCAGGAAAAACAACATTGACCGAGAAGTTTTTGCTCTATGGCGGTGCTATTAACTTAGCAGGAAGTGTAAAGGGAAAAAAGACTGCCAAATATGCGGTAAGTGACTGGATGGAGATAGAAAAGGAGAGAGGTATCTCTGTAACTTCATCTGTTATGCAATTTAACTATGAGGGATTTTGTATCAACATTTTGGATACACCGGGACATCAGGACTTCTCCGAGGATACCTACAGAACTCTTATGGCGGCGGATTCTGCAGTCATGGTAATAGATGCAAGCAAGGGTGTTGAGGCACAGACAATAAAACTTTTTAAGGTCTGTGTAATGAGAAAGATACCTATATTTACCTTTATAAACAAGCTTGACAGAGAGGCGAGAGATCCGTTTGAGCTCTTGGATGAGATAGAGAATGTGCTCGGTATCAGAACATGTCCTGTGAACTGGCCTATCGGTTCCGGAAAGAATTTTAAGGGTGTATATGACAGACAGACAAAGCAGATAAATAAGTTCACAGCCGCAAATGCAGGTATGAAGGAAGTGGATACACAGCTTATTGAACTTGAGGACAGTAAGCTTGACGATTATATCGGATTTGACTATGCGGATATATTGAGAAATGATATAGAGCTTTTGGACGGTGCAAGTGATGATCTTGATATGGAGAGAGTGTCAGCCGGTGAACTGAGTCCTGTATTTTTTGGCTCGGCTCTTACAAACTTCGGTGTGCAGACCTTCCTTGAGCATTTCCTAAAAATGACCACTTCACCTCTTAAGAGAAAAACTCATGACGGATTTGTGGATCCTATGAAGGATGAGTTCTTCTCCGCTTTTGTATTTAAGATTCAGGCAAATATGAATAAAGCCCACAGAGACAGAATCGCATTTATGAGGATCTGTTCAGGCGAATATGATGCCGGTATGGATGTCTTCCATGTACAGGGAAACAGAAAGATAAAGCTCAATCAGTCCACTCAAATGATGGCGGATGAGAGAAAGATAGTGGAAAAGGCATATGCCGGAGATATTATCGGAGTGTTTGATCCGGGTATATTCGGTATAGGTGATACACTTGCCACTGTAAATAATATCGAGTTTGAGGGTATACCTACATTTGCACCTGAGCATTTTGCCAGAGTACGTCAGGTGGACACCATGAAGAGAAAGCAATTCCTAAAGGGTGTGTATCAGATAGCTCAGGAGGGTGCAATCCAGATTTTCCAGGAGTATAATACCGGAATGGAAGAGATAATAGTGGGAGTTGTAGGTGTGCTTCAGTTTGAAGTATTATTATACAGATTGAAAAATGAATATAATGTAGATGTAAAACTTGATAAGCTGCCTTATGAGCATATAAGATGGATTGATGAAACATCTACTGTAGATATAGATAAGATACAGGGAACAAGTGATATGAAAAAGATCAAAGATCTTAAAGATCGTCCGCTTCTTATTTTTACACATCCTTGGAGTGTAAGAATGGTTGAGGAGAGAAATGAAGGACTTGTTTTAAGTGAGTTCGGAAAGAACTAGGAAAGGAAAGTTATGAGAAAATACAGAGAAGAAATAGAAAAATATATAGATGAGCACAGAGACGAGATGGTAGCGGATATCATCAAGCTCTGCTCTATAAACAGTACAAAAGGTGAGTATGTGGAGGGTGCACCTTTCGGTGAAGGACCTAAAAGAGCACTTACTATGGCACTGAGTATTGCTGAAAAATACGGTTTTGATATAACAAACTATGATAATTATGCAGGTGCAATAGATCTTAACAACAAAGAAAAGGGACTTGATATACTTGCTCATTTGGATGTAGTACCTGAGGGAGAAGGATGGAGTGTTACATCACCTTTTGAACCTAAGGAAATAGACGGAAAGATCTACGGAAGAGGAACTTCAGATGATAAGGGACCTGCGGTTGCTGCGCTTTTTGCTCTTCGTGCGGTTAAGGATCTTAACATACCTGTAAAGAAGAATACAAGACTTGTTTTGGGTACGGATGAGGAGTGCGGAAGCAGCTGTATAAAGTATTACTATACCAAGGAAAAAGAAGCTCCTATGACATTTTCACCTGACGGAGAATTCCCGGTGGTAAATATTGAAAAGGGACAGCTGCAGGGAGAGTTTTCAGCCTCTCTTGAAGATGCGGGTGAAAAAAGACTTGTAAGTATTGAAGCAGGTACTAAGGTAAATGTAGTACCTCCAAAGGCAAAGGCGGTCATAGAGGGATTTGATATAGAAGAAGTGGAGGCAAAAGCCAAGGAAGTAACAAAGGAAACAGGCATACAGTTTAAGTACGATCTTGTGCCGGTTTTTGAGATTACGGCACTTGGTGCAAATGCACATGCATCAACTCCTGAAAACGGAAATAATGCCATTACAGGACTTTTGGAATTACTTTGCAGACTTGATTTTTCACCTTCAAAGAAGATAGAGACTATAAAGAAATTGTATGCTCTTATGCCGCATGGAGATACAAAGGGTGAGGCAATGGGTATTGCCGTAGAGGACGAAAAAAGCGGTGCACTTACACTTGCTTTTTCAATGCTCACTTTAAAGAATAATATAATGCACGGATTCTTTGACAGCAGAATTCCTGTAAGCGGTGACGGAGATAAGATATTAAAAACCGTAAGGGAAAAATTCGCAGGTATAGATGTGGAATTTTTAAATAATTCGGTTTTGGCACCACATGAGGTGGACGGAAATTCTCCTTTTGTAAAGACCTTGCTATCAATTTATGAAGATTATACAGGTCTTAAGGGTGAATGTATTGCCATGGGAGGCGGTACCTATGTACACAATATCGAAAACGGTGTTGCATTCGGTGCGGTTTTCCCGGGAACTGATACAAAAATGCATGGAGCCGACGAGTTTGTTGTAATAGATGAGCTTATAGCTTCAGCAAAAATATTTGCACAGTCCATAGTGGAGTTGTGTAATTAAGGGGGAGTATGGATTCTATTGTAAGCTTAAAGTCCATGGGCAAAGTCTTTCATACAAAGAACGGAGATGTAAAGGCTCTGGATGATATAAATCTGGATATAAACAGAGGGGAAATATTCGGAATAATAGGTTTATCGGGAGCAGGTAAGTCTACTTTGGTCAGATGTATCAATTATCTGGAGGTACCTACTGAAGGAGATGTGTATTTTGAAGGTAAGCCTTTAAAGCAGATGGGTGAGCAGGGTATAAGAAATATCAGAAGGAATATGGGAATGATATTTCAGCAGTTCAACTTGCTTTCACAGAGAAATATACTGAATAATGTATGTTTTCCTCTGGAAATAAGCGGTGTTCCAAGAGCTGCGGCTGTAAAAAGAGCAAAAGAGTTACTGAAGCTGGTGGGACTCTCAGACAGAGAAAAGGCATATCCTGCGCAGCTTTCAGGAGGACAAAAGCAAAGAGTGGCTATAGCAAGAGCGATTGCCACAAATCCGAAACTCTTATTATGTGACGAGGCTACATCGGCACTTGATCCTAAGACTACAAAACAGATACTTGATCTTATAAAAGATATAAATAAAAATATGGGAATTACGGTAATAGTAATAACTCATGAGATGAAAGTCATTGAGAGCATCTGTGACAGAGTTGCAATTATTGAAAACAGCCGTATTGCCGAGATGGGCAGAGTGGAAGACATCTTTGCCAATCCGCAGTCCGACATAGGTAAAAAGCTGATACTCGGTGATGTATTGCCGAATAAAGAAATTGTATCGGGAGTTAAACTTCGAATAGAATTTGACGGCAGAAGCTCTTTTGAGCCTGTACTCTCAAATATGATTTTATCCTGCGGAATTCCTGTTAATATTCTTTATGCACAGACAAAGGATATCGGAGGCTCTGCAGTAGGTCATATGATTGTTCAGATATCCGGTGAAGAAGAAGCATTAAAGGCAAAGAGATATCTTGACAGTATCGGTGTGGTATATCATGAGGTGGAATTAATCGAAGGAAAGGAGATGACAGAATAATATGACATCAATGATTTTAAAAGGTCTTTTTGAGACTTTATTAATGACTGTTGCTTCATCATTCTTCTCTTACCTTATAGGTATTCCGCTTGGGGTTGTTTTGGTTGTTACAGATAACACAGGTATAAAGCCTATGCCGAAGTTAAACGGTATATTGGGTATGATTATAAATCTGATACGTTCGGTTCCTTTTATGATCTTGCTTATTATGGTAATACCTCTTACAAGAATTATAGTGGGAACTTCAATAGGACCTGTTGCCGTAATACCGCCTCTTGTCATAGCAGCGGCACCCTATATCGCCAGAATGGTTGAGTCCTCACTCAAAGAAGTGGATGCGGGTGTAATAGAGGCCGCAAAGTCAATGGGTGCAAGTAATTCCCAGATAATATTTAAAGTGCTTTTACCGGAGTCAAAGCCTTCTCTTCTTGTGGGGGCTGCAATATCCGTTACAACAATACTGGGATACTCCGCAATGGCAGGATTTACAGGTGGCGGAGGTCTTGGAACAATCGCCATAAACTACGGATATTACAGATATCAGACGGATATAATGTTTATTACCGTAGCAATCCTTGTGATTTTGGTTCAAATAATACAGGAAATCTTTATGAGAAGTTCAAAGAGTTCCGATAAGAGAATAAGGTAATATAACCTGTTATAAAAAAAGACTATAAACATATGTCGGCTAAATCATTGACATAATATCTTGTATGGTCTATAAATTGTATATGAAATTTAAGGAGGAATAATAAATGAAGAAAAGAATATTATTAGCATTAGGTTTGGTATCACTTCTTGCACTTGCAGGATGTGGAAAGAAGGCTGCAAATACAAATACAAGTGAAAGCGCAAGTGAGTCTGTAAGCGAGTCGGCACAAACAAGTGCTGCGGCAAAAGATTTAAAGACAATCACTGTAGGAGCAACTCCTGCACCACACGCTGAAATTTTAGAGGCTGCAAGAGAAGCGTTGAACAAAGAAGGCTATGATTTAAAGATAGTTGAGTACAATGATTATATTCAGCCGAATGTGGCCCTTGATACAAAGGAATTGGATGCGAACTACTTCCAGCATTATCCATACCTTGAGAACTTTAACAAAGAGCACAATACAACACTTGTTTCAGCAGGTGCAATTCATTATGAGCCTTTCGGTATCTATGCCGGAAAGACTGCATCACTTGATGCACTTGCAGACGGTGCAAAGATTTCAGTGCCGAATGATGCTACAAATGAGGCAAGAGCGTTGCTCTTACTTGAAGCAAACGGACTTATAAAGTTAAAAGAGGGTGCAGGTATCAATGCTACAAAGCAGGATATCGTTGAAAATCCAAAGAACCTTGATATTCAGGAAATTGAGGCCGCACAGGTTGCAAGAACACTTAAAGATGTTGATGTTGCCGTTGTAAACGGAAACTATGCAATCGAGGCCGGATTAAAGGTAAGCGATGCACTTGCTATAGAGGACTCAAAGTCACTTGCGGCTACTACATATGCAAATATTATAGCTGTAAGAGAGGGTGATGAGAAATCAGATGCAACTCTTGCACTTATAAAGGCTCTTGAAAGCGATACTGTAAAGAAATTTATAGAAAGTAAGTACAATGGTGCGGTTGTACCGATGTTCTAATCTATGAACAGATTTGCAGGGAAAAAGATTATATTTACTCTGATTGCCTGTGTACTTGCTTTTGTTTCTGTCGGAAAGATTACATATGCTTCAGAGGCAAGTGTAAAGGCGGATCTTGACAGTATTGATTTTGAAAGAAAGTCAAAAAATGAGATTAATCTGTTTTTTTCAGGCAGCGGTATAAATGAAGTCGGCAGATATGTCATCCTGAGAAAGGATGCATCTGCAAAGGACTTCAAAGAGATAAAGAGAATTTCATCCAAGGATGTAAATAAAACAGGAAATATCTCTTATACCGATAAAATAAGCACAAACGGATATGTAAAATATGAGTACAGAGTGGACGCATATTTAAAAAACGGGAAGCAGGTAAAGGGTAAATCAATTTTTGCAAGTAATGTCCTTTTATGTATTGATCCGGGACATTTTCAGACAAAGAATGCCATAGAGGGAGAGGACGGTTACGGTTACTCGGAATCTATGGCGGTATTAAAACTCGGACTGGCCTTAAGAGACAGTTTAAGGAAAAACTACGGTATATCTTCGGTTCTTACAAGAACAACGGAAAGTATTACCATTGACGGATTTACAGATAAAAATCTGGATGGAGGTCATATTTCACTTAGAGGAGATATGGCGGGAAGATCCGGTGCGGATTTGTTTATATCATTGCATACTAATTCAAACAATTCACATGCAAACGGATATCCTACAAATTCACAGCCTGTTGCAATTAATAAGCCGCTTATTATATTAAATTCGCTTGCAAAAGAAAATGAACTTTGTATAAATATTGCCAATAAGATAGGAGAGAATCTTTCAACTGTAAACTTTAATGAAGGACTTGCAAAGAGTAAGGACTTTGATTCGGTTAAGAAAGGTTCCTTAAGTGAGTGGACTGTTGCTAAAAATGACAGTATTACAATAAACGGCAGTGTATACTACAGAATGGGAGAAAACGGAGACTATTACGGTGTACTTAGAGGTGCAAACGTAGCCGGAGTACCCGGAATGATAGTGGAACACGGTTTTCACTCGGTACCTGAAGTCAGAAAAAAGGCTATGCAATCCGATTTGATAAATAAATGGGTTGATGCGGATGCCAAGGCTATAGCTTCAGGTTTCGGATTTTAAAAATTAACATAAATAAGAGTTATTACAAATAAAACTCCTCAGCAGGTAATTCTACTGAGGAGTTTTTATTTTAGTAAATAACCATGGCATCATATATCGCAATGGTTGCATTGGATCCCGGGTCTACAGAGTACTTTGAGAATCTCCATATACCGTCACTGCCTTTTTTTAGAATATATTCAGGCTTTTGGTTTACTCTTTCCCAGATACGTATCTGACTGTCTGCATTTGCACTCCATGAGTTTTTATATAGAGCGGTATTGACTTGAGTCAGCTTGTCTCCTGTAAATGAAGAGTATTTTCTGTCAAGTATAACATCATAATCTTCGTTGGTAGCAAGTTTTATAGTGTTTTCATCCACCACAGTTATAGAACTTACATTGTAGGACATAAGACTTTCACTTACTACATTGGCAAAGCCACCTGTAACCTGTTTAGTCATCTGATATTTAAGTCCTGTTTCATCTGTAGGACTTACTGTATCGTCAATTTTTGAAGCCATCTGATTGTAGCTGTGTGAATTCATATCTTCAATATAGCTTCTTAGGAAATTGCCGAGAAGGGTGTTGAAGAAGTCATTTCCTGAGTTTGTTTCTATATCCGCACTTCCTCCGACTCCGTCTCCCTTCACATATACACTGATATCTCTCTTATCCGTATAATTATTTGCGTCAGGCATTTCATACTCTATCTCATAGTACTGCTTCATACCCTTGTAGATGCTGCTGTAGAAATTGCCCATATCCATACCGAAAGAGTTGAAGTATTTAAATTCACCACCTGAAGCGGAGGTAATCTGAATAAGATCACTGTCATTTGCACTGTAATTATCACCTATTCTGACTATGTAAACAGGAATCTTATATGCCGATACCACATTGATAACATCACTTGCACTATTGTAGCTTCCGACATCTTCGCCGTCGGTAAAAGCAAGGACACATTTTGCACCGGGTATTCCGGATACATCCTGAACGGCATAGATAAGTGTATCATACAGTTTAGTTTGTCCGGATGCGATATATGAAAAAATCTTTTGGTTTAACGCGTTTACATCGGAAGTGAATACACCGCTTTTATCAATATATGAGTTGAATTCTGTAAGCTTTACCTTATCACCTACATTAAACTGAACCGTATTAAGGAAGGTGGACATTACAGTTTTTGCACTGCTCAGTCTTTCTCCTTCCATACTTGCACTTGTATCTGCAACCATATTAATATTTAATGCATCCTTTTGATCGAGCATTGAAATATTTTTAATTGTAACAGACTGAAAGTCACCGTTTGCCACGCTTTTTTGTGATACATAGAACATATTCGGTGAGAGATTTGTGACAACATCACCCGAAGAGTTCTTTACATCCACATACATTCTGACTGTAGGATAATTGGTGTAGTCAAATTGGACTATATTTACATCCAGACCGGTAAGTTTTGTACTTGAGTATTCTACAAGTTTGCTCCAGTTTTCTGAAACCTCCTTGTAATTGATAAAATCATGTTTCTTCAGCATTTCGGAAACGGTTTCACTGTATTCTGCAAGTTTTTTCTTTTCATCTTCTGAAGCATAGGGTACATCTGCGTTATCTAATTTTTCTACAAGTTCTTTAGCTGAAGTCTCGATTCTTGATTCTACTTGTGAAGTCAGTTTGACAAGCTTTTTTGCAATCAAAAGCTGATTTTTGTAATCATTGTCTCCGATATCATCACATTCGGCATCAATCTTTTGAAGCCTTTCTTTTTCATGTTCCTCCAGACCGTAAGATTCAAGTTTTTCCACCAGATCCATTTCCCATGCGTTGAACTCCTGACCTTCAGTTATCTTTTTCAGACTGCCCTTGTCAACAAGTCCGCATGCAGTCAAAGAAACCGATATAGTTAAGAAAGTAACAGCGATTATGATTTTTTTCATATTCAATAAAACTCCTTACTTTATTATTAATATTATACATCTTAAAATATTAAGTGTAAATCAGGAACAGAGGTCGATTATATAGTATTCAGGAAAAATTTATGGTAAAATTATTATATAAAGAAGATAAGGGAGAATGAGCATGTTTTGTTCAAAATGCGGAAAGCAAGTCAGAGACGGAATGAATTACTGCACAAACTGCGGTGAGCCTGTAAAAAAAGATGAAGGTGGAGTAAATCTTAAAAAAGATGACGATAAGGTAAGTTCGACAGCCACTTTACCTAACGGTAATGTTTCGGGTAAAAGTAATAAGGCTAAAAAAACCAAGAAGAATAAAGGCGTTAAAATTGTATTCATTACAATAGCGGGTATTATCCTTGCACTTCTTTTGATTTTATTTGCTTTAGTTCAGACAGGAATTATCAGCATATCAATTGATGACAGTACAAATCAGGAAAGTGTGCTTGATAAAAAAAGCAAGTCGTCAAAGAGAGAAAAGGAAAAGGAGAGAAGAGCCAAGGAAAAAGAGAGTGAAGAGGGGGATGTAACAACACAGGCACAGACAGAGCCCGTTTCTACAGAGGCACAGACCGTACAGCCTGCTACAATGCCAAGTACAGTCGCAATAAATAATGAATTTATTTTGCCTGACAGTAGCGTAAGAGTACTGGATAAAAGTGAATTGGCAGGCCTTGGTGCCGAGCAGTGTCGCCTTGCAAGAAATGAAATCTATGCAAAACACGGAAGAATGTTTGATGATGCAGGATTGCAAAACTATTTCAATTCCCGCAGCTGGTATCACGGCACCATACCTGCAAAACAATTTAACGACAATATGTTAAGTGATATTGAGATACAAAACAGAAATTTGATAATCGCCTTTGAAAAGGAGATGGGATATACAAAGTAAGGAGTGAATATGAAAAGAATTAAAAAGTATAATTTGTTATGTGCATGTGTATTGGTTATATCTGCAGCGACAAGTATAAGTGTAAGTGCGGGTTTGGCAAAAAGAAAAGTAACTCCGGTTACAAGACACGGTACTGCAGAGACTACAGCTGCTACTCAGGCAGTTAATCAGCAGAAGGATAAGAATTTAAAGGAAAATAGTAAGATAATTACAGATAAAGGCGTGTATCATCTAAGTGAAAACTCAAAGTACAGACCGTATTTGTGGAAAAATGCCGACGGTAGTGCTCCCGACTATAAGGCCTATGTATTTGAGCCTGCGGCATTCAACGGACATACCGTATTCGTAGACCCCGGACATGGTGACAATAATGCACCCGAAGCCAATCAAAAAAGAGAAAAATATTATCCTGTTGATGATTCAATGCTAAAGCCCATGAAGACTTCTATGGTAGGTGATAAGGGTTATGGAGTAGGTGTTGAAGCAAGAGACAGTAAGAATATCTATGACAAAACAGAGACGGAGCCTGAATTCAGTCTGAAAGTAGCACTGAAACTTAAGGATTTGCTTATAGATAAGGGATATCGTGTGGTGTTGAGCAGGACTGATTTTAATCAAAATATTTCAAACGGTGCCAGAAGTGCTTTAGCCGGTGAGACCTCGGATATAATGATATCAATTCACTCAAATACAGGTAAAAACTCAGGTACTCTAAGCTTCTATCCGGGAGACAATGATTATATATCGGGTAGTAATTATCCCGGATATACAAATATAATGGGACTGACAAAGACAAATATAGAGTTGTCAAAGAAACTTGCCGAAAATATGGAAAGCAATATTACTGCTGCTACAGGTCTGAAGAATAAGGGAACACATACTGCAGTTCTTAGAATATTCTCATATTCATCTATTCCCACTTGCTTGGTAGAGGTAGGATTTGCCGATAACGCTATTGATGCGAAGATACTCTCAACGAAAAAGGATGAAATTGCAAAATCTATGGCAAATGCTATAGATCAGTACTTTAATAAATAGCTTCCTGTATAATTCAAAGTGTAGAAAGTAAATGATTTTACAAAAATAGATACCTAAGTTAAACTGTCATTGCTGACCGGCCAGTTAGCAAATGAGCGGAATAAGGAAGGTATCTACAAATGAATTCTACACAAAATAAGAAGATTGAACAAGTAAAAGAAACAACAATGATTGTCGGCATTGATGTTGGCAGTGAAAAGCATTATTTCAGAGCTTTTAACTGGAGAGGCATAGAACTTACCAGAAAGCCTGTAGCGTTTTCAAACTCTATGGAGGGATTCAACAGCTTTTACAATTCTGTTGTGGAACTGATGCAGAAAAATGAACTTAAAGAGGCACTGGTAGGAATAGAGCCAACCGGTCACTACTGGTTTGATCTTGGGCAGTTCATGGGTGAAAAGAACATAAAGTTTGTGATGGTAAATCCGCACCATGTGCATAAGACCAAAGAATTAGATGACAATAGTCCATCTAAAAATGACAGAAAAGATCCTCGTGTTATTGCAGGGCTTGTAAGGGATGGACGATATTTTTATTCATATATGCCGACAGGTGTATATGCAGAACTGCGGAATGCGTCAAACCGCCGGTTTGTGCTTGTAGAAGAACAGACAAGGGCGAAGAACCGTCTGCAGAAGTGGGTTGCAGTGTATTTCCCGGAATATAAGGGGATTTATACACACATAGATGCCAAGGGAGGTCTGCTGGTGTTAAAGCAGGCACCAACTCTTGAGGAGATAGTAAGACTAGGAGTGGAAGGTATCATAAAGATATGGAAAGACGCTAAACTCCGAGGAAATGGGCATAAGAAGGCTATACTGATTCTGAATGCAGCCATGAAAAGCATAGGATTAAAAGCAGGTCTTACAGAAGCTCGGATGGAGATACAGGATCTGATAGAGGATTATGAACTCCAGACAAAACGCCTTGAACGGGTCAATGACCTGATCAA
>NZ_BTHK01000030.1:0-9592 GCF_033242365.1 Lachnoanaerobaculum sanguinis
ACATAAAATACTAGAAAATACTATATAATAAAACGAATATTTTGACAAAAATTTCAACTGAAGAATGTAGGTTATATGCGGGTTGTAGGACTTTTTTAATGATTATTTAGGTGAACAAACTGTCAAAGACCCGAGGATGAAGTGGATATGCTTGAGGATGAAATGAGAGAAAAGCATATCGAGAGATTGTCAAAGGGAGATTGTAATCCACAGGCAGGAATTGCCTTCCTTGATATCATAAGTAATTTGGAGCGTGTATCGGATCATGCAACAAATATTGCGGGATATGTAAAGAACGAAATATAAAATAAGAAGTTTTAAAGATTTACTTGCAATTATGTTTATAATTTTGTACAATTGGAAATGATTGATGAATAATTATCAATTGAGATAAACATCATTTTAAGTACTAATTTTAGGAGGAACTAAAATGTCAGTAAAAGTAGCAATTAACGGTTTTGGACGTATTGGTCGTTTAGCTTTCAGACAGATGTTTGAGGCTGATGGATATGAAGTAGTAGCAATCAATGATCTTACAGATCCTAAGATGTTGGCTCATCTTTTAAAGTATGATACAGCACAGGGCGGATTTGCAGGACGTATCGGAGAAGGAAAGCATACAGTAGAGGCAGGTGAGGATTCAATCACAGTTGACGGAAAGAAAATCACAATCTACAAAGAGGCGGATGCTTCAAAGCTTCCTTGGGGACAGATCGGTGTAGACGTTGTACTTGAGTGTACAGGATTCTATACATCAAAGGATAAGGCATCAGCACATATCACAGCAGGTGCTAAGAAGGTTGTTATTTCAGCTCCTGCAGGAAATGATCTTCCTACAGTTGTATTCAGCGTAAACGAGAAGACACTTAAGGCAAGTGATACAGTTATTTCAGCTGCTTCATGTACAACAAACTGTCTTGCACCAATGGCTGATACACTTAACAAGCTTGCTCCTATCCAGAGCGGTATCATGAGCACAATCCATGCTTATACAGGTGATCAGATGATCCTTGACGGACCACACAGAAAGGGTGACCTTAGAAGAGCAAGAGCAGGTGCTGCAAATATCGTACCTAACTCAACAGGTGCTGCAAAGGCTATCGGTCTTGTTATCCCTGAGCTTAACGGAAAGCTTATCGGATCTGCACAGAGAGTTCCTGTTCCAACAGGTTCTACAACAATCCTTACAGCTGTTGTAAAGAAGGCAGGACTTACAAAAGAAGATATCAATGCTGCAATGAAGGCTGCCGCATCTGCATCATTCGGATACACAGAGGATGAGATCGTTTCATCAGATGTTATCGGTATGCAGTATGGTTCATTATTTGATGCAACACAGACAATGGTAACACCTATAGCTGATGATTTATATCAGGTTCAGGTTGTTTCATGGTATGATAACGAGAATTCTTACACATCACAGATGGTTAGAACAATCAAGTACTTTGCTGAATTAGCATAATTATAAATAGTATAAGAGACCAAGGTGGTCCGGTCATATTGGGCCGGATCGCCTTTTTTATTAATAAGGAGAAACTATGCTTAACAAGAAAACAGTAGATGATTTAAAGAATTTAAAAGGTCAGAAAGTATTGGTTCGTTGTGACTTCAATGTTCCTTTAAAGGACGGAGTTATCCAGAACTACAATCGTATAGACGGAGCAATCCCAACAATAAAGAAACTCCTTGACGGCGGAGCTAAAGTTATTCTTTGCTCACATCTTGGAAAGCCGAAGGGCGAGCCTTTACCTGAGATGAGCCTTGCACCTGTAGCTCCGGCACTTTCAGAGAGACTTGGAGTAAATGTAAAGTTCGTTTCAGATCCTAAGGTAACAGGAGAAGAGACAAGAAAGCTTGCAGCAGAACTTAAGGACGGAGAAGTTTTATTACTTGAGAATACACGTTACAGAGCTGAAGAGACAAAGTACGGTAAGGAAGATTCAGCTGTAGAGTATGCAAAAGAGCTTGCTGCACTTTGTGATGACAATATCTTTGTAAACGATGCATTCGGTACAGCTCACAGAGCACATTGCTCAAACGTAGGTGTAACA
The DNA here is from genome assembly GCF_033242365.1 of Lachnoanaerobaculum sanguinis. Taxonomy (NCBI): domain Bacteria; kingdom Bacillati; phylum Bacillota; class Clostridia; order Lachnospirales; family Lachnospiraceae; genus Lachnoanaerobaculum; species Lachnoanaerobaculum sanguinis. The sequence continues at coordinate 2,052 of NZ_BTHK01000030.1, forward strand.
AAGTTCTGTAAGGAAAATGTTGTAGGATACCTTATGGAGAAGGAAATCAAGTTCCTCGGAGAGGCTGTAGAGAATCCTGTTCGTCCGTTCGTAGCAATCCTTGGTGGAGCTAAGGTTTCAGATAAGATCAATGTTATCAATAACCTCTTAGAGAAGGTAGATACACTTATCATCGGTGGAGGTATGGCATATACATTCTTAAAGGCAAAGGGAGAGGAAATCGGAAACTCACTTTGTGAAGAGGATAAGCTTGACTACGCACTTGAGATGGTAAATAAGGCTAAGGAAAGAGGCGTAAACCTTTTACTTCCTGTAGACCATGTAGAGGGTAAGGAATTCTCAAATGATACAGAATCTAAGGTAGTTGATACTATAGATGCAGGATGGTCAGGATTTGATATCGGACCTAAGACAATAGAGAACTATAAGAAGGCTCTTGAAGGTGCAAAGACTGTAGTATGGAACGGACCTATGGGTGTATTCGAGTTTGAGAAGTTTGCAGAGGGAACACTTGAAGTATGCAGAGCTGTAGCAGATCTTAAGGATGCTACAACTGTTATCGGTGGTGGAGACTCTGTAAATGCGGTAAAGAGACTTGGATTTGCAGATAAGATGACACATATTTCTACAGGTGGTGGTGCTTCACTTGAATTCTTAGAGGGTAAGGAATTACCGGGTGTAGCGGCAGCTGACAACAGATAAAATTTTTAAATATAGGGGAATGCCAAGGCTTCCCCGAAAAGAACGGAGAATATTATGGCAAGAAGAAAAATTATTGCAGGTAACTGGAAGATGAATAAAACTCCTTCAGAGACAACTGCATTAATCAATGAGTTAAAGCCTTTAGTTGCAAATGACGAAGTAGATGTTGTTTTCTGTGTACCGGCAATTGATATAATACCGGCTATAGAGGCTGCAAAAGGAAGCAATATTCAGATCGGTGCAGAGAATATGTACTATGAGGAGAGCGGTGCATACACAGGAGAAATCGCACCAAATATGCTTACAGATGTAGGTGTTAAGTATGTTATCATAGGACATTCAGAGAGAAGAGAATACTTTGCGGAGACAGATGAGACTGTAAACAAGAAAGTACTTAAGGCATTTGAGTACGGTATCACACCGATCATCTGCTGCGGTGAGACTCTTACACAGAGAGAGCAGGGTATTGCAATAGACTTTATCAGAACACAGATAAAGATTGCATTCCAAAATGTAAGTGCAGAGAACGCTGCAAACGCTGTTATCGCTTACGAGCCAATCTGGGCAATAGGAACAGGTAAGACTGCTACAACTGCACAGGCTGAGGAAGTTTGCAAGGCTATCAGAGAGTGCATCAAAGAAGTATATGGAAGCGATGTAGCCGAAAAGATCAGAATTCAGTACGGCGGTTCAGTTAATGCAGCTAATGCGGCAGAGCTTTTTGCAGAGGCTGACATCGACGGCGGATTAGTAGGTGGAGCAAGCCTTAAGCCGGATTTCGGAAAGATTGTAAATTATAAATAATAGAAAAAACGGGGGCTGTCGGGAAATGGCAGCCATGAAAGAGGGAGGAGTGGTTAAAAAAGAGTCACTCCTCCGTAATCTTTTGATAAATTTATAATGATGAATACTTTTCTCTGTAGCCGGATGGAGATATACCTAATTGTTTTTTAAAACTTGTGCTGAAATAATATTGGTTTGCGTAACCGCATTTAATACTTATTTCTTTTAAAGATAAGTTTGTTTTAATTAAATATTCCTTTGCTGCATCAATGCGGTATGATGTGATAGTATCGCTTATACTTTGGTTGTTATTTTTTTTATACAATGCACTTAAGTATGATGGACTCATATTTGCATATTTTGCTATGTCATTCAGACTGAGAGTATTATCCTCAAAATTATTTTTAATATAATTATCTACCAATTCATATGTATGTTCATGGTAGGATTTTAGAGAAAAATTTAGTTTATCACATACCAAATTGCAAAGTTCTCTCATCCATAATAAAAATTGCTCATATGTGTGAAATGTATCAAAACGGCTATATACAGATATTACTCTTTCTTCCAAGTCCTTAGTATCAATATTTATTTCATATAGAAATCTCAATATTTTGCCAAGCAGAGAATATATACGTATAAACATAATATTTTTATTTTTATATTTTGTTGATAAATCATCAAAGAAGTTTTTAAGCCATTCTTCAATTGATGAATTATCTTTTTTGCATAGCAGTCCGATAAGTTCATCATCATCTGAATCTGATGTGGATAATAAACTGAATTCTTTACCGGTAGCTTCAACAGCATCAAATATACTTTGGTTAGGATAAAAAAACCTATATTTTAGAGCATGACATGCATTTTCATATGATACATGAAGCTTTGATATACTATCAACAATAGTACCAATTCCAACATTTATATTTAATATTGGAGATTTATAATTATCTATAAAAGATGAAATTACATTATGGATTACATACTGGAAATGTGCAGGTGTTTTACTGTTTTGTGCTATTATAAAGATTAAATTATTTAAGTCCTGTATATAATAGACATTATCAAAAATTTTACATTTACTTAGGAATACATCCGATATATTTAGTATTTCCGTTTGAAATGTTAAAACCCCGTTATTTTCTTCAAGCATAGAAGAACTTTCAATTTCCATTTTGATTATATTGAAATGCGAATAACTTATATCCAATTCCAGATAGCTTATATATTTATCAAAATATCCTAATGTTTTATCAGTTGAGAAATATAGTAACTCCTGGAAAAATTTGGTTATCATAAGTTGTCTGCTTTCCTTTACAATAGACAGATTACGTTGCTCTCTATCTATTATTTCAAAAGAACTTTTTATCTTTTTATATAAGAAATCATAATCTATAGGCTTTTCAATATAATCGTAAACTCCAATACTGACAGCCTGTTTTGCATATTCAAATTTATCATATGCACTAATCAAGATTATTTTAATGTATGGATTAATTTTTATAGCCTCACGGCTTAGAGAAATTTCGTTTAAGTTCGGCATTTCAATATCAGTTATTATTAAATCAACATGATTATCAATTATATAATTAAGTACTTCCTGTCCACTTTTTGCAATTAAAACTATTTCTGCATTTAATTCATTCCAGTTAATATTTAATTTTATACCTTCTGAGACAATATAATTATCATCGGCTAAAACTACTTTTTTCAAGAGAAATCCTCCATTTGAGCATATTTTATTATAATTTTTGTACCTTTTCTTTCTTCACTTTCAATCAGGACGATACCGTTTCCAAAGTCAGTATTTGAAATTCTTTTATTAACATTACAAATGCCGAAATGTTGGTTATAGTCTACTATATGATTACTTAATTTATATCGGATTTGTTCTAACTTATCATTTGGAATACCACAGCCATTATCCTCTATAGTAATAATAACTTCATCATCTCCATAGCAAATATTTATATTGATATGTATATTTGTTTTTTTAGATGAGTATCCATGTAAAATTGAGTTCTCCAGAAAAGGTTGTAATGTAAACTTACATATTAAAAAGTTCTCTATACCTTCTTCAGCATTTATAGTCCAGCTAAGTGTATCTTGACGACAAAGTTGTTCCATTTCCAGATATAATTTGGAAATTTCCAATTCGTCTTTTATCTTTATCTTTTCATCAGATTTTCTAAGTGACATTCTATAAAAACGAGTAAGGTTACTGATCATATGATTGGCTATGTCTATTTTTCCTATTGTTTGACAAGTTTGTATTGTTCCCAAAATATTATATAAAAAATGAGGATTTATCTGGGATTGAAGAAGCTGGTACTTAAGCTTTTCTTCGGATAAAGTAAGCTCCAAAATAGATTGCATATTTTTATTAATTGATGATTGCATATTTAAAAATGTCAGTCCAAGTTTATCCACCTCATCAAAAGAATAATTGTTATCTAATGCAGATATATAATCCAAATCAATACTTTTTTTACCAAGTTTAAAATTATCCATAGCGGAAGACAGTTTACTGATTCTATCGGTTAAATTGATTGAAGTAAAAAAAATAACCAACAGTATTATAGGAACAGATAAAAATATTATTATAATAAACGTTCTAAGTAATGTGTATATATGCTTAAAAATATAATTTTTAGGAATTTCAGTTATATGATACCATCCATTATCAAGAACAACTATGTGATAATATAAGCTGCTGTTCTCAACTATAGTATTATCAGGATTTATATTTAAATCAATGTTATTTATCTTGGTACCTATGAGTTCTTTACTTGTATGTGAAATAACAGTCCCATTTTTATCTATTATATATCCTGTTAAATCGACACTTTCAAAACTGTCCTGCAGCATTTTTGAAAGCTCATCAGTGCGTAAGAGTACTAAATAAACGTATTCGGTATTACCTGAAACTTGATTATTTAATACATTAAAACAAGCTATTACATCTTGAGGATTTTTTGTGTTATCAATAACATAAGGAAGAGTGTACTGTTTTTTATAAATCCATTTTTGATTAGAATTTATAATATCTTCAAGGCCTATTTTTCTTAGATCGGATAAAGGATGGAAAAAAAGTCCCTCTGAAGCCGCAATATTTTTATCGTCTAAAAAAATATCAATATGATAAAAATCAAAAGTTGATTTAAGTAGAGAAATATTGTCTCTAACATTCGAAACTATTGCAAAATCTTCTCTACTATCAGACATTTTTTGCATCAAAGAATACATATCATATTGAATAGTATTAGATACTTTTTCAGCTTGATTTAATCTGTTATTGATTCTTATATTTAGTTGATCATCTGCAAGTATAATAGAATTTAATATGCTGTCACCTGCAATTTTATGTGTAATACTGTACAACACTGAGCCCATTAAAATAAGAGGCAGTAAAGTACAAATCAAAAAAGAAAAAATCAATCTATGATGATATTTTGAAAATATAAAATTTTTGATATATCTTATAATAGGCATAAGAACCTCCTTGTAAACATATAAGCAATTATAGACTGTAAAAAAAAACAAAACAATATAAACAAAAATAATATAAATGAATCATAATATATTGTATTTTTGAAAATTATAAATTCTACTATGATGTAATTATCAAAAAGCATACGTCCTATATGTGTAAGTGAAGTGTTTTAGGGACAATAAGGAGGAAAGATGAATAAAAGAATAAAGAGTGTAATGTTAAGTACAGTACTATTAACAGGTCTGTTAGCCGGCTGTGGATCCGGAACAACACAGTCAAGCAAAAACTCGGAAAACGGTGGAAATTCCAAATATGATTTGACATTATATAGTATCAATACTACAGATGCCGATTTTGATGAATGGTTAAATAATGTTCAAGATGCTACAGGATTAAAGATTAATGTAATTGCAGCACCTACAGACTCTGACACGAGACAGCAAAAGATTACAACTATACTTTCTACAGGTGATTCAAGTGTAGATATATTGGAAATTAATGATGAAATGAGTGCATCATTTAAAAATTCAGGTTGGCTTGATGGACTTAATGATACAGTTATGACCGATGATATTCGTGGTGAATTTGCAAAGGGATATTTGGAGCAGATGATTACCGATAAAGAAGGAAATGTTATCGGAGTACCCGGATATTCAGGATATTTGGCCTTTTGGGTAAATCAAAAAATAATGGATAATGCCGGAATAACTTCTATAGATACAAAGGAAGATTTTAAAAAATATATGTCAGCTGCTTCAGTAAACGGTACTTATGGGTATGGTGGATCTTGGGAAAAAACATATGTGTTTAATGAAATAGCACAATTTGTAAATATGTTCGGTGGCGATTATTTTGACTGGACAAGACCTGAAAATAAGGAAGCAATACAATTCTTATATGATATGGTAAAAAATAATGAAACACCAATTGATCAAATTGCGGATAAATATGAGCAGATGAATCCAAAGGCAAATGATGGAAAATATGGTTGTTGGTTTATGTGGGGATTGGGATCTGATTATCAGAAAGCAGGTATGCTTGGTGATGACAAGATTCATATGGCTATGGTGCCCTCAATGACAGATGACGGTAATAGAGCTATATTTACAGATTCATGGAGTTATGTATTGAATTCTGCATCAAAAAATAAGGAAGCGGCAATAAAGTTTTTAAAGTATATGGCATCTGAGGGTGGAATGGAAGCGTCATATAAGGCTTTTGATCGTTACCCTGCAAGAAAAGATGTTGCCGAGAAGGTAGTTCCTGACAGCGACCCTGCAAAGGAGATGTACACCAGATATGCTTCAGAATGTAATGTACAGGGACGCCCAATGCTTCCGCAAACTATGGAGTTTATCACAGATATGGGAACAATTTACCAGTCTTGTATGAAGGGTGAAATATCAGTAGATGATTTTTGCAAAAAAGCACAGGATTTGGTAGATAAATATAAATAATATATAATCCAAAGAGTGCTACAGTGTAGGAATTTATAAATAAAATATTACTGCAGCACTCATTTTATTTATAGGAGGAATTATTTTGAACATAAGCAAAAAGTCAATAAGGTATATACCTATAATTTTGATTTTACCTGTACTTTTGATAAGGGGATTTACCACAATTTATCCTATAATTATTACTTTTAAAAATAGTATGTATAATATTAAAGTTCTGTCAGGTATAAACGAGTTTGTAGGATTTAAAAATTATATAGAGGTGTTTAAAGATGATAAAGTAATTTCCTCTATTGAATTTACTTCTATTTTTGTAGTAGTATCAATGTTCTTTCATGTTATATTAGGTACTATACTTGCATTGATACTTAATTTGAAATTCAGAGGTAGGAGGTTTTTAAGAACAATAGTACTTATACCTTGGGCTATGCCGGCTGTAGTTATAGGAATGGCGGCAAAATGGGGATTTAATAATGATTATGGATTGGTAAATGATTTAATTAGAAGATTCATACCGGAGTTTCAATTTAATTGGTTAATAAATACCGGATCTGCTCGTAGTGCTGTTATAGCAATGGATTTATGGAAAGATTTACCATTTTTTGCAATACTTGTATTATCCGGACTTCAGTTCATTTCAGGTGATATTTATGAGGCGGCTAAAGTAGACGGAGCAAATTCTTTTCAAATATTCTTTAAAATCACATTACCTTTAATTATAAGGAATATTATTACATTATGTATACCTTTTACATTATGGAGATTAACATCATTTGATTTGGTATATGCAATGACATCCGGAGGGCCGGGAGAAGATACATCATTGATAGCTTATCGTATAGCAATGGAGTCTTTTACAAACTTGAATATAGGGTATGCTTCTACTTTAGCTATCATGCTTTTTATTTTAATGGCTTTATTTAGTTGGTTTAATATAAGAGTTATGAATAAATACAGTGAATGACAGGAGAATAGTGTGAAAGAAGGTAGAGGTAAGCCATAAACCGGCGCACTTAAATAAGCTGTCTTAAGTAGGCAACTTATTTGAGGATATAGATTTAGTAGATTGATCAAGAAGCTAAAGGTTTATCAGGAGGAAGTAAGCC
>NZ_BTHK01000031.1:0-8100 GCF_033242365.1 Lachnoanaerobaculum sanguinis
GTCTTTCTCTTGTATTTTAATACTACGACATTCTGTCCCGGATTTAATGTTCCTGTCAACGGTCTGCCGTTTGTAAGATCCGGCTCCGCATACTCATAATTAGCCACACCTGTAAGTGTTGTAGGCGGTGTTACCGTATATGGATCTCTAAAGCCGTGAACGCTGTCAGTATCGGCAACATTTCCGCTTCCGTTATCAAGCGGTATCGGATTTCCTGCCATATCTACATATTTTACTTTCAATGTAGAATTACTTGCCACAAGCGCAGCGTTTGCTGTTTTCTTATCATCACTTGGTGTAAGTGTAACGCTTGTTTCAAATACAGGATTGCTTCCCTGAGTTCCGTCAGCAAAGTCATTTCCTATTATGAGAGATGTAGATGTAACACGGTTTGTACTTATTGTATCTCCTATTCCCGGTGTTATCACTACTTTGTATGTTCCCGCTTTTGAGATGTTATCAAAAGCGTAATCTCCGTTTGCATTGGCTGTAGTAGTCATCGGATTACCTGATTCATCAAGTACCGGATTACCGCTTGCATCATAGAGACTTACCGTTCTGCCTGCTGCAGGTACGTCATCATCAGTTGTAAGATATGTACCGTTTCCGCTTCCGCCTGCAGGTGGAACATCATAGTAGATCTTACCGCTGATCTTATACTTCTTCGGTACTACTACGTTGCTGAGTGCCTCAAATGCACCTGTATAGCTGTCTCCGGCAAATCCCGCAAAGGTATTTACCGCTTTATTTGTAGTATCAAGTGGAGTAGTATCAGGCATCTTTGCTCTGAATGTAATATCATCCGCCGCACCGCTTGCCAGTGTATAGCCCGGCTTCATCTTAAGTCTGAACATAGTAACCGCTGACCAGTCTGATACTGATGAAGTCCATGTAGCTCCTGCATAATTGGCGGCTATATTTCCTTCTGTAACAGGGGTTGTACTGTATTCATATGTATAGTTCGGATGAGGATCAAGTGGACCTGTAAGTCCAAGTCTGTATGTTGAACCTCTATCCGCATAATGTCCCTGCTGATCAGGTGCAATTGCCTTATCACCCACATGTGGCAGGATATCAAAGAATGTAAATCCACTAACTCCTGTTATAGAGTTGTTGAAGATATTTAACTTATAGTCTACTATCTGCTCACTATCAGGTGTTGTAAGTGTTGAATACAAAGTCTCGGCTGAATCCGCTCTCTTTGATCTCTTTGTAAGAATCAACTCTAAAGGAGGTGAGTAAAGATATGTAGCCTTCTTACTACTAAACTTCTCTGTGGTGTTTCCGTCATTATCAAGGTCAAGTACATCATCATAAAGTCCCGGTACCTTATCGGTTGCAGCTTCTTCATTATTATCCCATGACATATATGTATCTATAGAGTTCTGACCACCTGCCATGTTCTTGGTAGTCTTAAACCTAGGATAAAATCCTAAAGTATAATAATTATTTCCCTTTGGAAGGTGGAATGTAGGGAAATCCCAGATGTAAGCTGTCTTTCCGGTATTCTTAAAGTTATATTCCACTCTGTAATTATTCATATGTGGACCGAATGTAGCCTGTCCGAATGAATTAGTTGTCATTCCTTTAAATTCCAATGCCGGATCTGTTAACATAAAGAACTTAGGATTCTTTACATCTCTACCTCTCTCAGGAAGATTGTAACGGAACTGTATACCGTCAGTCATAGCAAATTCTTCACCAAGATACTTAGTTCCAAGATTCTGATTCTGAGTAGTATGTGCATTTTCCTTTGCGTAGATCTTTACCCACCTAATCAAATGTCTACTCTGAGGAGTCCATTGATGCCCTGCTCCGTCATCTCCGAATGTATTTGCTCTGTTATAAGTATCTGTATAACCTTGCTCATTGTCAGGCTTTGTATCCAAAATAGCCTTCACATCATTATATGCATTTTCTGCCAAACGGAATTTATATGTTGCAGTCAATACATTTGCATTTGGAGCCTGTATTTCTATAGGATTTGTAAACTTAAGATTTATCTTTGTGTAGTGAGTAGGATTTGGCAAATCTATCATTGTAGAGTTCTCTGTAATTGATATATTAGTAGCAATTACTTCCTCACTACCGTCAGGTTTTGTTCCTATAAGCTGGTTGTTTGAAAGTGCAGCCTTTTGAGCGGCATCCAAAACAGGCACAGTCTGCTCTGTTCCGGCTGCATCAGATACCTTTCCGGTCGTATTTCCATATTTGATTTGGTATCCAACAAATTCCATATCAACTTCAGGGGTATCAAGCAAAGATAAAAGTCTTCCTTTTTTTTGACCTAATACCGGATTTGTTGCAGGAGCTCCCAGATACCAAGACCAGTTTGTAGTAATGTCATATTTATGTATAGTGGACTCTTCTCTGTCATCAAATGTATAAACATATGGACTTGCATTTTTATAAACTGTAATACCTCTATCTGTTGCAGGAACAGGAGGATATGATGAATATCTGGCAAAAGACTTGGATTTCTCTACAGATGCCTGATCTATTGACCCGTCATCATTTACATAAGCCCAGGTTATAGGGAATGTAACTTCGACAGGTGCATTTAATGTTCTGGTAGGCTGATTATTATATCTTATGTAGAAACCTTCACTGGTATATGTATTACTTGGATAATTCTTTTCTTTACTGATAGTATGGTTTACAGGATCATATGTCCATCCTGCGTTTCTACTGTCTGTAGTATCGAAGTTTTCATTTGCCGGAAGCTGTACCGTTACTCTGGTCTTTCTTCTGTCGGCACCTACTTGTGGAAAACTTGTACCATGATATGTACCCGGTGCAGGCCAGTTGGTTCTTCTTGTATAGAAGTCTACATAAGTGGATAATGTGTTTGAAAGCGAGTTGTCACTTTGTAAATCACTTGAACCCTGTACATACTGGTAGCTTCTTCTGTAGTTATAATCCTCGTTACCATATCCGATAGGATATGTCTTTGCAGTAAAAGTATTATTGGTACTCTCAAGCAAAGTATCATTTGCATCATATACCTGATATGGTATTACATAACTCTCATTATTTGCAAGTGAGAAATCTGCAATTTTTCCCTTAAAAGGCACTGTCTGTGTGGTACCACCGCCAAGGTTATTAAACTTAAGCTTAACTATGTGGTACTCAGTATCTGATGAGCTATCTATATTCAAATAATTAGTACTTGGTCTGTTTATCCAGGTAGAAATATTGGTAGCATTTACCGTTGGAAAAATCTTCTTCGGTAAGTATAGCTTTCCATATGCACCCGGTATACTTCTAGTAATCGACGAAACCGTAATATTTGCATAGAACGAAACCTCCTCACCTACGTAAAAGTCGCTGTTTCCTCTGCTGTTGACCACACTTCTGTCGTATGTGACTTCTGCAATAATATCAGGATCGTTTACTATACCCGGCGGACCTGCATATGCTGTGAAGAAATCACTCATTGACAGGAATACCATCACAAATGATAAAATAGCGGCCAATAATCGTTTTCTAATTGTATTCATATTTCCTCCTCTTAATAATAATTTATACATAACTTTAAGGAGTCATCTGTCAGATCACTCCTTAACTAAAGTTCGATATATAGCTAAAACTCATTTATTCTTTTCATAAAACCCTCCCTTTCACTCAACATTAGGCACATGATATCATAATAAATTATTTTTGCAAAGCATTTTTTCGATTTTGTAAAATTATTTTTCAAGTAATTTAATTTTATCATTTTACATTGAAAATATTTGTGCCGAATATACAGAGTCACCATAGCACAATTTACATGTTTTTTCAGTAACATTGGTACAATGTTTTTTTTTTAAACAATAATTATTTTTAACCCTCCGTTTTATTATTTAAAATCAAAATATATACTTTACTTTTTGGGTTTTATATAATAAAATTAGTAGGCTATTAACACAATATATTGTGCTGATATCGTATCACTTCACAATATATATGTATGAATTTAAGGAGTGTTTAGAAATGATAAAAGTTTATGGCAAGGAAAACTGTGGTAAATGCGTATCTTTAAAGGGAATATTGGAAAATAAAAACCTTGAATTCGAGTACATTGAGGACATGAAGACACTTATGATAGTTGCAAGTAAGGCAAGAATTATGAGTGCTCCTGTAGTGGAATACAATGATCATGTGTACTCAATGGAAGCCTTCTTACAGGTGATCTGATGTCAAACGAAAAAAGAAAGGTTATCAATCGAGATAACATAATTGAAGATCTTAATATAGAAAAAATCAGAGAAAAACTCTTAAGGGCCTGTGACGGTCTGGACGTGAATATGGTTGAGCTTGAGAGTAATATAGACTCAATCTATGAGGAAAATATTACCACTCAAAAGATTCAGGCATCTTTAATAAACACGGCTGTTACAATGACAAGTTTTGAAGAAAGTGACTGGGCATATGTGGCAGGCAGACTTCTTATGATGGAAGCTGAAAGAGAAGTTTTCCACTCAAGAAATTTTTCTTACGGTGATTTTTCCAAAACTATAAAGCATATGGTTGAACTTGGGCTGTATGATGAAAGACTTTTAACCTACAGCAAAGAGGAATTGGATCAAATTGCCCCACTCATAGATATAGACAGAGATATGGTCTATGACTATGCCGGAGCAAATATGCTTGTTAACAGATATTTGATTAAGCATGAAGGCAAAACTTATGAGTTGCCTCAAGAAACATTTATGGCAATATCCATGATGCTTGCTTTAAATGAAAAGCCCGGTGAAACAAGAGTAAATATAGTAAAAGAGTTCTATAATGCATTATCTCTAAGAAAGCTCTCACTTGCGACTCCTATGCTTGCAAACCTTAGAGTCCCGAACGGCAATCTGTCATCATGTTTTATTACAGCAATAGATGACAATATAGAATCTATCTTCTATAATATTGACTCTTTGGCAAGAATCAGTAAAAACGGCGGCGGAGTCGGTGTTAATGTTTCAAGAATAAGAGCAAAGGGCTCTATGGTAAACGGTTATTACAATGCAAGCGGCGGTGTTGTACCATGGATCAGAATAATAAATGATACGGCTGTTGCCGTAAATCAGCAGGGAAGAAGAGCCGGAGCCGCTACAGTGGCTTTGGATACCTGGCATTTGGATATTGAATCATTCCTTGAACTACAAACCGAAAACGGTGACCAAAGAGGAAAAGCCTATGATATATATCCACAGGTAGTATGCTCCAATCTCTTTATGAAGAGAATTAAAAACAATGAATCCTGGACTTTACTTGATCCGTATGAAATAAGAAGAAAATACGGTGTTGAACTTTGTGAGCTTTATGGTTATGAATTTGAATCAATCTATGAAAAGCTTGAAAAGGACGATAATATCAAGCTTAAAAAGGTTTTAAATGCCAAGGATCTGTTTAAAAGCATTATGAAAACTCAGCTTGAAACAGGAATGCCTTATATCTTCTTTAAAGACAGAGCAAATGAGGTAAATCACAACTCTCACATGGGCATGATAGGTAACGGAAATCTTTGTATGGAGAGTTTTTCAAACTTCAAACCTACGCTAAATTTTGAGGAAGAAGTTGACGGCAATACAGCTGTCAGAAAAAGTGATATGGGTGAAATTCACACTTGTAACCTTATTTCTCTTAATCTGGCCGAACTTACATCTGACGAGATTGAAAAGCATGTCGCACTTGCAATAAGAGCTTTGGATAATACTATAGATTTGACAGTTACTCCTTTAAAGGAATCCAATAAGCATAACTTACTTTACAGAACAGTAGGTGTCGGTGCAATGGGACTTGCAGACTACTTGGCAAGAGACTATATGATTTATGAAGACTCTATAAATGAAATAAATGAACTGTTTGAAAGAATAGCACTTTATTCCGTAAAGTCTTCCGCATTGCTGGCAAAAGAAAGAGGAGCTTACAAGGCCTTTAAGGGTTCCAAATGGGATCAGGGTATATTCTTCGGCAAGAAAATAGAATGGTATGGAGCAAATTCCAAATTCAAAGATGAATGGAATGAGGCTTTTTATCTGGTAGAGGCTAACGGTCTAAGAAACGGTGAGCTTACAGCGATAGCGCCTAATACTTCCACATCTTTGTTAATGGGATCGACCGCATCTGTAACTCCGACATTCTCAAGATTTTATATCGAAAAGAATCAAAGAGGAGCAATACCCAGAACTGTTAAGCATTTGAAGGACAGAGCATGGTTCTATCCTGAGTTTAAAAATGTAAACCCTATCAGCTATGTAAAGATAATGGCAAAAATAGGTTCATGGATAACACAGGGTGTATCTATGGAAATGGTCTTTGACTTAAACAAAAATATTAAAGCAAAAGATATTTATGACACTTTAATGACTGCCTGGGAAGAAGGCTGTAAGAGTGTTTATTATATAAGAACAATTCAAAAGAATACGAATACTATTTCAGATAAAGAGGAGTGCGAAAGCTGTAGTGGATAGAAAGAAATTATTTAATCCGGCAGGTGATGATACATTAAGTGCAAGGAAAATTATAAAGGGTAATTCAACAAATCTTTTTAACCTTAATAATGTCAGATTTCAGTGGGCCAATCACCTTTACAGAACTATGATGGCAAATTTCTGGATACCTGAAAAGGTGGATTTAACCAAGGATAAAAATGACTATGAAAATTTGACCTTACCTGAAAGGGAAGCCTATGACGGAATACTTTCCTTTTTGATTTTCCTTGACAGTATACAGACAAATAATATTCCTAATATTTCAGACCATGTAACAGCACCTGAGGTGAATTTATTACTGGCCATACAGACTTTCCAGGAGTCCATTCACTCTCAATCTTATCAGTATATAATTGAGTCCATACTTCCAAAGCAGAGCAGAGATCTGATCTATGATAAATGGAGAGATGATAAGATATTATTTGAAAGAAACAGTTTTATTGCGAAGATCTATCAGGATTTTATAGATAATCAGTCCGATGAGAACTTTGCTAAGGTCATAATAGCAAACTATTTGCTTGAATCACTGTATTTCTATAACGGCTTTAACTTCTTCTATCTTCTTGCAAGCAGGAATAAGATGGTGGGTACCTCTGATATTATAAGACTGATAAACAGAGATGAGCTCTCACATGTTGTTTTATTTAGAAGTATTGTTAAAGAAATAAAGAATGATTACCCTGAGTTTTTCTCGACAGAAACGATCTATTCCATGTTTAATACTGCCGTTGAGCAGGAAATTAACTGGACAGAGCATATAATAGGAAATCGTGTGCTTGGCATAACTTCTCAGACAACCGAGGGTTATACAAAATGGCTGGCTAATGAAAGATTAAAGTCTTTAGGCCTGGAGCCTCTATATTCAGGTTTTACTAAAAATCCTTATAAGCATTTGGAAAGATTTGCCGATACCGAGGGTGAAGGTAATGTTAAGTCTAATTTCTTTGAAGGAACTGTTACAAGTTATAATATGAGTTCTTCCATTGACGGATGGGAAGATTTCTAAATAATACTATATTGTCTGTTACTTTACGATTTTTAAATTGCAAAGTGACAGACTTTTTTATTATCATCTTTTCAAATCCCATACACTGTTTCAATTCTTTATAGATTCAATTTACATAAAAAAAGCCCCCGACTTAAAGTCGGGGACCGAAAAATTATCTTTCTTCTTTTTTCTTGAATGCCAGTGCCATTGCAGCTGCGATTGAACTCATTAGAATAAATACATATCCTCTTACGTCCTTTCTGTCCTCTGTCTTCGGTACTGCAAGTGCCACTCTTGTACTGCTTGGTACAGGTGTCACTTTCTGAGGCTGTGGATTCTTGCCAGGTGTTGGGGTATCTATCAAGATCACAGGCTCTTCTATTGCATTCTTTGATGTTACTTTGTTGTTTACACTTACCTGTCCCGGTCTTACACTTGTGCTGCCGCTTCCTGAACTTCCACTTCCTCCTCTGCTTGTGTTTGAGCTTGTCGCTATTGACGGGGTCGCTAAAGGTCTTGTAGGTCTTATAACTACATCCTCATCTCTTCCCGGTATAGTGATCTGGCTTGGGGTTGCCACTCTTATCGGAGTTGTAGGGGTTGTCGGTGTGGTAGGGGTTGTCGGTGTACTTGGATTTACCGGTG
>NZ_BTHK01000032.1:0-6175 GCF_033242365.1 Lachnoanaerobaculum sanguinis
GACAATACAAAAACAAAGCAAAGGAAAATAAAATACTATTTTTTTATTTTCAAAACGAAATAAAAATGCCCTGAAAGCCAGTAAAATACTGGGGTTCAAGGGCATTTTAACTTTTGAAACTGTCAAAGACAGGAATTTAATGTAAAAAAAGCAAGAAAACCTAAGAAAAAACCGACACTTACGTGCCGGTAAAAGTCTATTTTACTGTATTCACTTCTCTGAATGAATTGCTTTGCTTTAATATCGGTGAAAATTTCTTATATAAAGCAATTGTAAGGACTGAAATCATACAACCCTTTAACAGATTTAACGGTGCAACTATCATCAATGCAAAGGTTTGAATACTTGTTACTGCTGGATTTAGTGCACTTCCCATTCCCACAAGTGCGCTAAGATCCATTCCATACATCTGTGCAAACTTAGGTAAAAGATACAATGCATTAAAAAGCGATCCGAATACTGTCATTGTAAGTGTTCCTGCTATACTTCCGAGTAAAGCCCCTTTTCTTGTTTTGTTGAAGATATAAATTATACTTGAAGGAAGGATTAAAGATGCTCCTACACAGAAGTTTGCAAGCTCGCCCACAAATGCTGTGGTAGTTGATCTAAACATTACTTTTAAAAGTATCTTTATAAACTCTGTAAGTATTCCGGCAACCGGTCCGAAAGCAAAGGTTACTATCATTACAGGTAACTCGGAAAAGTCAAGTTTGTAAAATGTAGGAGCAAAAGGTACAGGGAACTCAAACATCATGAGTATTGTACTTATAGCACCGAACAAACCGACCATTGCAATCTTTTGAGTGGTAATAACAGGACCTGTATAGCCGGACCTCTTATTTGCTATCTTCTCAAAAAGATATGCAACTAAAAATGTAGCAAATACTATTCCCAGAAACTCCGCTACAAAAACCAAATTTTCAACTACTGTTTTTAACATAACTACCTCCATAGCTTATGCTTCGGAGTGGTTTTCTTCAATGCAAAAACCCCTATATTATCTATAGGGGGCATAAGCAAATGAATTTGAAAACACTCTTCTCTCATCCAGACTATACTGTCGGTTTTGGAATTTCACCAAATCAACTGCTCATGCAGGTCGCAGACTATACTGCCGGTGGGGAATTACGCCCCGCCCCGAAGAAATATTAATTTTTATTAACTTAATTCTAAAACTTTTTATACAAAATGTCAATAGTATTAAATACTCTTTACAGGCATTCCGTTAACTTCCACATCATCTTCTATAGGCACAAGGATATATTTCCTTCCGTCTATAATCCTTGTCTCGAGCTTTTCAATAGAATCTGTATCGGTCTTTACAGTAATACCCGGTGTTTTAACTTCAAATTTCTTTGTATCTATTACATTATCTGCCAGTACTTCTATATCTGCATCTGCACTTTTCTCATATGATTCCACTGCTTCATCTGATACTCCACTTTTTGATATAATCTTAACCATATCATTTTTTGTAAGTACCAAAGGCTCAGGGTTATCGGAGTTTTCAGCAATCAAATCAAGCATATTTGAACTTAAAGATGACATAACAGGCATTGTAAGCTCATCTCTTAAAATATCATAAAGCACAGCTTCAAAAGTTTCTTTTTGCATAACTGATGACATAGGAGGCTCAACACCTATTATTTCATTTATAAAGCTCTCATTAAGTGCATCATTTTTCTTGCTGAAGTATAAAGCCGCATGTATGTCTGTAGTTCTTTCTGTAAATGCAGGGAATAAAAATCCGTGCATAGGCATACCTACTATCCAGTCTCTGACTCTGTTTGCAATTACACCTTCATTGGCAAAATAGCTGAGTGCAGGCTTTGAAAGGCTTACAGGACAAATACTGCATAGCAGTGCATGATAAACTTCGGTTGAAGCATCATCCATTACAAGTTTATCGCTTGCCTTACCGGGGATATCATACATAATATCTATAAGTATGATATAGTAATTTTCAGCATGCTCATAGGATTCTATTACTTTTCTGAAGAATTCATCCAAAAGCAATTCATCATCAAGTCTGCTCTCCCTAAGTTTCATCAAAAATGCATGTGGAGAATCTTCACCTTCATCATCCAAAGAAAACTCCAAGGTTAGAAGCGACTTTCCAATAGCTCCTGACATGGTTTTTCTAAATATTTCCTCATATTTGAAAGCATCCTCCTCGGGTAATGAATAGAAAGCATCCTTATTCATAAATTTTATATTCTTTTCAGCATCAACATAGCAACCGGCATACTTTGTGATAACATTGGTATCCTTGTTAAATTGCTTTTTGATCTCATTAATTTCTTCTCTAATCATCTATTTCACTACTTTCCTGCTTCAATTGCTCCAGATAAATTAAATCTTTTTTTGAAAGATTGGCGCTCAAAAGTAAATCCGGTCTGTTAAGATAAGTCCTCTTTATAGACTCTTTTCTACGCCACTCTTCTATATTTTTGTGATGCCCTGAAAGAAGCATATCAGGTACTCTAAGTCCCTCATACTCTACAGGTCTTGTATATTGCGGATACTCGAGCAAATTGTCTTCAAATGACTCAAAATCGGCACTTTCATTATTGGTAAGTACTCCGTCTACCATCCTTGCGATTGCATCCATCATTACAAGCGCCGGTAGCTCTCCACCTGTAAGTACATAGTCTCCTATGGAGTAACACTGCGCATTTGTAAGTTCAAGTGCTCTCTCATCGACACCTTCATAATGCCCGCAAAGAAAAACTATTTCATCAAGTTTTGCAAGTTCTTTTGCATCATTTTGATCAAACACTTTACCCTGTGGTGAAAGGTATATAAGCTTAGCTCTTTTATCCAGTCTGTCACAGATACTCTCATATGCTTTGTGAATAGGCTCTGCCTGCATTACCATTCCTGCACCGCCGCCGTATGGATAGTCATCCACTCTTCTATGTTTATCAAGTGTATAATCACGAATATTTATAGCTTCCATTGATATCAAATCATTTTTTATGGCTCTACCTATTATACTTGTGTTCATACACATTTCTATCATTTCAGGAAATAATGTTAAACAAAAAAACTTCATATCTATAAATCCAAAAGTCCGTCCAAAACATGGACTCTAATCTTTCCTTCTTCAAGATCAACATCCAGTATACATTGGCTGATGTATGGAAATAATACCTTCTTTTCTCCCATATCCACTTCCATTACATGATTAGCACCTGTAGGGAATATATCTGTAACCTTACCAAGTAAAATACCTTCTTCATCAATTACATCAAGACCTATAAGATCCGCAATATAGTTTTCATTCTTTTTTAAAGGTGTGGCATTTTGTCTGTCTACAAAGAGGTCTGTATTCCTAAGTGCCTGTATTTCTTCAGGAGTGTTAAACTGCTTAAACTTTACAAGTGCCATATTTTTTTGAAATCTGACAGTTTCAATATCAAGTGCAGTCTCGACTCCCTTAATATTTGCATATACTTTCTTTATCTTTTTCAATCTGTTTTGGTCATCAGATGTAGGATATACCTTTGCCTCACCCTTTATTCCATGAGAGCTTGTGATGACTCCCACTCTAAATCTATCTATCATTTTGTTCACTTTCAAAAATTACTTAATACAGCCTTTAAATAACAATAAAGCTACTACAAATGTAGCAGCTTGTTTTGTTATTTTATTTCTAATACTACTCTTTTTTCAGCTCTTATAGATGCTGATTTTATAATAGAACGAATAGCCTTAGCTATCTTTCCTGACTTCCCTATAACCTTGCCCATATCAGCTTCGGCTACAGACAATGTACAGATAGTAGTATCACCATCGATTGTCTCTTCAACTTTTACTTGAGCCGGGTCATCTACCAAAGCTTTTGCTATAACCTCAATGACTTCTTTCATAATCAGTCCTTATTATACTAATCCGGCACTCTTTAAAAGCTTAGCAACTCTATCTGTCGGCTGTGCACCGTTAGCAAGCCACTTCTTTGTGTTCTCCTCATCAAACTTGATTACACTTGGCTCAACTGTCGGATCATAATAACCAACCTCATCGATAAATCTACCGTCTCTTGGTGAACGGGCATCAGCCACTACTACTCTATAGAAAGGTGCCTTCTTCTGTCCCATTCTCTTTAATCTCATCTTAACTGCCATTTTATTATCCTCCTAATAGCTATAAAAATCTATATATGATTAATTCTAATTATTTAGAATAAAATCCTTTAAAAACCTAATTTTCCTCCGAAGAGTCCGCCAAGGGCCCCTCTCTTTTTGCCGTTCTTCATCATACCCGGGAATTGCTTCATCATCTTTTTCATCTGTTCAAATTGCTTTACAAGTCTGTTGACATCAGCAATATTAACACCTGAACCCTTTGCAATTCTGTTTTTTCTTGAAGGGTTCAAAAGACTTGGATCAAGCCTTTCCTTTTCAGACATACTCTGAATAATAGCTTTTATCTTTATCATCTGGCTGTCATCCACCTCAGGTAATGCAGCCTTACCACCGATTCCCGGCAACATGCTGAGTACACTCGCCATACCGCCCATCTTCTCAAGCTGTTCCAGCTGATCAAGGAAATCGTTGAAATCAAAATCCGCTTTGGCAATCTTTTGTGAGAGCTTCTTAGCTTTCTCACTGTCCATATCCATCTCGGCCTTTTCAATAAGAGAAAGGATATCTCCCATTCCGAGAATTCTGCTTGCCATTCTGTCAGGATAAAACTGCTCCAAATCGGAGAGTTTTTCTCCCATACCTACATAGAGTATCGGTTTACCTGTAACGGCACGTACTGAAAGAGCCGCACCACCTCTGGTATCACCGTCAAGCTTTGTAAGTATTACTCCGGTAATATCAAGCTTTTCATTAAAGGTCTCGGCTACATTTACCGCATCCTGACCTGTCATGGCATCTACTACCAAAATGATATCGTCAACAGTTACATTTTCTTTTATCTCTATAAGCTCATTCATCATATCTTCATCGATATGCAGACGACCTGCAGTATCAAGGAATATAATGTTGTGATGATTCTCCTTAGCAAATTCTACAGCTCTTTTAGCAATCTCTGCAGGTTTGTGATCGGTTCCCATCTCAAAAACAGGTACATCCACCTTTTCACCATTTCTTTTTAACTGCTCTATAGCAGCAGGTCTGTAAATATCACAACCTACAAGAAGAGGTGAGTTTCCTTTTTTCTTTAATTTTGCGGCAAGCTTTGCGGTAGTTGTTGTCTTACCTGCACCCTGAAGACCTGCCATCAATATTATAGTCATTTCTCCTGACGGTTTAATCTTTATTTCTGTAGTCTCACTACCCATTAAAGAAACCATCTCATCATTAACTATTTTGATAACCTGCTGAGCCGGTGTAAGTGAATTGAGTACATCAGTACCTGTTGCCTTTTCTTGAATACTCTTTATAAAATCTTTTACAACTTTAAAACTTACGTCAGCTTCCAGAAGTGCCAGTCTTACTTCTTTTAATCCGGCCCTTACATCATCCTCAGTAAGTCTGCCCTTGCCACGAAGATTTTTGAAAACATTTTGAAGTTTTTCGGATAAGCTTTCAAAAGCCATTCAAACCTCCTATACATCCAGTATCTTGAATGAAAGCTCTTCTATCTTTGATATAAGTTCTTCATTCTTTGTGTCCTGATATATCTTAACAATCCTTTGTATCTCTTTTACATAGGATTTTGTTTCATCAAATTTTTTTATCAAACCAAGCTTTTCCTCATAAGAAACCAGAGATTTATTGCATCTTTTTATAAGATCGCTCACACCCTGTCTGCTTATTCCCTCATTTTCAGCAATCTCACTTAGTGACAAATCATTGAAAACTACATCTTCATAAATTCTTTGCTGATGCCCTGTCAAAAGCTTACCATAGAAATCATAAAGAATCCCTTGATTGATATATTTTTCTATATCATTATTTTCCATACTGTGAGAGTATAACAGCATAAAAAGAAGCTGTCAAGTGTTTTTACTTGACAGCTTGAAAATAAATACACATGCCTTAAAACAAATAGATATCTTTTCTATGTCCGACATCAATAAAGATTAAAACCCGTCTTCCGTCGAAGTACTATGAAAGTTCCGACGTTTTAAATTTCTAATAAGCTATTTAGTTTTATGCAATTCTTTTAAATCCCTTATTTTAAAGGCTTTTCTTACATAAAAAATATTTCAAAAAATTTG
>NZ_BTHK01000033.1:0-4760 GCF_033242365.1 Lachnoanaerobaculum sanguinis
GTATAGTTCTCTCCAAGTTTCTCTCTTCCGTCAAGTACCTCAGGGCTCTCTAAAGGTACATTTCCGTTCTCATCTATATGCTCTACTACAACATCTCCCGCATCATCACGCTTATAGATATAGTTTACAGTTATAGGATCTACTGTAAATGTTCCGTTTGCGTTACCCGGTACTACTATAAGTGTGTAATTAGGTATAACCTTCGGGGTTGTTGTGTATGGCAAGCCTACATTATCTGTTCCTGTTATTGTATCAGGTGTCTCAATTCTGTTTCCATGATTGTCCAGATAATTTACTGTTACTCCGCCTGATTGCTTTCTCTTATATAGATATGTTACAGTTTGGCTTCCGCTTACAAATGTTCCTGTTGCGTTAGACGGTACTGTATCTATCTCATAGTCTGAGTATGTCTCCGGCGTTGTTGTATATGGTAATCCCAGCTTTCTGCTTCCGTCAAGTACTGTCGGTGTGCTTAAGTCGCTGTTATCATATACTGATTTGTGGTATACGGTTACATCTCCCGCATCAGCTCTTCTATATACATAGGTTACTGTCTGTGGGCCTGGTGTGAATGTTCCTGTTGCGTTAGGCGGTACACTCACTAATGTGAAGTTCGGTATTGTCTTTGATGTAGTTGTGTATGGAAGGCCGAGCTTTCCTGTTCCGTTTTGGGTCTCAGGTATATCTATCTCATTTCCGTCCTCATCTACATATATGGTTGTCACATCTCCGGCAGGCATTCTTCTATATTCATAGATTACTGTCTGTGGTGTATTTGTATATGTTCCGTTCTTATTAGCAGGTTGTGCTACCAACTCGTAGTTAGGAATGTTCTTCTCTGTTGTTGTGTATGGAAGGCCGAGTTTTCCGACTCCTCCCATTACATCATCTGTATCCAGAGGTGTTCCTGTTCCCTGTTCTACATATTTTACAGTTATACTCTGAGCATCATTTCTTGTGTAAAGATATGTTACTTCTGTTGTTCCTGTAGCAGGATATGTTCCTGTATGTCCTGTCGGTGTCGCACTTACTACTGTAAAGTTTGTTACATTTGCAGGGCTTGTTGTATAAGGAAGTCCTGACTTGCCTGCACCACTTAAGTTTTCATCAGGTGATACAGATGTTGTTGTTCCCAGTTCTACGTGATGTACTAATACATTTCCTGCATCATTTCTTCTATAGAAATAAGTTACAGTCTGGTTTCCTGTAGTATAGGTTCCGTTCTTATTTGTCGGCTGGGCTACCAATGTAAAGTTCGGAATACTATGCTCTGTAGTTGTATATGGTAATCCAAGCTTTCCTGTTCCGTTCATTGTGGTATCAGGTACAAGCGGTGTTGTAGTTCCCTCTTCATAGTGGTGTACTACTACATCTCCTGCATTGTTTCTTACATACTCATATGTTACTACTGTTGTTCCTGTACTAGGATATGTTCCTGTATGATCTGTCGGGGTTGTGCTTACTACTGTGTAGTTTGCTACTGTTGCTGCATTTGTTGTATATGGTAAGCCTGCCTTGCCGGCACCGTTTAATGTCTCATCAGGGGCTACTGATGTTGTTGTGCCCAGCTCTACGTGGTGTACCAATACATTTCCTGCATCATTTCTCTTATAGTAATAAGTTACTGTCTGATTACCGGTTGTATATGTTCCGTTCTGATTTGCCGGTGTGCTCACCAGTGTAAAGTTCGGAATATTTTGATCTGTAGTTGTATATGGAAGTCCGAGCTTTCCTGTACCGTTCATTGTGATATCAGGTACGAGCGGTGTTGTTGTTCCATCCTCGTAGTGATGTACTATAACATTTCCTGCATCGTTTCTCTTGTACTCATATGTTACTACTGTTGTTCCGGTATTTGGATATGTTCCTGTGTGGTCTGTAGGTGTTGTATTTACTACTGTGTAGTTTGCTACTGTTGCAGGGCTTGTTGTATATGTAAGTCCTGACTTTCCTACTCCGCTTAAGTTCTCATCAGGTGATACAGGGGTTGTTGTTCCCTGCTCGTAATGGTGAACTATAACATTTCCAACGTCTTTTCTTCTGTACTTATAGATAACAGTCTGTGGACTGTTTCCATGGGTAAGGGTTGTTGCTCCTGTTGCACTTGGGGTTGTGGCACTTGGCGCTCCGCTTACATCCACGCTTACAAACTCATAGTTTGCTATATCTGCCGACTTGTTTGTAAGGTTTTCATTTGTTCCAAGCTTTCCTGCTCCTGAGATAACCTCTGCACTTGGGACGGCAGCTCCTGCAGGTGTGTAAAGCTCTGTTGTTGTTCCATCCTCTACGTGATGTACTGTTATATTTGAAGCATCTTTTCTCTTGTAGTAATAGTTTACTACCTGATTTCCTGTCTGGTATGTAACTGTAGTATCTCCGCTTGCATTCGGTGTGCTTGCACCTGCCGCTCCTGTTACATCTACATTTACAAACTCATAGTTGGCTATATCTGCTTCCTTATTTGTGAGGTTCTCACTTAGTCCCAGCTTTCCTGTTCCGTCGAAAGTCTGTGCACTTGGTGCTGCCGCTCCTGACGGTTTGTAAAGCTGATTTGTTGTTCCTACCTCGTAGTGATTTACTGTGATATTTCCTGAGTTCTTACGCTTATATACATAAGTTACGGTGATATCATTTCCTGCATTCGGATAGTTTCCTGTATGGTTTGCAGGTGTTGCACTTACAAGCTCATAGTTTGCGAAAGTATCAGGTGTTGTTGTATAAGCTAGACCAAGCTTTCCTGCTCCGTTCATTGTAACAGGACTCTTAAGTGGAGTGTTTGTTCCCTGCTCTACAAAGTTTACTATAACATTTCCTGCATCTTTTCTCTTATACTTATAGATTACTGTCTGTGCATTGTTTCCATGTGTAAGGGTTGTTGCTCCTGTGCTACTTGGGCTTGTTGCACTTGGTGCTCCGCTTACATCAATTCCTACATATTCAAAGTTTGCTATATCCGCCGACTTGTTTGTAAGGTTTTCATTTGTTCCAAGCTTTCCTGCTCCTGAGATTGTCTCTGCACTTGGTGCAGCCGCTCCTGCAGGTGTGTAAAGCTCTGTTGTTGTTCCTACCTCGTAGTGATGTACTGTTATATTTGCTGCATTCTTTCTTCTGTATCTATATGTTACTGTCTGAGTTCCTGCTCTGTATGTAACTCCTGTAGCTCCTGTGGCTGTCGGGGTACTTGCTCCCGGTGCCGCAGTTACTTCCACATTTACAAACTCGTAGTTGGCTATATCGGCTTCCTTGTTTGTAAGGTTTTCAACAAGTCCAAGCTTTCCTGTTCCGTCAAAGGTCTGTGCACTTGGTGCCGCTGCCCCTGAAGGTGTGTAAAGCTGTGTACTTCCGCCTACCTCATAATGGTTAACTACGATATTTCCTGCATTCTTTCTTCTGTACTTATAGATTACTGTCTGTGCTGTATTTCCATGTGTAAGAGTTGTTGCTCCTGTTGCACTTGGGGTTGTTGCACTTGCAGCTCCGCTTACATCCACTCCTACAAACTCATAGTTTGCTATATCTGCCGATCTGTTTGTAAGGTTTTCTGTAAGTCCTAACTTTCCACTTCCGTTTATTGTCTCAGGTCCCGGAGACGTTGCTCCTGCCGGTGTGTAAAGTTCTGTTGTTGTTCCGTCAATGTAGTGATGTACTGTAATATTTGCCGCATCTTTACGCTTATATCTGTATGTCACTACCTGATTTCCTGTCTGATATGTAACGTTTGTATCACCTGTAGCTGTTGGTGTGCTTGCACCGCTTGCTCCTGTTACATCTACGCTTACATACTCGTAGTTGGCTATATCTGCCGCCTTATTTGTTAAGTTCTCCCTTAATCCAAGCTTTCCTGTTCCGTTAAAGTTTTCAGGTCCTGCTGTCGCAGCTCCTGCCGGTTTGTAAAGCTGATTTGTTGTTCCAACCTCATAGTGGTTGACTGTGATATTTCCGGCATTCTTTCTTCTGTAAACATAAGTTACAGTGATATCACTTCCTGCCGGCGGATAGTTTCCTGTATGGTTTGTAGGTGTTGCACTTACAAGCTCATAGTTTGCGAATGTATCAGGTGTTGTTGTATATGGTAAACCAAGTTTTCCTGCTCCGTTCATTGTAACAGGACTCTTAAGCGGAGTATTTGTTCCCTGCTCTACAAAGTTTACTATAACATTTCCTGCATCATTTCTCTTGTAGTAGTAAGTTACCGTCTGTGTTCCAGGTTGGTATGTACCGTTTTGGTTTGACGGCACTGTTACTACTGTAAAGTTTGGAATTGTCTGTGTTGTTGTTGTATATGTCAATCCAAGCTTATTAGTTCCGTTTAATGTTACATCAGGTACAAGCTGTGTTGTTGTTCCTAGCTCATAGTGATGTACTATAACGTCTCCCGCATTCTTTCTCTTATAGTAATAAGTTACTGTCTGTGGGCTTGTTCCGTGAGTAAGTGTTGTTGCACCTGTCGATGTCGGTGTTGTTGCACTTGTTGCTCCGGTAACATCTGTACTTACATACTCGTAGTTTGCAATATCTGCAGCTCTGTTAGTAAGATTTTGTGTTGTTCCAAGCTTTCCTGCTCCCGAGATTGTCTCCGCACTTGGTGCAGCCGCTCCTGCAGGTGTATAAAGCTGGGTACTTCCTCCCACTTCATAGTGGTTTACTGTTATATTTGCAGCATCTTTTCGTCTGTATCTGTAGGTTACTGTCTGTGGTGCTGTTTGATATGTAACTGTTGTATCACCTGTAGCTGTTGGCGATGTCGCTGAAGGTGCTCC
>NZ_BTHK01000034.1:0-3010 GCF_033242365.1 Lachnoanaerobaculum sanguinis
AGCAATTTTTTTAATTCATCAATCTCAAATGTTTTTGTTTTTTGAAAAGCATAGGACTTCATCAGCTCATATATGCGTACTGAAAAGGCTGATTTCATAGCAAGAATGTTGTAAAGCTGATACTGGGTGAACTTTTGCCCTAAATCAAAGAGATACGGAACTAAATCTTCATCAAGCTTTATTTTTGCTACACCATATCTTTTGTCTGTATTTACTTTAGCAAGCCACCCTACAAGGCTTTCAGAGCCATTTGGCATAGTGAGCCACATAGAACGGTCACGCAACTTTTTAAGTGTTGCCTTGACTTCTATATAGTTTTTTCCGTTGTTGTAGTCTATGCCACATACCTTACAGTAATCACTGATTTTAAAATCGTATTCAAGCTGAAAAGGTACACCTTTCGCCCTGTCAATGGCTTCAATAGGCTTAATCATTGAGCATATAAAGGCAATAGTCTTTTGCTCTGTAAGTGATAATTCAAAGCGACTTTTTTGCACGAGGTCGTTTGATTTAACTACAAGATAATCTCTGCATTTAAGTATTTCTATTTTTTCATCGCTATTCATTTGCCAGTACTTCCTTTGCTTGTTTTTCGTCAAAAATAAAATAAATCTGTTCCAAAACCTTTTCTTTTGCGTCCTGTTCTATGTCTGCCTTTCGAACTGCCATCCTTAAAAAAGCTTTGATAATATCGTTAAATGCAGAGCTATCAACCATTTGACATAAATCATCATTGTCACAGGTGGCAAGAAAATCAAATATGCGTATAGCTTTTTCAGCCTTTTCTGCTTCTATTTTTCCTTGTTCTGCCAATACTTTGTAACTCTCTGCCATTATTGTATAACCGTTCATCTTTTCCCCTTTCTTTGTAGCTATAAAACCGTACTTCAAGTCCCAATAGTATTTTATCGCTTTATTAGAACTTTGTCAATACTAAGTCCCAATAAACCGTACTAAAAGTCACAATAAAAACTGTACTTTAAGTCCCAATAAACTGTACTAAAAATCACAATAAAAACTGTACTTTAAGTCCCAATAAAAAGTTATCCACAGTACTAAAAGTCCCAATAAACCGTACTAAAAGTCCCAATAAACCGTACTAAAAGTCCCAATAAGAAACCGCGAAGCTATGCGGGTTGCGAGGTTTTTTGGTCTCTAAATATAATAAATATAATAAATAATATATTGCTATATTTGCAAAAAAATCTGCAAAAAAAAACAGGGTAAAAAAATCACTTTTAGCGATTAGGATTATCTGTATTTTTGTTGTGACTTTGCTGCTTAGATTTTTGCAACATTTGACAGAATTTTTCAAAAATTGGACTTACTTGCGGTAAGGCTATGAATTGCTCAAGAAGGCTTAACCGATTTGATTTTTCCATTTCTTTTTTTCTTTCAGCAATTCGCTCTTTAATTCCGTCCATTCCAAATTGGCGTTCACCTAAATTCATTTTTTCTTTTACTGCTTGCTCTATAATTTGTTTTTCGTCCTGTAGAGCCTGTATTTCGCTTCCTAGAGCCTCTTTTTGCCCTTTAAGGGTACTTATATCCCATTTAAGCTTTAAAAGGGCATTCTGAGCCTTCTGAGCCTCTTCTACAGCCTTCTGCATATTCTCTTGTGCTTTCTTCAGCTTAAATCGTTCTTCTGATAGGTGGGTGGCTGTAGACCCCTCAATTCCACGCTCTAATCCGTACTTCTTGCCTACCTCTTGAGCAAAAGCTGTCTGTAAGTTCGTCAATTCAACTCTTGTAAATATGTCTTTGGCTGATAATCTGCCGTCTTTTGTAACTGGAACAATGCCTAAATGCATATGTGGGGTAGCTTCATCCATATGCACGGTGGCATTGATTACGTTTTCAATCCCATATCTATTACAAAAAAAGGTTGTAGCGTCCTCAAAAAAAAGCCTACAGCCTTCTTGATAGCAATCTTCCTGATAGCTTTCAGGCATATATTCTATTGGGGTTGGTTCCATCAGTCCTATGGCTATGCTTTCGCTTTCCATACAAGACCTTCTGTAATGCTCTGCGTCAGCTAATCTTTTAAAAAACAAGTTGTCAGAGGAAACAATAAAAGAGCAATATGTAACTGCGTCTTTTCGTACAGCCTTATTTAGATTTAACTCTGATATTCTCTGTTTAACTTCTGTCTGATAATTTATGCTGCCATAATTTATCAATTCAAAATTTTGGCTGCTCTTGCTATAATCAATATCTTTGTTTTTTCTGCTTTCGTGTTCCCTTTGGTTATGACTTTGTATGCCACCCATTGCCGACATTTTCATTTTCATCATATGCACAGCACATTTGCTCATAGTTTCCTACCCCTCAAATCATCCTAAATTTATGCAGTAAAGTATAGCACATTATACTTTACTCCGTAAAGAATGTGTTCTCCGAAGGCTCTCCGAGGGTAGGGGCTGTCTGCCCCTTAACCCCGACAAGCGTGCGACGCTTGACCCGAGTATTCGCCATACTAAGGCAAGAGGAACAGCGTCCTGTTCCTCTTTTCACAAGCCTGTTTATATTCCCTAAGTCAAGGGCAAGGTGAACGGACTGCGTCCGCCCTTGACTTAGTTTCCGTTCCGGAGCAACGGCAGCAGGCTCATCCACAAGTGGATCATACGCCTACTGCCATTGCCCGGAACTACTTTAGTTCCCCTAATCGTTCATTTGCGGTCATTCCAGCTTGCCAGCGTTCCATAGTATCCTTCAAAGCTATATCAAATTTGATTTTGACTACTTTTCTGCCTTTGGTAATTGTTTCATAGCTGATAATTATATCCGTCAGTTCATTAATTTCCTTTTCTGCTATCTCAAGTACCTTTTTACGAAAGTCCTTGAAGTTTTTATATGACTTCACATCCTCAACCATAAGCAATTTTTTTAATTCATCAATCTCAAATGTTTTTGTTTTTTGAAAAGCATAGGACTTCATCAGCTCATATATGCGTACTGAAAAGGCTGATTTCATAGCAAGAATGTTGTAAAGCTGATACTGGGTGAACTT
>NZ_BTHK01000035.1:0-2761 GCF_033242365.1 Lachnoanaerobaculum sanguinis
GGTGGTATCCCAACGGCGACTCTGCATAAACTGGCGTCCATGCTTCTTAGTCTCCCACCTATCCTGTACGAGTATTACCGAATCCCAGTACCAAACTGGAGTAAAGCTCCATGGGGTCTTTCCGTCCTGGCGCGAGTAACCAGCATCTTCACTGGTACTTCAATTTCACCGGGTGCATTGTTGAGACAGCGCTCAAATCATTACGCCTTTCGTGCGGGTCGGAACTTACCCGACAAGGAATTTCGCTACCTTAGGACCGTTATAGTTACGGCCGCCGTTTACCGGGGCTTCAATTCAAAGCTTCGTTTCCTGACTTCTCCTCTTAACCTTCCGGCACCGGGCAGGCGTCAGCCCATATACTTCACCTTGCGGTTTCGCATAGACCTGTGTTTTTGCTAAACAGTTGCTTGAGCCTTTTTTCTGCGACCACTCTATTAAAGTGGCACCCCTTCTCCCGAAGTTACGGGGTCATTTTGCCGAGTTCCTTAACAATGCTTCTCCCGCCGGCCTTAGGATTCTCTCCTCATCTACCTGTGTCGGTTTGCGGTACGGGTACATATAATACGATAGCGGCTTTTCTTGACGGCTCCCTAACCGACTTCGCTACTAATTTTCGGTACGCATCACGTTTTCCCCTTGCATGGTGGTTTTTCCTCCCATACAGGTACTTCGCTTGCCCCGGTTTTTGTCCTCCCGGGTTCGGTTTTAGTCTCCGTGTCCCCACAGTTCTGATTATATGTAGTACAGGAATCTGTACCTGTTATCCATCGACTACGTCTTTCGACCTTGCCTTAGGCCCCGACTTACCCTGAGTAGATCAGCTTTACTCAGGAAACCTTAGATATTCGGCCAAGAGGATTCTCACCTCTTTCTCGCTACTCATTCCGGCATTCTCTCTTCTTATTACTCCACCATTCCTTCCGGTATGGCTTCTACGCCTCTAAGAATGCTCCTCTACCAATGTATTACTACATTCCCAGGCTTCGGTGTTGTGTTTAGCCCCGGACATTTTCGGCGCAGGACCTCTCGACTAGTGAGCTGTTACGCACTCTTTTAATGTATGGCTGCTTCTAAGCCAACATCCTAGCTGTCTTCGAAATCCCACATCCTTTTCCACTTAACACACACTTTGGGACCTTAGCCGTAGGTCTGGGCTCTTTCCCTTTTGACTACCCAACTTATCTCGTGCAGTCTGACTCCCGTCAATCATCTAGCCGGCATTCGGAGTTTGATATCTCTTGGTAGGCTTTGACGCCCCCGCAAAAATTCAGTGCTCTACCTCCGGTAGACTAATAACGAGGCTAGTCCTAAAACTATTTCGAGGAGAACCAGCTATCTCCGGGTTCGATTGGAATTTCTCCCCTATCCACACCTCATCGCCACCCTTTTCAACGGATGTGCGTTCGGTCCTCCATTCACTTTTACGCGAACTTCAACCTGGACATGGATAGATCACCCGGTTTCGGGTCTACACATACAGACTATTACCGCCCTATTAAGACTTGGTTTCCCTTCGGCTCCGTATCTTTAATACTTAACCTCGCCTGTACATGTAACTCGCCGGACCGTTCTACAAAAAGTACGCGGTTCACCTTTCGGTGTTCCACAGTTTGTAAACATAGGGTTTCAGGTTCTTTTTCACTCCCCTCCCGGGGTTCTTTTCACCTTTCCTTCACAGTACTATACGCTATCGGTCACTGACTAGTATTTAGCCTTGGGGGGTGGTCCCCCCTGCTTCCCACAAGGTTTCTCGTGTCTCGTGGTACTCCGGATACTGCTGGATTCGATACATTTTCCCTTACACGGCTCTCACGCTCTTTGGCCCGCTTTTCCAAAACGGTTCAGGTAATATATCTTACTCGTATTGCAGTCCTCTACCCCGCAGTGCACGCACCACGGTTTGGGCTCTTACGATTTCGCTCGCCGCTACTTTCGCAATCACTGTTGTTTTCTTTTCCTCCGGCTACTTAGATGTTTCAGTTCACCGGGTTCCCCTCTGTACGTTATGTATTGGCGTACAGATACTTGGAGTTCTTCCAAGTGGGTTTCCCCATTCAGACATCTGCGGATCACTGAATATGTGCTTCTCCCCGCAGCTTTTCGCAGCTTGTCACGTCTTTCTTCGGCTGTCAGTGCCTAGGCATCCACCCTACGCTCTTTATGTTTAACCTCTTAAATCTTTTAGATTTAGTGTTTATGTATGACACTAGCGTGTATCATACACTATGTTTAAAAATTTATTTTTGTTATTAAATATCAATCACTTTAAAGTAATTGATACCTCGGATGTCTAATTATAAAATATTTATATAATTTCTCGTTTGGTATGCAGTTTTCAAGGTACATTTGAGCCAAAGATATTCTCTGGCAATGGAGATGAAGAGATTCGAACTCTCGACCCCCTGCTTGCAAGGCAGGTGCTCTCCCAACTGAGCTACACCCCCATAAATTGGCATCCACCTACTCTCCCATACCGTCTCCAGTATAGTACCATCGGCCGACCAGGTCTTAACCATCGTGTTCGGAATGGGAACGGGTGTGTCCCCTAGACGCATCGACACCAATAATGTTATATTTTTAGTACCTTTTTAATTTAGTACTAAACAGTACTCACAACCCCTACTTTATCCTTAGAAAGGAGGTGATCCAGCCGCACCTTCCGATACGGCTACCTTGTTACGACTTCACCCCAGTTATCCTCCCTGCCTTCGGCAGCTCCTTCCTTACGGTTAGGTCACTGACTTCGGGCATTGATGACTCC
>NZ_BTHK01000036.1:0-2222 GCF_033242365.1 Lachnoanaerobaculum sanguinis
AACATAAAATACTAGAAAATACTATATAATAAAACGAATATTTTGACAAAAATTTCAACTGAAGAATGTAGGTTATATGCGGGTTGTAGGACTTTTTTAATGATTATTTAGGTGAACAAACTGTCAAAGACCCGGATATGAATTCACTTCATAGGCATTCTAATATGCATTTAATATTTAAATGATACCGGTAAGAAGATTTAGAGTATAATCTATTGCTTTGTAAAAGAACATATGATACAATACTGTAGTTGTGAATAAGGCGATGGTCCTCTGGAAGAAATTTTAAGAACATCAAAATAATAGGAGGTTTCACATGAACGATTTAATAAGAAGTATTGAGGCAGAACAGCTTAAGGCAAGTGTTGATGACTTTAGTGTAGGTGATACAGTAAGAGTACACAACAAGATCCGCGAGGGTAACAGAGAGAGAATCCAGATATTTGAGGGAACAGTTCTCAAGAGACAAAACGGTGGTGCAAGAGAGACTTTCACAGTTAGAAAGAACTCAAACGGTATCGGTGTTGAGAAGACTTGGCCATTACACTCTCCATCTGTTGACAGAGTAGAAGTTGTAAGAAAAGGTAAAGTTAGAAGAGCTAAATTATATTATCTTCGTGACAGAGTCGGTAAGGCTGCTAAGGTTAAAGAAGCAGGATCAAGATAATCTGAACTTAATATTTTTAATGGCTGCTACATATGTAGCAGCCATTTTTTACATAAATCTGAACAATCCGATAACCTTTCCGAGAATAGTAACCTCTTTTACCAAAATAGGTTCCATAGAATCGTTCTCAGGTTGGAGTCGATAGAAATTTTTCTCTTTATAGAATGTCTTTACAGTAGCTGAATCCTCAACCAAAGCTACGATAATATCGCCGTTTTTTGCCGTATTTTGCTTGGATACAATAATCTGATCGCCATCATGTATGCCGACATTGATCATAGATTCACCTTTGACTCTCAGCATAAATATATCGGTATTTGGCAGAAATTCACTTGGAATAGGGAAATAGTCCGTAATATTTTCTGTTGCCAGTATAGGCATACCTGCAGCAACAGTGCCGACCATAGGCACATTGACCACTTCTCTACGTGTCAGATTGAAAGTATCATCTGTAATTTCTATGGTTCTCGGTTTAGTAGGGTCCTTTCTTATAAATCCCTTTTTCTCAAGAGTGTTTAAATGGGCATGTACTGAAGATGTGGACTTCAGTCCCACAAGTTCTCCGATTTCACGAACAGACGGCGGATATCCCTTACTTAAGATAGAATCCTTGATAACATTATATATTTCTTCCTGTTTTTGTGTTAATGTATCCATCGAATCTCCTTTGTATTTCAGATATAATTCTACCACTATCCTAACATATGTTCGATTAAAATGCAAACAAAAGTTCGATTACAAAGATGTTGAAATAAAATTGAAATAAAAAAAGCCTTGAAAATCAAGACTTTTTAAGATGGAGATGACGAGAGTTGAACTCGTGTCCAAAGAACAATTCCCTGTTCTTCTACTATTATAGTTGCTTGTCAAAATTCCCCTTTAAAACAGTCAAACAACAAACTGTAGTAAAGAGTAGCTTCATGATACATCTATATACTCAAAGCTTTGTATATAAGGTTTCTCACATAAGTCGATACAGATTCTATAAGTGTGAGTGCTTATAGGTCTGCAACTGCCTTAGGCAGCGTATGCTAAATTTTCTTCAGCGTTTATATTTAATTTTGCCATTTAACGCATTGCATACGAATAGCTTCACCAGCTGCATGTTCCCTGTCGAAACCGGTACATCCCCAAAATACATGTAAATACAGAATTTACATATGATATTCTAACATATATAAAGAAAAATGCCACTTAAAATTTTCTTACATCAAAGAGTATACACCATATATCATGCATAACAGGTTATAAGATATATGTATAATGTAAAACTTTACTTTTTTTATAAATTATCTTACTATAGTAAAACGAAACAAGTCGACAGACTTTTAATATATATGTTAGGAAGTAGAGAAATGTTTAATATAGATGTAAAACTTACACCGGATGATGAGTCGGAGGTACTTAGGTATCTTCAGCACAACCCGTCTTCCGTCGAAGTACTATGAAAGTTCCGACGTTTTAAATTTCTAATAAGCTATTTAGTTTTATGCAATTCTTTTAAATCCCTTATTTTAAAGGCTTTTCTTACATAAAAAATATTTCAAAAAATTTG
>NZ_BTHK01000037.1:0-1981 GCF_033242365.1 Lachnoanaerobaculum sanguinis
CGGGTCTTTGACAGTTTGTTTACCTAAATAGGCATAAAAAAAGTCCTGCAACCCGCATATAGCCTACATTTCTTACTTAAAATTTTTGTCAAAATATTCGTTTTATTATATAGTATTTTCTAGTATTTTATGGTATAATAAGGTGTGGAGGTTATCTATGAAAGTTACTACATCAAAATCAAAAAATGCAGAGTCATTCTATATTTCCAAAAGCTTTATAAATGACAAAGGGGTTAGTACCTCTGTAAATGTACGCAAACTTGGTACTCTTGCCGAATTATTAAAAGAGCATGGACCCACTAGAGATGACGTCATGAAATGGGCTCGTGCTGAGGCAAAACTTGAAACACAAAAGTACAAAGAAGATAAAATAGTAAATCTTTCGTTTAACTCAAGCAAACGACTACAGCCACAGCAACAAGTCTTCTATCGTGGAGGTTACCTGTTTTTGCAGTACTTTTATTATAAACTTGGCTTAAACAAAGTTTGCAGAAAGATAAGGGATAAGTATAATTTCAAGTTTGATATCAACTCGATATTATCCGATTTGATTTACTCCAGAATACTCGAACCCTCCAGTAAACGCTCAAGCTACTCTTGTTCTATGGGCTTTTTAGAGCCACCATCTTACCAATTACATGATGTATATCGATCTTTAAATGTACTCGGTAAAGAATGTGACCTTATACAATCTGAAACTTATAGAAACAGTCATCTGGTGGGGAAACGTAACGATAAGCTTCTTTTTTATGATTGTACTAACTATTATTTTGAGATTGAGGATGAAGATGGCATTAAGAAATATGGCAAAAGCAAGGAACATAGACCAAACCCTATAATACAAATGGGTATGTTTATGGATGGTGACGGCATTCCACTTGCTTTTTCTCTATTTCCGGGAAATGCAAATGAACAAACCTCTATTAAACCACTTGAAGAAAAAATTTTAAAAGAGTTTGATTGTCAAAAGTTTATTTACTGTAGTGATGCCGGACTTGGTTCGGAAAAAATAAGAAAGTACAATCATATGGGTGAAAGAGCTTTTGTAGTTACTCAATCAATAAAAAAGCTTAATGCGCAAGATAGGCAATGGGCTTTAGATACTAAGGGATTTAAAAGTTTGTACGATAATAAAGTGGTGGATCTGGCTGAAATATCAATGGATGATGAGACTATATATTACAAAGATGCTCCTTATACACCGAAAGATTTATCTCAAAGACTTATCATCACATATTCACCAAAATATGCCAAATACCAAAAAGCTATTAGAGAAAAACAAGTTGACAGAGCTAAGTTAATGCTTGAAAAAGGCAGTATCAAAAAAGAAAGAAGAAATCCTAATGATCCGGCAAGGTTTCTTGGCAGCATTGCAGTAACTGATGATGGTGAAAAAGCAAATGTACATAACTTTCTTAATACAGATAAAATAGATGAGGAGGCAAAGTATGATGGTATGTATGCCATCTCAACAGACCTACTTGACGATGATGTAAGTGAAATACTAAGCATAAGTGAAAAGCGTTGGCAAATAGAAGAATGCTTTAGAATTATGAAAACCGAGTTTGAAGCAAGACCGGTATTTTTACAAAGGGCTGATAGAATTACGTCTCACTTCTTAACCTGCTTTTTAGCCTTGATCATTTACAGATATCTCGAAAAATTTTTAGAACACAAGTATACATGCGAAGAGATTCTAAAGACCTTAAAAGATTTTAATTTTGCATATGTAAAAGAGCAAGGTTTCATACCTCTATATAAACGAACAGAGCTCACAGATAAACTACATGAGATTTGTCATTTTAATACAGATTTTGAATTTATAACAAAAAGTCAAATGAGGACAATACAAAAACAAAGTAAAGGAAAATAAAATACTATTTTTTAAGTTTCAAAACGAAATACAAAAGCCCTGAAAGCCAGTAAAACACTGGGTTTCAAGGGCTTTTTAACTTTTAAAACTGTCAAAGACGGGATTATA
>NZ_BTHK01000038.1:0-1976 GCF_033242365.1 Lachnoanaerobaculum sanguinis
CGGGTCTTTGACAGTTTGTTCACCTAAATAATCATTAAAAAAGTCCTACAACCCGCATATAACCTACATTCTTCAGTTGAAATTTTTGTCAAAATATTCGTTTTATTATATAGTATTTTCTAGTATTTTATGTTATAATAAGGTGTGGAGGTTATCTATGAAAGTTACTACATCAAAATCAAAAAATGCAGAGTCATTCTATATTTCCAAAAGCTTTATAAATGACAAAGGGGTTAGCACCTCTGTAAATGTACGCAAACTTGGTACTCTCGCTGATTTATTAAAAGAGCATGGACCCACTAGAGATGACGTCATGAAATGGGCTCGTGCCGAGGCAAAACTTGAAACACAGAAGTACAAAGAAGATAAAACAGTAAATATTTCTTTTAACTCAAGCAAAAGACTACAGCCTCAGCAACAGGTCTTCTATCGTGGAGGTTACCTGTTTTTACAGTACTTTTATTATCAACTTGGCTTAAACAAAGTTTGCAGAAAGATAAGGGATAAGTATAACTTCAAGTTTGATATCAACTCGATACTATCCGATTTGATTTACTCCAGAATACTCGAACCTTCCAGCAAACGCTCAAGTTACTCTTGTTCTATGGACTTTTTAGAGCCACCGTCTTACCAATTACATGATGTATATCGCTCTTTAAATGTACTCGGTAAAGAATGTGACCTTATACAATCTGAAACTTATAGAAATAGTCATTTAGTAGGTAAGCGTAATGATAATCTTCTTTTTTATGATTGTACTAACTATTATTTTGAGATTGAGGATGAAGATGGCATTAAGAGATACGGCAAAAGTAAGGAACATAGACCAAACCCTATAATACAAATGGGTATGTTTATGGATGGTGACGGTATTCCTCTTGCTTTTTCTCTATTTCCCGGAAATGCAAATGAACAAACCTCTATTAAACCACTTGAAGAAAAAATTTTAAATGAGTTTGATTGTCAAAAGTTTATTTACTGTAGTGATGCCGGACTTGGTTCGGAAAAAATAAGAAAATACAATCACATGGGTGAAAGAGCTTTTGTAGTCACTCAATCAATAAAAAAGCTTAATGCACAGGATAGGCAATGGGCTTTAGATACTAAAGGATTTAAAAGTTTGTACGATAATAAAGTGGTAGACCTGGCTGAAATCTCAAAGGATGATGAGACTATATATTACAAAGATGCTCCCTATACACCAAAAGATTTATCTCAAAGACTTATCATCACATATTCACCAAAATATGCCAAATACCAAACGGCTATTAGAGAAAGACAAGTTGACAGAGCTAAGTTAATGCTTGAAAAAGGCAGTATCAAAAAAGAAAGAAGAAATCCTAATGATCCGGCCAGGTTTCTTGGCAGTATCGCAGTAACTGATGATGGTGAAAAGGCAAAGGTACATAGCTTTCTTAATACAGACAAAATAGATGAGGAAGCAAAGTATGATGGTATGTATGCCGTCTCAACAGACCTACTTGATGATAATGTAAGTGAAATACTAAATATAAGCGAAAAGCGTTGGCAAATAGAAGAATGCTTTAGAATTATGAAGACCGAGTTTGAAGCAAGACCGGTATTTTTACAAAGGACTGATAGAATTACGTCTCACTTCTTAACCTGCTTTTTAGCCTTGATTATTTACAGATATCTCGAAAAATTTTTAGACCACAAGTATACATGCGAAGAGATTCTAAAGACCTTAAAAGATTTTAATTTTGCATATGTGAAAGAGCAAGGTTTCATACCTCTATATAAACGAACAGAGCTCACAGACAAACTACATGAGATTTGTCATTTTAATACAGATTTTGAATTTATAACAAAAAGTCAAATGCGGACAATACAAAAACAAAGCAAAGGAAAATAAAATACTATTTTTTTATTTTCAAAACGAAATAAAAATGCCCTGAAAGCCAGTAAAATACTGGGGTTCAAGGGCATTTTAACTTTTGAAACTGTCAAAGACAGGA
>NZ_BTHK01000039.1:0-1794 GCF_033242365.1 Lachnoanaerobaculum sanguinis
AGGAGCTGCCGAAGGCAGGGAGGATAACTGGGGTGAAGTCGTAACAAGGTAGCCGTATCGGAAGGTGCGGCTGGATCACCTCCTTTCTAAGGAAAAAGTAGGGGTTGTGAGTACTGTTTAGTACTAAATTAAAAAGGTGCTAAAAACATAACTTAGCGGTGTCGATGCGTCTAGGGGACACACCCGTTTCCATTCCGAACACGATGGTTAAGACCTGGTCGGCCGATGGTACTATACTGGAGACGGTATGGGAGAGTAGGTGGATGCCGCTTTAAATTTTTGTAATAAAATATGACTCAAACACATAGGAGGGGCTTATGGGTGAGCAATTTGGAAATTTGGTAAGACAATATCCATGGCATATAGTTTGTCTCGTTTCACTACTCTTTATTGTAGTACAGGGATTGTTGATATTTCTTGCTAAAAAGAATAATTGGTCATTGAGAGTAAGACCTATCCAAATACTTATGTTTGTTGTATTGTTTATATGTTCATTATATATGATAATAACAGGACAGAGTACAATGTAAAATTTAGGGCTTATAGCTCAGCCGGTTAGAGCGCACGCCTGATAAGCGTGAGGTCGGTGGTTCGAGTCCACTTAAGCCCATGCATTGTTTTCTTAGCGAAGACGAGCGAAAGCGAAGTCTGAGGTTAGAAAACAAGCACACCTTGCATAGCGAAGCGGAGCAATGGTGTTACCATAAGTAGAGACTACATCAGATATTCCTTTGGAGAGGATGAAAGATGTTGAAGTTCGAATCTTTAAGTCTCATTTGCAGAGAAGTTCTCTGCATGATGTACCTTGAAAACTGCATACCAAACGAGAAATTATATAAATATTTTATAATTAGACATCCGAGGTATCAATTACTTTAAAGTGATTGATATTTAATAACAAAA
The DNA here is from genome assembly GCF_033242365.1 of Lachnoanaerobaculum sanguinis. Classification (NCBI taxonomy): domain Bacteria; kingdom Bacillati; phylum Bacillota; class Clostridia; order Lachnospirales; family Lachnospiraceae; genus Lachnoanaerobaculum; species Lachnoanaerobaculum sanguinis. Next base: position 904 of record NZ_BTHK01000039.1, read on the forward strand.
ATAAATTTTTAAACATAGTGTATGATACACGCTAGTGTCATACATAAACACTAAATCTAAATGATTTAAGAGGTTAAACATAAAGAGCGTAGGGTGGATGCCTAGGCACTGACAGCCGAAGAAAGACGTGACAAGCTGCGAAAAGCTGCGGGGAGAAGCACATATTCAATGATCCGCAGATGTCTGAATGGGGAAACCCACTTGGAAGAACTCCAAGTATCTGTACGCCAATACATAACGTACAGAAGGGAACCCGGTGAACTGAAACATCTAAGTAGCCGGAGGAAAAGAAAACAACAGTGATTGCGAAAGTAGCGGCGAGCGAAATCGTAAGAGCCCAAACCGTGGTGCGTGCACTGCGGGGTAGAGGACTGCAATACGAGTAATATATATTACCTGAACCGTTTTGGAAAAGCGGGCCAAAGAGCGTGAGAGCCGTGTAAGGGAAAATGTATCGAATCCAGCAGTATCCGGAGTACCACGAGACACGAGAAACCTTGTGGGAAGCAGGGGGGACCACCCCCCAAGGCTAAATACTAGTCAGTGACCGATAGCGTATAGTACTGTGAAGGAAAGGTGAAAAGAACCCCGGGAGGGGAGTGAAAAAGAACCTGAAACCCTATGTTTACAAACTGTGGAACACCGAAAGGTGAACCGCGTACTTTTTGTAGAACGGTCCGGCGAGTTACATGTACAGGCGAGGTTAAGTATTAAAGATACGGAGCCGAAGGGAAACCAAGTCTTAATAGGGCGGTAGTAGTCAGTATGTGTAGACCCGAAACCGGGTGATCTATCCATGTCCAGGTTGAAGTTCGCGTAAAAGTGAATGGAGGACCGAACGCACATCCGTTGAAAAGGGTGGCGATGAGGTGTGGATAGGGGAGAAATTCC
>NZ_BTHK01000040.1:0-1667 GCF_033242365.1 Lachnoanaerobaculum sanguinis
CATATTAATCTCCATTCCGCGGTCAAGCCGCGGCACAAATAGTAATGAAAGTATTTTACATCTCAACTCTGTGATTTAAAATAGATAACAAGAAGCTATACTACAAAGCACGTGAGGAGAAGTTGTAAAAACTTTCTCTGTTTTAGACAGCATATTAATCAGTGTAAGTTCTGCCTTTTCAAGCACAAATAAGTGGTATCACGAATCCGTACACTAAGAATTGTTAAAGCTCTTCGTTTTATTGTGTGGCAGTTCAGTCAATGGCTTCTTATCTTTTACGAAAGGAGTTACACTTTGAAAGTTACTTATCCAACTTGTTGTGGTGTCGATGTTCACAAATCTTTTCTCGTTGCCACAATCATCAAAACTACCGCCGGTATTGAACCTTCTTATCAAAAGAAGCGATTCTCTACCTTCAACAATTCTATTTTAGACTTTAAATCATGGCTTCTTGAAAATGAATGCCATGATGTCTGTATGGAATCTACAGGTAAATACTGGGTTCCTGTCTTTAATCTTCTAGAAGATCAAATCAATGTTACCATTGCTAATCCCAAATGGGTTAAAGCTGTTAAGGGTAATAAGGATGATACCAAAGATTCTAAATGGATTGGAGACTTATTTCGACTTGGACTTGTAAAAGGCAGTTATATTCCTTGTAAGTCAATTCGTATTCTTAGAGAATACACAAGATATCGCTACAAGCTTGTTTCTTGCCGTTCAAGTGAAAAGAATAGATATCAGAATGCTCTTACTGTTTGTAATATCGCATTAGATTCTGTTGTATCCGATATCTTTGGGAAGTCATCCTCATCCATTATCGATTATCTGCTTGAACAATCAGGTACTACGATTAACCATGAAGAAATCGCTTCAAAACTTCTTAAGAGCCTCAAATCCAAAGAAGACGCTGTGATTGAATCTATCGAAGGATATCAGATGACTGATGCCCAAAAATATCGTATGCGCCTAATTCGCGCACATATAGATTATATCACAGCTGTAATCAATGATGTAGATAAACAGATTGGATCTTTGATTTCTTCTGATCCTGATTATGATAAAGCTATCCTGTTACTAACTACCATTCCGGGTGTCAAACGTGATAGTGCAATTACTATCATCTCCGAAATTGGTATTGATATGTCTCAGTTTTGTAATTCTAAACGCTTATGTTGTTGGGCAGGTCTTACCCCCGGCAACAATGAATCTGCCGATAAGAAGAAATCTGTCCGTATTACACGTGCCGGTGTCTACCTCAAACCTGCATTAGTACAGTGTGCTCATGCAGCCGTGAAATCTGACAAGTCTCCTTACTACAAAAAGAAATATGAATCTCTTGTTAAACGCCGTGGCAAGAAAAGAGCTGTTATTGCCATTGCCCGTATGATCCTTACAGCCATCTACCGGATGCTGTCTACCGGAGAGGTATGGAATCCAAGCGATCTTTACAAAATCGATATGCCTGCACCTTTAGTTGAAAAACAGAAGGCTAAGGCTATCAAGCAAGCCAAAAAACTTTTACAAAAGGAAGGCTTACTTCCTCCTGATAAACCTTTAGCTTCTTGATCAATCTACTAAATCTATATCCTCAAATAAGTTGCCTACTTAAGACAGCTTATTTAAGTGCGCCGGTTTATGGCTTACCTCTACCTTCTTTCACACTA
>NZ_BTHK01000041.1:0-1565 GCF_033242365.1 Lachnoanaerobaculum sanguinis
TTAGGAGGAACACCGGAGGCGAAGGCGGCTTACTGGACGACAACTGACGTTGAGGCTCGAAGGCGTGGGGAGCAAACAGGATTAGATACCCTGGTAGTCCACGCAGTAAACGATGAATACTTGGTGTCGGGGAGATAAACTCTTCGGTGCCGCAAGCTAACGCATTAAGTATTCCACCTGGGGAGTACGTTCGCAAGAATGAAACTCAAAGGAATTGACGGGGACCCGCACAAGCGGTGGAGCATGTGGTTTAATTCGAAGCAACGCGAAGAACCTTACCAAATCTTGACATACTCTTGAATAGCTTTGTAATGAGGCTAGACCTTCGGGACAAGGGATACAGGTGGTGCATGGTTGTCGTCAGCTCGTGTCGTGAGATGTTGGGTTAAGTCCCGCAACGAGCGCAACCCTTGTCGTCAGTAGCCAGCAGTAAGATGGGCACTCTGACGAGACAGCCGGAGATAATCCGGAGGAAGGTGGGGATGACGTCAAATCATCATGCCCCTTATGATTTGGGCTACACACGTGCTACAATGGCGTAAACAAAGTGAAGCAAAGCCGCGAGGCCAAGCAAATCACAAAAATAACGTCTCAGTTCGGATTGTAGTCTGCAACTCGACTATATGAAGCTGGAATCGCTAGTAATCGCAGATCAGAATGCTGCGGTGAATACGTTCCCGGGTCTTGTACACACCGCCCGTCACACCATGGGAGTCATCAATGCCCGAAGTCAGTGACCTAACCCACACTGGTAAACATAAAGCTGGGATAAGAATACGAGGGAATAAGCCGACAGGCTTATGAGTGAGTATTCTTATATGATATAAAGAATAGCAGTAGTTATGTTTAGCAGTGTGGGAAGGAGCTGCCGAAGGCAGGGAGGATAACTGGGGTGAAGTCGTAACAAGGTAGCCGTATCGGAAGGTGCGGCTGGATCACCTCCTTTCTATACATTTTTCACTTAATGAAAACGAGCCGAAGGTGAAGTTTGAGTGTTAGTGAAAAAGTAGTTCTTCATACGAACGAAGTGAGTATGATAGAACGTCATTAAAGGCTTTAGTAGGGGTTGTGAGTACTGTTTAGTACTAAATTAAAAAGGTGCTAAAAACATAACTTAGCGGTGTCGATGCGTCCAGGGGACACACCCGTTCCCATTCCGAACACGATGGTTAAGACCTGGTCGGCCGATGGTACTATACTGGAGACGGTATGGGAGAGTAGGTGGATGCCGCTGCATTTTAACTTAATAAGTAGAGACTACATCAGATATTCCTTTGGAAAGGATGAAAGATGTTGAAGTTCGAATCTTTAAGTCTCATTTGCAGAGAACTTCTCTGCATGATGTACCTTGAAAACTGCATACCAAACGAGAAATTATATAAATATTTTATAATTAGACATCCGAGGTATCAATTACTTTAAAGTGATTGATATTTAATAACAAAAATAAATTTTTAAACATAGTGTATGATACACGCTAGTGTCATACATAAACACTAAATCTAAATGATTTAAGAGGTTAAACATAAAGAGCGTAGGGTGGATGCCTAGGCACTGACAGCCGA
>NZ_BTHK01000043.1:0-1307 GCF_033242365.1 Lachnoanaerobaculum sanguinis
ATTCTTTATTCATGGTAACCGAGGTAAGAAGCCGGCTACCACCATCCACCCTGATATCAGAAGTCAGGTTCTTGATCTATACAGAACTAAATACTACGAGGCTAACTTTGAACACTATACAGAGCTTCTAAAAAAGCATGAAGGCATAAGCATCTCTTCTTCCTCTGTAATGAGTATTTTGGAGTCTGAGTACATTCTATCTCCAAAGGCTACAAAAGCCAAACGTAGACGCATTAGGCAAGCACTCAGAGCCAAGAAGGAAGCTGCAACGTCAAAAAAAGAATTATCACAGATACAGGCTAACTTAGTAGCAGTTGAAGATGCTCACAGTCGCCGTCCAAGATGTGCTTATTTCGGTGAATTGCTTCAGATGGATGCAACCCCTTATGAATGGGTGCCGGGACAGATATGGCATCTACATTTAGCCATTGATGATGCCTCAGGTGCTGTTACCGGCGCATGGTTTGATACTCAGGAGACCCTTAACGGCTACTACCATGTGTTTGAACAGATTCTTACCGATTATGGTATCCCCTATAAGTTTCTTACCGATAAACGTACTGTATTTACTTACAAGAAAAAAGGTGCCTTATCTGACGACAATGACACCTATACACAGTTCGCTTACGCCTGCAAGCAACTTGGTACACAACTTGAATCAAGCAGCGTACCACAGGCTAAAGGACGCATAGAACGATTAAATCAAACCTTACAGTCACGCCTGCCTATTGAGTTTAGACTCGCAGGCGTAACCGACATCAATAATGCCAATGAATTCCTTCACTCCTACATAAAGAAATTCAATGAGAAGTTCTCACTTCCACTTCATGGTATCAAATCTGTCTTTGAAATGCAACCGTCTAAAGAAAAAATAAATCTTACTTTAGCGGTTTTGACTGAGAGAACTGTTGATGCTGGACATGCGATTCAATTTAAAAAGAAATTTTATAAGATGATAGATCATAAGGGAGTGCAAATCCATTATCGAAAAGGTACCAAGGTTATGCTTATCAAGGCATTTGATAGGTCTATGTTTGCGTGCGTAAATGACAAGGATATTTATGCACTGGAAGAAATACCGGCTCATGAACACAAATCTAAGGACTTGGACGCTGACTACAAACAACCTAAACCTAGAAAGCCTTATATTCCTCCAATGAACCATCCTTGGAGATTAGAGGCCTTTAATAAATTTGCACATTCACAGCCACACAGAATTGAAGACGACGTAAAAAGCGCATAATAAAAGCCCCTTTGTGGGGGCTTATAAATTAATTATTTTGGGACATAATCATTTATGCTTGACA
>NZ_BTHK01000044.1:0-1063 GCF_033242365.1 Lachnoanaerobaculum sanguinis
AGGAGCTGCCGAAGGCAGGGAGGATAACTGGGGTGAAGTCGTAACAAGGTAGCCGTATCGGAAGGTGCGGCTGGATCACCTCCTTTCTAAGGAAAAAGTAGGGGTTGTGAGTACTGTTTAGTACTAAATTAAAAGGGTACTAAAAACATAACATTATTGGTGTCGATGCGTCTAGGGGACACACCCGTTCCCATTCCGAACACGATGGTTAAGACCTAGTCGGCCGATGGTACTATACTGGAGACGGTATGGGAGAGTAGGTGGATGCCAATTTATGGGGGTGTAGCTCAGTTGGGAGAGCACCTGCCTTGCAAGCAGGGGGTCAAGAGTTCGAATCTCTCCATCTCCATAGTTAAAGCATAGCTTTAACTAATATGTACCTTGAAAACTGCATACCAAACGAGAAATTATATAAATATTTTATAATTAGACATCCGAGGATATTAATCGAAAGGTTAATATTTTTAAATAACAAAAATAAATTTTTAAACATAGTGTATGATACACGCTAGTGTCATACATAAACACTAAATCTAAATGATTTAAGAGGTTAAACATAAAGAGCGTAGGGTGGATGCCTAGGCACTGACAGCCGAAGAAAGACGTGACAAGCTGCGAAAAGCTGCGGGGAGAAGCACATATTCAGTGATCCGCAGATGTCTGAATGGGGAAACCCACTTGGAAGAACTCCAAGTATCTGTACGCCAATACATAACGTACAGAGGGGAACCCGGTGAACTGAAACATCTAAGTAGCCGGAGGAAAAGAAAACAACAGTGATTGCGAAAGTAGCGGCGAGCGAAATCGTAAGAGCCCAAACCGTGGTGCGTGCACTGCGGGGTAGAGGACTGCAACACGAGTAAGATATATTACCTGAACCGTTTTGGAAAAGCGGGCCAAAGAGCGTGAGAGCCGTGTAAGGGAAAATGTATTGAATCCAGCAGTATCCGGAGTACCACGAGACACGAGAAACCTTGTGGGAAGCAGGGGGGACCACCCCCCAAGGCTAAATACTAGTCAGTGACCGATAGCGTATAGTACTGTGAAGGAAAGGTGAAAAGAA
>NZ_BTHK01000045.1:0-1000 GCF_033242365.1 Lachnoanaerobaculum sanguinis
CTGATTCTGAATGCAGCCATGAAAAGCATAGGATTAAAAGCAGGTCTTACAGAAGCTCGGATGGAGATACAGGATCTGATAGAGGATTATGAACTCCAGACAAAACGCCTTGAACGGGTCAATGACCTGATCAAAGAACTGTGCCAACAGGTCAGGTATGCGGATAAGCTGCTTGAAATAAAAGGTATAGGAATAACAACCGTAGCTGGTTTCATAGCAGAAGTTGGTGATATCACGCGCTTTGATAGCACGAAAGAACTTCAGAAACTTGCAGGATTGGAACTGGTGGCAGATAGTTCCGGTAAGCACGACGGAAAAACAAAGATAAGCAAAAGAGGACGCAAGCGTCTCAGATATCTACTTTTTGAGGCAGCGATATCGGTGGTGGGAAAGAATGAAGAATTCAAAGAAATCCACAGATATTATACCACCAGGGAAAAGAATCCATTGAAAAAGATGCAGTCGCTGATAGCAGTAGCATGTAAGCTGATAAGAGTATTCCATGTGATCCTTACCAAGGGAATCAGTTATGATGCATCAAAGATGTTGAAAGATATTCGACGTCCGGGAGAGCAGTTAAAGGCTGCATAACCGAGCAATAAAGAACAACCATAATGATTATAGGAAGCGTCCACCGAAAGGTGCTGTAATCGTAGTGTTTGGATCAGTGATGAAAGTACAAAGAATGAGCTGGTAGCCGGCAGGAATTTTCTCCAAAGGGCATGACCCTGATGAATAGCTAAGCTGGCACCCTGGTTATGGACAGGCAGAACGAAGGAAGTGAGGACCCACCGTAAGGAGGATAATCCTGTTGGACATGAGAGGTGAGCTGCCATATAGGGATGGGTACACATCGAGGCCATTTAGAACGAATAGTGATGACGTTTTATTTGGTGCACCCATTATTACTATATATCTGCCCTGTATGAGGTAAAGATCACTCCATAACCTTAGTTCTATTCAATGACAGGTATCAAAAAGTATTGAATTTATTAAAAAA
>NZ_BTHK01000046.1:0-852 GCF_033242365.1 Lachnoanaerobaculum sanguinis
TATGAAAAGTATTTTAAAAGAGATTTAAGCAATGTATTTTTCGATTGTACTAATTATTACTTTGAAATTGATCTTCCTAGCGATGACAAGCAAAAGGGACCTTCAAAAGAGAATAGGCACTCTCCGATAATAGGACAGGCTTTACTTTTAGATGCTGATCTAGTACCTGTCTCCATGCAAATGTATCCCGGAAATGAATCGGAAAAGCCATATATTAGAAAAGTTATTGAAGAAATGAAGCAACGACACAACGTATCAGGTAAGACTATTCAGGTAGCTGATAAAGGACTTAATTGTGCAAGAAATATTTATGCTGCAGTTAAAGAAGCTAGTGACGGCTATATATTTTCAAAATCAATACATGGTAAGAATCTAAGTGAAAAGGAAAAGAAATGGGTTCTACTTGAGAATGATACAAATATCTTTTCTAATTACACTGATGAAAGAGGTAATATATCTTTTCGTCTTAAATCCTGTATTGACAGCTTTGATTACAGTTTTAAAGAGATTGATCCGGAAACAAGAAAAGAGAGTGTTACAAGGTTTTCTGTAAAAGAAAAGCGTATCGTCTCTTATAATCCTAACCTTGCAAAGAAACAAAGGCTTGAAATAATGAAAATGGTCGATAAAGCTTCAAAGTTTTCTACATACAAAAATATCGCTAAAGATGAACTTGGAGATTGTGCTAAATATGTAGACATTATAACTAAAGATAGTACAGGCAAGACAATAAAGCCTATAATAGATTTAAATAAATCTAAGATTGATGAAGATCTTAAATATGCAGGATATAATCTTTTAGTGACATCCGAGATAGATATGGAGCCATTACAGGTATATAAAACATACCAT
>NZ_BTHK01000047.1:0-728 GCF_033242365.1 Lachnoanaerobaculum sanguinis
AGAAGCATGGACGCCAGTTTATGCAGAGTCGCCGTTGGGATACCACCCCTGTATTGCTGGATTTCTAACCTGCGGCCGTTATCCGGCCGGGGGACAATGCCAGACGGGGAGTTTGACTGGGGCGGTCGCCTCCGAAAGAGTATCGGAGGCGCTCGAAGGTTCCCTCAGAATGGTCGGAAACCATTCAAAGAGTGCAAAGGCAGAAGGGAGCTTGACTGCGACACCGACGGGTGGAGCAGGTACGAAAGTAGGACTTAGTGATCCGGTGGCATAAAGTGGGATTGCCATCGCTCAACGGATAAAAGCTACCCTGGGGATAACAGGCTTATCACTCCCAAGAGTTCACATCGACGGAGTGGTTTGGCACCTCGATGTCGGCTCATCGCATCCTGGGGCTGTAGCAGGTCCCAAGGGTTGGGCTGTTCGCCCATTAAAGCGGTACGCGAGCTGGGTTCAGAACGTCGTGAGACAGTTCGGTCCCTATCCGGCGTGGGCGTAAGATATTTGAGAGGAGCCGTCCTTAGTACGAGAGGACCGGGACGGACTGACCGCTGGTGTACCTGTTGGAGAGTAACTCCATGGCAGGGTAGCTATGTCGGGACGGGATAAACGCTGAAGGCATCTAAGCGTGAAGCCCCCCTCAAGATGGGATATCTCATGTGAAAACAGTAAGACCCCTTGAAGACTACGAGGTAGATAGGGCCAAGATGTAAGTACAGTAATGTATT
>NZ_BTHK01000048.1:0-687 GCF_033242365.1 Lachnoanaerobaculum sanguinis
AGGTCTTGTAGGTCTTATAACTACATCCTCATCTCTTCCCGGTATAGTGATCTGGCTTGGGGTTGCCACTCTTATCGGAGTTGTAGGGGTTGTCGGTGTGGTAGGGGTTGTCGGTGTACTTGGATTTACCGGTGTTACAGGGGTTATCGGATTAATCGGGTTAATCGGATTTATCGGGCTTGGGTTTATAGGAGTTACAGGGGTTAGCGGTCCCGGTATTACTACCACGCTTGGGTCCTTCTTATAGATGTATGTTACTTCTATTCTTCCTGAACTGAATACTCCTGTCTCTGCTCCCTGTACAAGGTGTAAACTATATCCGTTTATTGCCTTTGCCGCTGTTGCATATGGCAGGCCAAGACTTCTACTTCCGTCAAGTATTTCATCACTTTCTATCGGTATTCCTGCAGTATTTACGTAATGGGCGATTACATCTCCTGCATCTCTTCTTCTGTACACATATGTTACAGTCTGACTTCCGCTTATAAATGTTCCTGTTGCGTTACTTGGTACACTTATCAGATCGTAATTATCAAATACCTTTGAACTTGTTGTATAGTTCTCTCCAAGTTTCTCTCTTCCGTCAAGTACCTCAGGGCTCTCTAAAGGTACATTTCCGTTCTCATCTATATGCTCTACTACAACATCTCCCGCATCATCACGCTTATAGATATAGTTTACAGTTAT
>NZ_BTHK01000049.1:0-673 GCF_033242365.1 Lachnoanaerobaculum sanguinis
GCTGTCCACAATGTTCAAGCTCTTCATAGAGTTGTTGAAGTTTTGGCTTTCTCTTGCCCTTTCCGTTAACAAATACAATACCTTCTCCGTCAGCAATAACCATAAGATTTTTCTGAAGCTTAAGTATTTCAATAGGTGAACAGTTATCAATCTCTATAATACGGTTATTAGATAACTTTTTATGTTTTGTAATCTTTCTTTTTCTGTTCTTTTCAATAACATCTCTGACTTTATCAATTCCGTCAATCACAAACATCTGTGCATTTCCAAGCTCGTACTTCTCCCCAAAACTGTTATCTTGTAAAAAAGAGTTATAGTCTGAATAAAGCTTATCAATAGAATCCAGAAGACCTGCAAGATGATAATTAATGCTTCCACGCCATACAAAAGTATAACGATTGGCATTAGCTTCTATTTTCGTTCCATCGATAAATAATTCTTTTAATGTTACAAACCCTTCTTTTTTTAATCGTCTCATAAACTGATAGTTTAAGTCGTCTAGGATATCTGAAGTAAGTTTCTTACCTTTAAAATCATAAAAGGCATCTCTTTTAGGCTTCCTCCCTTGAGTAAGCCAGATAAAAGCAATATCTCTTTCGCATAAATCTACAATACGATCAATAGAACGAATTCCTCGCATATTTGCATAAGTAATAACTGCATACATCATGAT
>NZ_BTHK01000050.1:0-665 GCF_033242365.1 Lachnoanaerobaculum sanguinis
ACATATTTAGCACAATCTCCAAGTTCATCTTTAGCGATATTTTTGTATGTAGAAAACTTTGAAGCTTTATCGACCATTTTCATTATTTCAAGCCTTTGTTTCTTTGCAAGGTTAGGATTATAAGAGACGATACGATTTTCTTTTACAGAAAACCTTGTAACACTCTCTTTTCCTGTTTCCGGATCAATCTCTTTAAAACTGTAATCAAAGCTGTCAATACAGGATTTAAGACGAAAAGATATATTACCTCTTTCATCAGTGTAATTAGAAAAGACATTTGTATCATTCTCAAGTAGAACCCATTTCTTTTCCTTTTCACTTAGATTCTTACCATGTATTGATTTTGAAAATATATAGCCGTCACTAGCTTCTTTAACTGCAGCATAAATATTTCTTGCACAATTAAGTCCTTTATCAGCCACCTGAATTGTCTTGCCTGATACGTTGTGTCGTTGCTTCATTTCTTCAATAACTTTTCTAATATATGGCTTTTCCGATTCATTTCCGGGATACATTTGCATGGAGACAGGCACTAGATCAGCATCTAAAAGTAAAGCCTGCCCTATTATCGGAGAGTGCCTATTCTCTTTTGAAGGTCCCTTTTGCTTGTCATCGCTAGGAAGATCAATTTCAAAGTAATAATTAGTACAATCGAAAAATACATT
>NZ_BTHK01000051.1:0-520 GCF_033242365.1 Lachnoanaerobaculum sanguinis
TTCGGGACAAGGGATACAGGTGGTGCATGGTTGTCGTCAGCTCGTGTCGTGAGATGTTGGGTTAAGTCCCGCAACGAGCGCAACCCTTGTCGTCAGTAGCCAGCAGTAAGATGGGCACTCTGACGAGACAGCCGGAGATAATCCGGAGGAAGGTGGGGATGACGTCAAATCATCATGCCCCTTATGATTTGGGCTACACACGTGCTACAATGGCGTAAACAAAGTGAAGCAAAGCCGCGAGGCCAAGCAAATCACAAAAATAACGTCTCAGTTCGGATTGTAGTCTGCAACTCGACTATATGAAGCTGGAATCGCTAGTAATCGCAGATCAGAATGCTGCGGTGAATACGTTCCCGGGTCTTGTACACACCGCCCGTCACACCATGGGAGTCATCAATGCCCGAAGTCAGTGACCTAACCGTAAGGAAGGAGCTGCCGAAGGCAGGGAGGATAACTGGGGTGAAGTCGTAACAAGGTAGCCGTATCGGAAGGTGCGGCTGGATCACCTCCTTTCTAAGGA
>NZ_BTHK01000052.1:0-500 GCF_033242365.1 Lachnoanaerobaculum sanguinis
GTATGTGTAGACCCGAAACCGGGTGATCTATCCATGTCCAGGTTGAAGTTCGCGTAAAAGTGAATGGAGGACCGAACGCACATCCGTTGAAAAGGGTGGCGATGAGGTGTGGATAGGGGAGAAATTCCAATCGAACCCGGAGATAGCTGGTTCTCCTCGAAATAGTTTTAGGACTAGCCTCGTTATTAGTCTACCGGAGGTAGAGCACTGAATTTTTGCGGGGGCGTCAAAGCCTACCAAGAGATATCAAACTCCGAATGCCGGCTAGATGATTGACGGGAGTCAGACTACACGAGATAAGTTGGGTAGTCAAAAGGGAAAGAGCCCAGACCTACGGCTAAGGTCCCAAAGTGTGTGTTAAGTGGAAAAGGATGTGGGATTTCGAAGACAGCTAGGATGTTGGCTTAGAAGCAGCCATACATTAAAAGAGTGCGTAACAGCTCACTAGTCGAGAGGTCCTGCGCCGAAAATGTCCGGGGCTAAACACAACACCGAAGCCT
>NZ_BTHK01000053.1:0-473 GCF_033242365.1 Lachnoanaerobaculum sanguinis
AAGAATAAAGTAATGAAGATCAATGAAGTATGGGAAGAACTCCGAGAGAAGTCACATGCTAACATACAGAGTGAAAAAGGTATTCTGAAACGACAGATACGCTCTATTCAAACAGAAGGTCATTTTGGAGATATCAAAGAAAATGAAGATTTCCGACGCTTTAACTATCGTACTTCAGATAAGGTATATAAAGAATTTATGCTTTTTGCAATAGGAAGAAATATAAATAAATACCATCGTTTTCTCTACGCAAAACTAAAGAAATTTGAAGGTAAACCACAGGAGAAAACAGCATAGTAAAAAATGCAAAAGCAAAATTTCAGCCAAGGGGGTTTTATGCCCAAAAATAGACAGTATTATAGAAAAGTAAAATATCCTGACAAAGTTACAAAGCCGAAATGCCTTGTATTTGTCAGGATATTTCTATTTTGTTCTGCGGGAAGTAAAATTACTTATTTCCCGACAGTCCCTTT
>NZ_BTHK01000054.1:0-470 GCF_033242365.1 Lachnoanaerobaculum sanguinis
AAGAATAAAGTAATGAAGATCAATGAAGTATGGGAAGAACTCCGAGAGAAGTCACATGCTAACATACAGAGTGAAAAAGGTATTCTGAAACGACAGATACGCTCTATTCAAACAGAAGGTCATTTTGGAGATATTAAAGAGAATGAAGATTTCCGACGCTTTAACTATCGTACTTCAGATAAGGTTTATAAAGAATTTATGCTTTTTGCAATAGGAAGAAATATAAATAAATATCATCGTTTTCTCTATGCCAAACTAAAGAAATTTGAAGGTAAACCACAGGAGAAAACAGCATAGTAAAAAATGCAAAAGCAAAATTTCAGCAAAGGGGGTTTTATGCCCAAAAACAGACAGTATTATAGAAAAACAAAATATCCTGACAAAGTCGCAAAGCCCAAAAGCCTTGTATTTGTCAGGATATTTCTATTTCGTTCTGCGGGAAGTAAAATTACTTATTTCCCGACAATCCC
>NZ_BTHK01000055.1:0-452 GCF_033242365.1 Lachnoanaerobaculum sanguinis
GTAACACCGCCTACAACACTTACAGGTGTGGCTAATTATGAGTATGCGGAGCCGGATCTTACAAACGGCAGACCGTTGACAGGAACATTAAATCCGGGACAGAATGTCGTAGTATTAAAATACAAGAGAAAGACTGCAGGAAATATAACTGTAAACCACTTTGAAGTAGGTGGAAGTACACAGCTATATACACCTGCGGGAGCGGCAGCACCAAGTGCGGAAACTTATGTAGGAACGGAAAAACTGGGACTGAGTGAAAATCTTACAAACAAAGAAGCAGACATCGACAACTTTGAGTATGTAAGCACAGATGTAACAGGAGCACCTTCAGCGACATCGCCAACAGCTACAGGTGATACAACAGTTACATATCAAACAGCACCACAGACAGTAACCTACAGATACAGACGAAAAGATGCTGCAAATATAACAGTAAACCACTATGAAGTGGG
>NZ_BTHK01000056.1:0-434 GCF_033242365.1 Lachnoanaerobaculum sanguinis
CTCCCCGACACCAAGTATTCATCGTTTACTGCGTGGACTACCAGGGTATCTAATCCTGTTTGCTCCCCACGCCTTCGAGCCTCAACGTCAGTTGTCGTCCAGTAAGCCGCCTTCGCCTCCGGTGTTCCTCCTAATATCTACGCATTTCACCGCTACACTAGGAATTCCGCTTACCCCTCCGACACTCAAGCTATACAGTTTCCAAAGCAGTTCATGGGTTGAGCCCACGCCTTTCACTTCAGACTTGCATTGCCGTCTGCGCTCCCTTTACACCCAGTAAATCCGGATAACGCTTGCCCCCTACGTATTACCGCGGCTGCTGGCACGTAGTTAGCCGGGGCTTCTTAGTCAGGTACCGTCATTTTCTTCCCTGCTGATAGAGCTTTACATACCGAAATACTTCTTCACTCACGCGGCGTCGCTGGATCAGGGTT
>NZ_BTHK01000057.1:0-417 GCF_033242365.1 Lachnoanaerobaculum sanguinis
TTCTTTTCACCTTTCCTTCACAGTACTATACGCTATCGGTCACTGACTAGTATTTAGCCTTGGGGGGTGGTCCCCCCTGCTTCCCACAAGGTTTCTCGTGTCTCGTGGTACTCCGGATACTGCTGGATTCAATATATTTTCCCTTACACGGCTCTCACGCTCTTTGGCCCGCTTTTCCAAAACGGTTCAGGTAATATATCTTACTCGTATTGCAGTCCTCTACCCCGCAGTGCACGCACCACGGTTTGGGCTCTTACGATTTCGCTCGCCGCTACTTTCGCAATCACTGTTGTTTTCTTTTCCTCCGGCTACTTAGATGTTTCAGTTCACCGGGTTCCCCTCTGTACGTTATGTATTGGCGTACAGATACTTGGAGTTCTTCCAAGTGGGTTTCCCCATTCAGACATCTGCGGATCA
>NZ_BTHK01000058.1:0-412 GCF_033242365.1 Lachnoanaerobaculum sanguinis
AATCGGAAAAGCCATATATTAGAAAAGTTATTGAAGAAATGAAGCAACGACACAACGTATCAGGCAAGACAATTCAGGTGGCTGATAAAGGACTTAATTGTGCAAGAAATATTTATGCTGCAGTTAAAGAAGCTTGTGACGGCTATATATTTTCAAAATCAATACATGGTAAGAATTTAAGTGAAAAGGAAAAGAAATGGGTTCTACTTGAGAATGATACAAATGTCTTTTTTAATTACACTGATGAAAGAGGCAATATATCATTTCGTCTTAAATCATGTATTGACAGCTTTGATTACAGTTTTAAAGAGATTGATCCGGAAACAGGAAAAGAGAGTGTTACAAGGTTTTCTGTAAAAGAAAAGCGTATCGTCTCTTATAATCCTAACCTTGCAAAGAAACAAAGGCTTGA
>NZ_BTHK01000059.1:0-412 GCF_033242365.1 Lachnoanaerobaculum sanguinis
AATCGGAAAAGCCATATATTAGAAAAGTTATTGAAGAAATGAAGCAACGACACAACGTATCAGGCAAGACAATTCAGGTGGCTGATAAAGGACTTAATTGTGCAAGAAATATTTATGCTGCAGTTAAAGAAGCTAGTGACGGCTATATATTTTCAAAATCAATACATGGTAAGAATCTAAGTGAAAAGGAAAAGAAATGGGTTCTACTTGAGAATGATACAAATGTCTTTTCTAATTACACTGATGAAAGAGGTAATATATCTTTTCGTCTTAAATCCTGTATTGACAGCTTTGATTACAGTTTTAAAGAGATTGATCCGGAAACAGGAAAAGAGAGTGTTACAAGGTTTTCTGTAAAAGAAAAGCGTATCGTCTCTTATAATCCTAACCTTGCAAAGAAACAAAGGCTTGA
>NZ_BTHK01000060.1:0-411 GCF_033242365.1 Lachnoanaerobaculum sanguinis
TAAAAAGAGTATATGTGTTCAAATTCAATTTGTAAAAAAGGTAATATTGGCTGAGGATATGCCGGAAATCAGTGACGGTGAGGTGTATTTGGAACTGTGTGAGGACAATAAATGGAGAATATCTAAAGTTTCTCAATGGCTTAATGATTTGGCATACTATGATTTGGGAAATGAAATGAAGGTGTTTTTTGATCCGGAATATAGTTCACTACCTGAGTATGAAGAATTTTTGAAAAAATATGGCTATGATTCAAGAGGTAATAGAATCAGTATGTATATAAGTACAGATGATAATGATGAGATTTTTACGGGAAGTGATACGGATATTATCAGCAGCAAATCAAATTTAGAAAAGCTGAAAAAACTTTCCAAGTTGGCGGCATGTATGGCTCGTGAAGAGATATATGCCAG
>NZ_BTHK01000061.1:0-405 GCF_033242365.1 Lachnoanaerobaculum sanguinis
TTTTTAGAAGCTCTGTATAGTGTTCAAAGTTAGCCTCGTAGTATTTAGTTCTGTATAGATCAAGAACCTGACTTCTGATATCAGGGTGGATGGTGGTAGCCGGCTTCTTACCTCGGTTACCATGAATAAAGAATGCTTTACCATCTTTAATATAGCCTTGTATCATACGGTTTATATGCCTCTTGGTGCATCCTAGGATAAGAGCAGCTCTATCCTTATTAGCTGTATCGGGGTGATCTACCAGACCCTTAATAACCTCGTACTTTCTTTGTTCATCCATTGATAAAATAACCTTTCTGATAAGTCAGTCCCTCCTAGTGTTAGAATATACAAAATAGTATTCTACCATAAGTGGGACATTTTTATTTGTGGTATAATGGGACTTTATCATATATGGCTTATATA
>NZ_BTHK01000062.1:0-392 GCF_033242365.1 Lachnoanaerobaculum sanguinis
GTCTCTTATAATCCTAACCTTGCAAAGAAACAAAGGCTTGAAATAATGAAAATGGTCGATAAAGCTTCAAAGTTTTCTACATACAAAAATATCGCTAAAGATGAACTTGGAGATTGTGCTAAATATGTAGACATCATAACTAAAGATAGTACAGGCAAGACAATAAAGCCTATAATAGATTTAAATAAATCTAAGATTGATGAAGATCTTAAATATGCAGGATATAATCTTTTAGTGACATCCGAGATAGATATGGAACCATTACAGGTATATAAAACATACCATAGCCTATGGAAAATCGAGGAATCTTTTAGACTTACAAAATCATACCTGGATGCTAGGCCTGTTTATTTACAGAAAAAAGAAACAATCTATGGGCATTTTTTGATATG
>NZ_BTHK01000063.1:0-392 GCF_033242365.1 Lachnoanaerobaculum sanguinis
TCCTTAAGTTTTTACATAAAAAAAGATGGCTAACGATAACCATCTTTCTCCGTTACATGTTATAATGTAACTATGCTCACAGTTAATTATTATAACGACTTTTTTGAAATAGGTCAACAGAAAATCAACTTTAGCTTCTATGAATTGAGTTTGCCTGATGACGATCCAGTCTATACCCTAAAAAAAGTTATGGAGGATTTAGATTTTTCCGGACTATTAGCCAATTGTTCGGATAAGGGAAGAACAGGGTACAATCCAATCATGATGTATGCAGTTATTACTTATGCAAATATGCGAGGAATTCGTTCTATTGATCGTATTGTAGATTTATGCGAAAGAGATATTGCTTTTATCTGGCTTACTCAAGGGAGGAAGCCTAAAAGAGATGCCTT
>NZ_BTHK01000064.1:0-376 GCF_033242365.1 Lachnoanaerobaculum sanguinis
CACCCTCTCAGGCCGGCTACCGATCGTCGCCTTGGTGGGCCTTTACCTCACCAACTAGCTAATCGGACGCGGATCCATCTTATACCTATAAATATTTTACCCCTGCACCATGCGGTGCTGTGGTCTTATGCGGTGTTAGCGGAAATTTCTCTCCGTTATCCCCCTGTATAAGGCAGGTTATCCACGCGTTACTCACCCGTCCGCCACTAAGTCTACCTAAATTCCATCCGAAAACTTCCTCCAGGCAGCTTCGTTCGACTTGCATGTGTTAAGCACGCCGCCAGCGTTCATCCTGAGCCAGGATCAAACTCTCATATAAAAGTTTAATCTAGCCTTCTCGCTAGCTTGCATCTGTTTTCACAGATCTACTGTTTTT
>NZ_BTHK01000065.1:0-370 GCF_033242365.1 Lachnoanaerobaculum sanguinis
TACTTGTATAAACATTTAGACTTATGTTCACATCCACTACAGTCTGAACATCCATATACTTCATATGTTTGTGTATAACCATTCTGTTCTTTCTTTTCTGTGTTGATATGTCTCAGTTCACGGCCGTCATGACATATATAGACTTGCTCATCCTCAAATACCATTGTCTTCATGTTGTAGTATTTGCCTATATCTTTACTGTATGCTCTTGTTTTTCGTTTTTCATGATCCTGTAGTTTTATATAACTGTCTATTTGATTTTCTTTCAGATATAAGAGGTTTTTCTCACTACAATAGCCGCTATCTGCCGTAACTTCTTCAAGCACTTCTCCAAATGCTTTCTTATGCTTTTCAAGGACAGGAATCAGTG
>NZ_BTHK01000066.1:0-370 GCF_033242365.1 Lachnoanaerobaculum sanguinis
CACTGATTCCTGTCCTTGAAAAGCATAAGAAAGCATTTGGAGAAGTGCTTGAAGAAGTTACGGCAGATAGCGGCTATTGTAGTGAGAAAAACCTCTTATATCTGAAAGAAAATCAAATAGACAGTTATATAAAATTACAGGATCACGAGAAACGAAAAACAAGAGCATACAGTAAAGATATAGGTAAATACTACAACATGAAGACAACGGTATTTGAGGATGAGCAAGTCTATATCTGTCATGACGGCCGTGAACTGAGACATATCAACACAGAAAAGAAAGAACAGAATGGTTATACACAAACATATGAAGTATATGGATGTTCAGACTGTAGTGGATGTGAACATAAGTCTAAATGTTTATACAAGTA
>NZ_BTHK01000067.1:0-355 GCF_033242365.1 Lachnoanaerobaculum sanguinis
AACCATCTTTCTCCGTTACATGTTATAATGTAACTATGCTCACAGTTAATTATTATAACGACTTTTTTGAAATAGGTCAACAGAAAATCAACTTTAGTTTCTATGAATTGAGTTTACCCGATGACGATCCGGTCTATACCCTAAAAAAAGTTATGGAGGATTTAGATTTTTCCGGACTGTTAGCCAATTGTTCGGATAAGGGAAGAACAGGGTATAACCCTATCATGATGTATGCAGTTATTACTTATGCAAATATGCGAGGAATTCGTTCTATTGATCGTATTGTAGATTTATGCGAAAGAGATATTGCTTTTATCTGGCTTACTCAAGGGAGGAAGCCTAAAAGAGATGCCTT
>NZ_BTHK01000068.1:0-353 GCF_033242365.1 Lachnoanaerobaculum sanguinis
GGTTGCAAGTTTAGAAAGATGTTCCAATATATAACTGTCATCTAAATTCTCCAACACATCAAAACTGCTGCTCGCCAAGATCGCGTCCTTTAAAGAATATCTTAACATCTGCATAGATATTCTATTTCCATTTTTGTCATACCCATAATCCCTAATAAAAGTATCATAATCCTCTTTTACATTATTTTGACTGTCAAAAAATTCTTCTATATATTCTTCCAATTCATAAAACACTAAATCATCATACCATTGAGAGATCTTAGAAATTCTCCATTTATTGTCATCACACAAAGTGAGAAATATCTGACCCTTATCTGTATCCGGCATCCCGTCTCCAAGACTGCTGTCTTTAT
>NZ_BTHK01000069.1:0-350 GCF_033242365.1 Lachnoanaerobaculum sanguinis
ATTTGTCTGATTTTCTATTCCTAAAAGTGCTATATTTATCTGACTGTCTTTCCAATATTTTGCAACATCTCTGTCTTGAAACCTGACTCTTCCGTCTATTTTTAATGCACTGTCTGTAACGGCATCAAAAAGTGTTTCTTCCTCTACCACTTTCTTTCCGCCAAACAACAATACATTTACTATATCCGAAAAAACATCATTGTGTCTTTCAAGCATCTTTTGAGTTATATCTTTTTCTTGCATATCTGCTCCTTTATTATATCAGAGAATTATTTTTGATTCCATTGTCTTTAGAAGTTTTCAGAATTGATTTCAGAAGTATTAAATATAGCCGGGTATAATGCCCCTAC
>NZ_BTHK01000070.1:0-344 GCF_033242365.1 Lachnoanaerobaculum sanguinis
CTACGTATTACCGCGGCTGCTGGCACGTAGTTAGCCGGGGCTTCTTAGTCAGGTACCGTCATTTTCTTCCCTGCTGATAGAGCTTTACATACCGAAATACTTCTTCACTCACGCGGCGTCGCTGGATCAGGGTTTCCCCCATTGTCCAATATTCCCCACTGCTGCCTCCCGTAGGAGTTTGGGCCGTGTCTCAGTCCCAATGTGGCCGTTCACCCTCTCAGGCCGGCTACCGATCGTCGCCTTGGTGGGCCTTTACCTCACCAACTAGCTAATCGGACGCGGATCCATCTTATACCTATAAATATTTTACCCCTGCACCATGCGGTGCTGTGGTCTTATGCGGT
>NZ_BTHK01000071.1:0-343 GCF_033242365.1 Lachnoanaerobaculum sanguinis
TCAATCAATGAGTAGAGCAAGAAGTGTCCTATATTAAGTTCAACAGGAGTGGAAAATGCACGAGGACGGGATTCTTCAGAAAGAACTTTTGTTCTATTCTCATTTTGCTCTTTTACATAGTCGCTGTAAAATTTAACAGGATCCGGAATCTCACCTGAAATCAAATCCTCAACATAACCAAAAGATTTTACATTTTTTGTTCTTGGTTGCTTTTTATCCTTATCCCAAAATGATTCATACATCTGAAGATAAGTACCTTTTTTCTTCTTTTCTTTTCTCAAAAAATAAGCCATAAACACCTCTAAAAGTAAAGTACTATGAAGTACTATGATTATAACATACT
>NZ_BTHK01000072.1:0-340 GCF_033242365.1 Lachnoanaerobaculum sanguinis
TTTTATATAACTGTCTATTTGATTTTCTTTCAGATATAAGAGGTTTTTCTCACTACAATAGCCGCTATCTGCCGTAACTTCTTCAAGCACTTCTCCAAATGCTTTCTTATGCTTTTCAAGGACAGGAATCAGTGTGTTATAGTCTGTACGATCATTACTTACATAACCATGCACAATAAAATAATTCTCTACTGCTATCTGTACATTGTATGCCGGCTTTAGCTGCCCGTTCAGCATATGATCTTCCTTCATTCGCATAAAGGTTGCTTCCAAATCAGTTTTTGAGTAGCTGTTTCTATCTTTCCCCATAATCTCAAAGCATTCTTTATAGTGCATTAAT
>NZ_BTHK01000073.1:0-326 GCF_033242365.1 Lachnoanaerobaculum sanguinis
AAAGGATGTGGGATTTCGAAGACAGCTAGGATGTTGGCTTAGAAGCAGCCATACATTAAAAGAGTGCGTAACAGCTCACTAGTCGAGAGGTCCTGCGCCGAAAATGTCCGGGGCTAAACACAACACCGAAGCCTAGGAATGTAGTAATACATTGGTAGAGGAGCATTCTTAGAGGCGTAGAAGCCATACCGGAAGGAATGGTGGAGTAATAAGAAGAGA
This sequence comes from Lachnoanaerobaculum sanguinis, assembly GCF_033242365.1. NCBI lineage: Bacteria > Bacillati > Bacillota > Clostridia > Lachnospirales > Lachnospiraceae > Lachnoanaerobaculum > Lachnoanaerobaculum sanguinis. The sequence continues at coordinate 220 of NZ_BTHK01000073.1, forward strand.
GAATGCCGGAATGAGTAGCGAGAAAGAGGTGAGAATCCTCTTGGCCGAATATCTAAGGTTTCCTGAGTAAAGCTGATCTACTCAGGGTAAGTCGGGGCCTAAGGCAA
>NZ_BTHK01000074.1:0-326 GCF_033242365.1 Lachnoanaerobaculum sanguinis
AAAGGATGTGGGATTTCGAAGACAGCTAGGATGTTGGCTTAGAAGCAGCCATACATTAAAAGAGTGCGTAACAGCTCACTAGTCGAGAGGTCCTGCGCCGAAAATGTCCGGGGCTAAACACAACACCGAAGCCTGGGAATGTAGTAATACATTGGTAGAGGAGCATTCTTAGAGGCGTAGAAGCCATACCGAAAGGAATGGTGGAGTAATAAGAAGAGAGAATGCCGGAATGAGTAGCGAGAAAGAGGTGAGAATCCTCTTGGCCGAATATCTAAGGTTTCCTGAGTAAAGCTGATCTACTCAGGGTAAGTCGGGGCCTAAGGCAA
>NZ_BTHK01000075.1:0-319 GCF_033242365.1 Lachnoanaerobaculum sanguinis
AATCTATGGGCATTTTTTGATATGCTACCTTAGCTTGTTTCTTTTAAGAGTATTAGAAATCAAGTGCTTCAAAAATAAAATAAACTCTTATGACTTGATTAACTTTATGCGTGATTTTAGGGTGGTAAATAAAGGTGATAATACATATATAAATATATCAAGAGACCAGGCCGTTAACGAAAAGGTTAAAAAACTGGTTGGTTTTAGTAACCTTGATGCCCTCTATTTAACCAAAGCTGAAGTCGACAATTTCTTTCAAAACTGCATGCTCTTGGATACCTAGAGTACTAGGTTTTGAGAGAAACGACGGAAGTCAGGT
>NZ_BTHK01000076.1:0-313 GCF_033242365.1 Lachnoanaerobaculum sanguinis
GTTGTGGAACTGATGCAGAAAAATGAACTTAAAGAGGCACTGGTAGGAATAGAGCCAACCGGTCACTACTGGTTTGATCTTGGGCAGTTCATGGGTGAAAAGAACATAAAGTTTGTGATGGTAAATCCGCACCATGTGCATAAGACCAAAGAATTAGATGACAATAGTCCATCTAAAAATGACAGAAAAGATCCTCGTGTTATTGCAGGGCTTGTAAGGGATGGACGATATTTTTATTCATATATGCCGACAGGTGTATATGCAGAACTGCGGAATGCGTCAAACCGCCGGTTTGTGCTTGTAGAAGAACAGA
>NZ_BTHK01000077.1:0-307 GCF_033242365.1 Lachnoanaerobaculum sanguinis
GCCGAGTTCCTTAACAATGCTTCTCCCGCCGGCCTTAGGATTCTCTCCTCATCTACCTGTGTCGGTTTGCGGTACGGGTACATATAACACAATAGCGGCTTTTCTTGACGGCTCCCTAACCGACTTCCCTACTATTTTTCGGTACGCATCACGTTTTCCCCTTGCATGGTGGGTTTTCCTCCCATACAGGTACTTCGCTTGCCCCGGTTTTTGTCCTCCCGGGTTCGGTTTCAGTCTCCGTGTCCCCACAGTTCTGATTATATGTAGTACAGGAATCTGTACCTGTTATCCATCGACTACGTCTTTC
>NZ_BTHK01000078.1:0-307 GCF_033242365.1 Lachnoanaerobaculum sanguinis
GAAAGACGTAGTCGATGGATAACAGGTACAGATTCCTGTACTACATATAATCAGAACTGTGGGGACACGGAGACTGAAACCGAACCCGGGAGGACAAAAACCGGGGCAAGCGAAGTACCTGTATGGGAGGAAAAACCACCATACAAGGGGAAAACGTGATGCGTACCGAAAATTAGTAGGGAAGTCGGTTAGGGAGCCGTCAAGAAAAGCCGCTATTGTGTTATATGTACCCGTACCGCAAACCGACACAGGTAGATGAGGAGAGAATCCTAAGGCCGGCGGGAGAAGCATTGTTAAGGAACTCGGC
>NZ_BTHK01000079.1:0-302 GCF_033242365.1 Lachnoanaerobaculum sanguinis
CCTATTATCGGAGAGTGCCTATTCTCTTTTGAAGGTCCCTTTTGCTTGTCATCGCTAGGAAGATCAATTTCAAAGTAATAATTAGTACAATCGAAAAATACATTGCTTAAATCTCTTTTAAAATACTTTTCATAAGAGTGATTAAACAAATCAATGTACTTCTTATAAGACTCTCCTATGAAAGAACACCCGTCATATACTTGGTCTTCAGAGATTGTAGAGCTGCCGTAAATGTATGGAAAGACATGAGAGGCTGTCTTTGACTTAGAGCATGGTGATATAACCCTTGCATAAATAAGTTG
>NZ_BTHK01000080.1:0-300 GCF_033242365.1 Lachnoanaerobaculum sanguinis
AATGTATTTTTCGATTGTACTAATTATTACTTTGAAATTGATCTTCCTAGCGATGACAAGCAAAAGGGACCTTCAAAAGAGAATAGGCACTCTCCGATAATAGGGCAGGCTTTACTTTTAGATGCTGATCTAGTACCTGTCTCCATGCAAATGTATCCCGGAAATGAATCGGAAAAGCCATATATTAGAAAAGTTATTGAAGAAATGAAGCAACGACACAACGTATCAGGCAAGACAATTCAGGTGGCTGATAAAGGACTTAATTGTGCAAGAAATATTTATGCTGCAGTTAAAGAAGCT
>NZ_BTHK01000081.1:0-297 GCF_033242365.1 Lachnoanaerobaculum sanguinis
CGCCCTATTAAGACTTGGTTTCCCTTCGGCTCCGTATCTTTAATACTTAACCTCGCCTGTACATGTAACTCGCCGGACCGTTCTACAAAAAGTACGCGGTTCACCTTTCGGTGTTCCACAGTTTGTAAACATAGGGTTTCAGGTTCTTTTTCACTCCCCTCCCGGGGTTCTTTTCACCTTTCCTTCACAGTACTATACGCTATCGGTCACTGACTAGTATTTAGCCTTGGGGGGTGGTCCCCCCTGCTTCCCACAAGGTTTCTCGTGTCTCGTGGTACTCCGGATACTGCTGGATTC
>NZ_BTHK01000082.1:0-290 GCF_033242365.1 Lachnoanaerobaculum sanguinis
TGTCATGACGGCCGTGAACTGAGACATATCAACACAGAAAAGAAAGAACAGAATGGTTATACACAAACATATGAAGTATATGGATGTTCAGACTGTAGTGGATGTGAACATAAGTCTAAATGTTTATACAAGTATAATCCTGATAAAGATATTGATAAGAATAAAGTAATGAAGATCAATGAAGTATGGGAAGAACTCCGAGAGAAGTCACATGCTAACATACAGAGTGAAAAAGGTATTCTGAAACGACAGATACGCTCTATTCAAACAGAAGGTCATTTTGGAGATAT
>NZ_BTHK01000085.1:0-285 GCF_033242365.1 Lachnoanaerobaculum sanguinis
ATGGTATGTTTTATATACCTGTAATGGCTCCATATCTATCTCGGATGTCACTAAAAGATTATATCCTGCATATTTAAGATCTTCATCAATCTTAGATTTATTTAAATCTATTATAGGCTTTATTGTCTTGCCTGCACTATCTTTAGTTATAATGTCTACATATTTAGCACAATCTCCAAGTTCATCTTTAGCGATATTTTTGTATGTAGAAAACTTTGAAGCTTTATCGACCATTTTCATTATTTCAAGCCTTTGTTTCTTTGCAAGGTTAGGATTATAAGAGAC
>NZ_BTHK01000086.1:0-280 GCF_033242365.1 Lachnoanaerobaculum sanguinis
CTTTTTATCCTTATCCCAAAATGATTCATACATCTGAAGATAAGTACCTTTTTTCTTCTTTTCTTTTCTCAAAAAATAAGCCATAAACACCTCTAAAAGTAAAGTACTATGAAGTACTATGATTATAACATACTTAAAAAAATATTTCAAATTTTTTGAAATATTTTTTATGTAAGAAAAGCCTTTAAAATAAGGGATTTAAAAGAATTGCATAAAACTAAATAGCTTATTAGAAATTTAAAACGTCGGAACTTTCATAGTACTTCGACGGAAGACGGGT
>NZ_BTHK01000087.1:0-280 GCF_033242365.1 Lachnoanaerobaculum sanguinis
ATGCCTGAACCGGATGCGGAGTGGATTTATAAAAGCCCGGATACGTATATAAAAGGATAATGTAGATAAGTTATATGCTTAACAGGACTATTTTTGTGGCAGCAGTATAAAAGGGAGAATTATATATGATATGTGAGGGAAGAATATTACAAAAATCTGAGGGCAGAAAAACATCTATCGGTGTCAGCATGTGGAAAATACTTGATGCTATGAACTACAATAGAAGATTGATGATAGGTAAAAGAGATTATGATATTATACTGTCTAAAGAAGACAGTGA
>NZ_BTHK01000088.1:0-279 GCF_033242365.1 Lachnoanaerobaculum sanguinis
CCCGTCTTCCGTCGAAGTACTATGAAAGTTCCGACGTTTTAAATTTCTAATAAGCTATTTAGTTTTATGCAATTCTTTTAAATCCCTTATTTTAAAGGCTTTTCTGACATAAAAAATATTTCAAAAAATTTGAAAAATTTTTTTGAGTATGTTATAATCATAGTACTTCATAGTACTTTACTTTTAGAGGTGTTTATGGCTTATTTTTTGAGAAAAGAAAAGAAGAAAAAAGGTACTTATCTTCAGATGTATGAATCATTTTGGGATAAGGATAAAAAG
>NZ_BTHK01000089.1:0-274 GCF_033242365.1 Lachnoanaerobaculum sanguinis
TGTTTAGAAAAGGTAAATATGTAACAGAAAAAGACTTGGATATAATAATTGATATATTTACAGAAATGGGATTTTATTCAAGTAATAAGTTGAATATTACTTCAGGTGAAAGAGTATATTCAACTGTGAGTTTTTTTAATGATGAGTCGATAAGAAAGTGGGATGAGAACGAATTTGATTCATTAGATGATAATGACAATATTATAATTTACTTCTTTCCTAATGTGGAAATAGAGCTTGGAGAATATATTCCAAGTATGGGAGAAGAAGTACC
>NZ_BTHK01000090.1:0-272 GCF_033242365.1 Lachnoanaerobaculum sanguinis
AAGGAATGGTGGAGTAATAAGAAGAGAGAATGCCGGAATGAGTAGCGAGAAAGAGGTGAGAATCCTCTTGGCCGAATATCTAAGGTTTCCTGAGTAAAGCTGATCTACTCAGGGTAAGTCGGGGCCTAAGGCAAGGTCGAAAGACGTAGTCGATGGATAACAGGTACAGATTCCTGTACTACATATAATCAGAACTGTGGGGACACGGAGACTGAAACCGAACCCGGGAGGACAAAAACCGGGGCAAGCGAAGTACCTGTATGGGAGGAAAA
>NZ_BTHK01000091.1:0-271 GCF_033242365.1 Lachnoanaerobaculum sanguinis
GTGAAAGGGAATCCAAGACATCAATTGTATGTAGCTAATAACACAGAGTTAAATTGCTTGCATTTTAATTCGGATGGTGAAAGTTTTATACGTTAGAAGAAAACAAGATAAAATTTCAGGGAGTAGTAGTCATGATTGATTATAAAGATATTTTAAATAAACCTTAATATGATTTTATAAGTAAAAATGAGTATCTTGGAAAGCGTTCAATGAAATGGGTTTTACAAAAGTGCCCTGTAATATTGACAAAATGAGGATGTGCGAATATAAT
>NZ_BTHK01000092.1:0-269 GCF_033242365.1 Lachnoanaerobaculum sanguinis
CAAACTGTGGAACACCGAAAGGTGAACCGCGTACTTTTTGTAGAACGGTCCGGCGAGTTACATGTACAGGCGAGGTTAAGTATTAAAGATACGGAGCCGAAGGGAAACCAAGTCTTAATAGGGCGATGTTAGTCTGTATGTGTAGACCCGAAACCGGGTGATCTATCCATGTCCAGGTTGAAGTTCGCGTAAAAGTGAATGGAGGACCGAACGCACATCCGTTGAAAAGGGTGGCGATGAGGTGTGGATAGGGGAGAAATTCCAATCGA
>NZ_BTHK01000093.1:0-269 GCF_033242365.1 Lachnoanaerobaculum sanguinis
TCACTGTTGTTTTCTTTTCCTCCGGCTACTTAGATGTTTCAGTTCACCGGGTTCCCCTCTGTACGTTATGTATTGGCGTACAGATACTTGGAGTTCTTCCAAGTGGGTTTCCCCATTCAGACATCTGCGGATCACTGAATATGTGCTTCTCCCCGCAGCTTTTCGCAGCTTGTCACGTCTTTCTTCGGCTGTCAGTGCCTAGGCATCCACCCTACGCTCTTTATGTTTAACCTCTTAAATCATTTAGATTTAGTGTTTATGTATGACAC
>NZ_BTHK01000094.1:0-269 GCF_033242365.1 Lachnoanaerobaculum sanguinis
CTTCGTTTCCTGACTTCTCCTCTTAACCTTCCGGCACCGGGCAGGCGTCAGCCCATATACTTCACCTTGCGGTTTCGCATAGACCTGTGTTTTTGCTAAACAGTTGCTTGAGCCTTTTTTCTGCGACCACTCTACTAAAGTGGCACCCCTTCTCCCGAAGTTACGGGGTCATTTTGCCGAGTTCCTTAACAATGCTTCTCCCGCCGGCCTTAGGATTCTCTCCTCATCTACCTGTGTCGGTTTGCGGTACGGGTACATATAACACAATA
>NZ_BTHK01000095.1:0-269 GCF_033242365.1 Lachnoanaerobaculum sanguinis
TATTGAAATACTTAAGCTTCAGAAAAATCTTATGGTTATTGCTGACGGAGAAGGTATTGTATTTGTTAACGGAAAGGGCAAGAGAAAGCCAAAACTTCAACAACTCTATGAAGAGCTTGAACATTGTGGACAGCAATTAATGCACTATAAAGAATGCTTTGAGATTATGGGGAAAGATAGAAACAGCTACTCAAAAACTGATTTGGAAGCAACCTTTATGCGAATGAAGGAAGATCATATGCTGAACGGGCAGCTAAAGCCGGCATACA
>NZ_BTHK01000096.1:0-269 GCF_033242365.1 Lachnoanaerobaculum sanguinis
TCACTGTTGTTTTCTTTTCCTCCGGCTACTTAGATGTTTCAGTTCACCGGGTTCCCCTCTGTACGTTATGTATTGGCGTACAGATACTTGGAGTTCTTCCAAGTGGGTTTCCCCATTCAGACATCTGCGGATCATTGAATATGTGCTTCTCCCCGCAGCTTTTCGCAGCTTGTCACGTCTTTCTTCGGCTGTCAGTGCCTAGGCATCCACCCTACGCTCTTTATGTTTAACCTCTTAAATCATTTAGATTTAGTGTTTATGTATGACAC
>NZ_BTHK01000097.1:0-269 GCF_033242365.1 Lachnoanaerobaculum sanguinis
TATTGAAATACTTAAGCTTCAGAAAAATCTTATGGTTATTGCTGACGGAGAAGGTATTGTATTTGTTAACGGAAAGGGCAAGAGAAAGCCAAAACTTCAACAACTCTATGAAGAGCTTGAACATTGTGGACAGCGATTAATGCACTATAAAGAATGCTTTGAGATTATGGGGAAAGATAGAAACAGCTACTCAAAAACTGATTTGGAAGCAACCTTTATGCGAATGAAGGAAGATCATATGCTGAACGGGCAGCTAAAGCCGGCATACA
>NZ_BTHK01000099.1:0-269 GCF_033242365.1 Lachnoanaerobaculum sanguinis
TTTTCCACTCCTGTTGAACTTAATATAGGACACTTCTTGCTCTACTCATTGATTGATGAGCTTGATGTTAAGGAAACTATTGATATACTTGCTTCTCAAATGCGTTTTCAGTTCTCTGTATTTGACTTAATTACACAACTTATTTATGCAAGGGTTATATCACCATGCTCTAAGTCAAAGACAGCCTCTCATGTCTTTCCATACATTTACGGCAGCTCTACAATCTCTGAAGACCAAGTATATGACGGGTGTTCTTTCATAGGAGAGTC
>NZ_BTHK01000100.1:0-269 GCF_033242365.1 Lachnoanaerobaculum sanguinis
GACTCTCCTATGAAAGAACACCCGTCATATACTTGGTCTTCAGAGATTGTAGAGCTGCCGTAAATGTATGGAAAGACATGAGAGGCTGTCTTTGACTTAGAGCATGGTGATATAACCCTTGCATAAATAAGTTGCGTAATTAAGTCAAATACAGAGAACTGAAAACGCATTTGAGAAGCAAGTATATCAATAGTTTCCTTAACATCAAGCTCATCAATCAATGAGTAGAGCAAGAAGTGTCCTATATTAAGTTCAACAGGAGTGGAAAA
>NZ_BTHK01000101.1:0-269 GCF_033242365.1 Lachnoanaerobaculum sanguinis
CTTCGTTTCCTGACTTCTCCTCTTAACCTTCCGGCACCGGGCAGGCGTCAGCCCATATACTTCACCTTGCGGTTTCGCATAGACCTGTGTTTTTGCTAAACAGTTGCTTGAGCCTTTTTTCTGCGACCACTCTATTAAAGTGGCACCCCTTCTCCCGAAGTTACGGGGTCATTTTGCCGAGTTCCTTAACAATGCTTCTCCCGCCGGCCTTAGGATTCTCTCCTCATCTACCTGTGTCGGTTTGCGGTACGGGTACATATAACACAATA